>CAOKWI010000021.1 GCA_948473115.1 uncultured Lachnospiraceae bacterium | reverse complement strand
CGGTCCGCAGGTAGGCGGTGGTGATCACCGACAGCGCCGTTTCCAGCTCCGCCGATACATCGCGCTTGTAATGGCTGGCCGTCAGCTTCACATACCAGAACGGCAGGAACAGGAACCCCACCGCCATGACCGGTGCCAGGAAAAAGTTCCCCAGGAGGATGGCGGCGGAGCCTCCCGCGCAGAACAGCGCCAGGGCTGCCGCACATACCAGGGAGAACCGCCGCCCCCTCCCCGTCATCTCCAGCACGCCCTGTGCCTCCAGTATCTCCCGGCGCAGCGGCCCCGGTTTCTTCCGCCCGGAGGTTTCCCGGATATCCTCCCGGATGCTGCCTCTCGGTCTTATCAGAAAGGCAAACAGGCCGTCCGTGAATTCCGTGGGCTTTAATCCCAGGATCAGGAACACGCCGGTAATCAAGCCGGCGCAGGCCAACAGTTCAATTGCCGTCATAGGGCATCCCCTCCTTCCTTTCTCTGTTTTTATCAGGCGCCGCCAGAAGCCGCAGGAGCATCTCCTGGGGCATCCCGTTCTCCATCAGGCGCCGGGCAAGGCCCTCCGATATGGGATTGACCTGCCTGTGGCTCCCCTTGATGATGAATTTCCCGTCCTCCACCCGGTTCTCCGTGATCTGGTACTGGAACAGGGGGCGGAACTTCCTTGTGCCGTCCGGCAGGATCTCGCATTCCATGATCTCCATCAGGCGCCGGTCCTTGTTCTCCAGCTGTTTGCAGAACGCCACGATGGGGTATGCCTCCGTGACGAACCCCATCAGGGTGTCGTCCCCCATGTCAACGGCCCGCTTGCAGAGGGACACCATGCGCCTGTAGGTGGCGTCGCAGCTCATGGAGTGGATGGTGGTGACCACGGCCACGCCGGTGCGGGCGGCCTCCTGCGCCGCATTCGCCTCCGGCCCCCGCATCTCCCCCACCACGATGATGTCCGGGTTGAACCGCAGCGCCATGTCAAGCAGTGCGATCTGGTCCACCCTCTGGCGCTCGTTCTCGCTGTCGCGGGTCAGGGTATGGATGACGGAATTGACCACCCTCCCCTCCTTCCTGCGCACCAGGGCCAGCTCCCTGGAGCCGTTCTCTATGCTGTAGATGCGCTTGCCGTCCGGGATGGTGGTGAGCAGCCACCCAAGGAGGGTGGTCTTGCCGGAGCTGGTGGCCCCCGCCACGCACACGGAGATGCCGTAACGGATACACTCCGCCAAAAAGTCCAGCATCTGCCCCGTTGCCGTGCCGCCCTTTATGAAGTCCTGCTTTTTCATGCTCTGGGGGTTGACGATGCGGATGCTGGCCGCCACGCCCACGTCCTCATCCACGATGGGCGTCTTCAGCACGGCGATGCGGATGTTCTTGGAAAGGTGCCCAAGGACGCTGGGGCTGGCGTCATCCAGCACCATGCCGGAGACATGCAGCATGCGCCGCACCACGTTGATGGCATGCTCCGGGCTGTCAAAATGCTCCGTGAGCTTCTCAGTCACGCCGCCCGCAAACTGCACCTCCACGTCATCCCATGCATTGATGTCGATTTCCTCAATTCCTTCCCCATAGATATATTTGGTCAGGAAACCGAATTCTGCCATCTCGGAATAGATGGCGGCGATCAGCGTTTCCGTATCCATGCCGGGCACGGATATCCGGTGGTCCTGGATGTACTTGCCCGCAAAGCGCCTGATCTGCGCCCTTGCATCTTCGCTGCCCTCTGCCGTGACCAGGCTGCTGTACTCCTTGGACAGGTACGCCTGCACCTCCTTTAACACCGAGGCAAAATCCCTGCCCTCCGCATCCGCCTCAAAAAACAGGCCATGGGTGCGCAGCGTCCTGGCCTCCCGCCTGGGTGTATCATAATCTTCTTCCGTTTCAGGGGATTCCTCCCTTTCAGGCACCTCTTTCCTTTCAGCAGATACCTCTCCGGAAGATTCTATTTTTGCCACAGGGATATGCCGTATTTCCCCTGCTGTGGGTTCACAGGCGTTTCCCGCCTGTTTCCCGGCATCCGTCAGGATCTTCCTGCTTTCATCCGTATGTGTGGGAATGGTTCCCCTGCCATCCCCCATTGCCCTGCCCCCACTGTCAGGGCATCCGGCTGCCTCCCCGCCGAGGCAGCCGTTTAACAGGCTGTCCAGGTATGCCTCCCCGGCAGATACCGGAACAGGCATTCCCGCACCCGTGCCCCTCTCCGGCGCATTTCCTGGTCCGGCCTGCCCGGTTCCTTTCTGCCCTGCCCCTTTGTACCCTGTGGGTGCGTTTCCTTGTCCGGTTCCCTTTTGTCTTTCCTCTTTGTACCCGGACGGCGCATTTCCCGCTTCCGTTTTCCCTGCATCCGCACCTATCCCGTCCTGAACACTTTCCGGAAAATTCCCCTGGAATGCCGCCCTGCTCCGCTTTTCCCCTAACATCCGAACACCTCCTTTGCGATGGATTCCAGTGATTTCCGGAATGCCCTGCTGTCCTTCAGGCCCAGCTCCTTAAACAGGTTCCCCTCCAGGACCTGTGACGCCACCTCCCCGGAATGTGGGATCTGGAATGCCACGCTCCCCAGCACCTGCTCCATATGGCCGCTGGCCTCGTTAGGGTACACGTTGCTTGCCACCCTGTACTGCTTCTCCGCATCCCATTTGCTCTCCTTTAACAGGGGCAGCTGGCTGGACAGGTAGCTGATGGATTTTAAGTCACAGTTTACCATCCGCAGTACCGCGTCGGACTTGAGCAGGGCGATGGCGGAGAGGATGTCGTTGGCGATGGAGCTGCCGCAGTCGATGACCACATAGGGGGCAATGTTCCTTAACGCCTGCAGCAGTTCCTCCGCCTGGGTCCGCTCATAGGGCGGATAGGTGTATTCGTTCTCCCCCTTCCTCATCCCGATGATGGCAAGGTGGCGGAACCTCTTATGGGTAATGCAGTTGTGCCGCACCAGGGACTCCGAGACATGGCTTGCCGCAAGGATGCTCCCCAGGGAATGTTCTTCCTCCAGGTCCCCCGGAGGGCAGATGCAGGGGAGCATGGGCGTGTTCATGTCGCATAAAAGCAGCGCCACGTCCTTCTTCTGCTGTGCCAGGTATGCCGCCAGCTTGACGGCCACCGTTGTCTTGCCGCAGCCGGGGCTTCCCCACACTGCCAGCACCTGGTTTCCCTTTTCCGGCTCCATGCGGTCATCATCCCCGCCATCCTTCCGGCTGAATATGCTGTTCTTCATGAAATTCAAGGCTTACTCCACCCCGCTTCCCGACAGCGCTTCCTCTGCTTTCCTGATTTCTTCCTCCATGGACCAGCTGTCTTTTTGCTCCCCGTTTCTTTCCTCCGTTTCCTGGGCGCCTTCTGCGGTTCCTTCCCCGCTTTCTTCAGGCGCATACAGTTCCTCCAGAACGGCCTCCTGCGCCGCTATGAATCTGGCGGCGTTTCCCGCATCCCCACGGTAAACCAGGGAAAGGTGCAGCTTGCCGTCCGCTTCCAGTTCCGCCAGTATCCTGGACTGCTCCGGCGTGACTAACAGCGTCACGGTGGTGGGCAGCTCCCTTTCCGAGTCCTCATCCTCCCGCTCCCCTGTGTTGGCGTCATACCCGCTGTTCGCCGTCACGGCAATGACCTCCACATACTGGAGTTCGGGCGGGATCACGGTCGCCCCCTGTTTCCTGTAATCCGGGGCTATGACGGATACGATGTCGCCGCTCTGCAGTTTCCCGGACAGCCCGTTGGCAAAGGCTTTCACCGTCACGGACATGGCCTGCTTTTCCCCGTTTAAGCTGTAAAGGTAGGCATTTTCCGCGGCAGGCTCATCCGCGATCTTGGAGGCGATGATATAATCCCCCGGCGCAAAATCGGCGGAGGCGTACCTGCCGATGGCGGTTTCAGGGTTCCGCACCACGTCCTCCGGCAGATTATAGCCTCCTACTTCCACCACCTTTACCTGTGCCGCCGTGATCTCCTCGCCCTTTTTGATCTCCCTGACCACCCGCACGATCTGTGCCTTTTCGCTGATGCTCCTGTTAAAAAGCGGCGTGACCGCAAAGCATATGACAAGCGACAGGATGATGCAGGCCACTCCTATGACGATCCTGTTCTTAAAAATCTGCATTCTGTTCCCTCCTGAAAATCAAATATTCTGTATTAAGTATCAGGCGGGCCTTCCCTGAAAGCCCGCCCCGTTTACTACCGCACCGCGTATCTTTTCCTGCGGCTGCGTAAAAACGCCGCCAGCGCCACAACCGGCACAGCGGCACAAAATGTGATGATGATTTTCTTTTTCATATGATCCATCCTCCAATCTCCATGAAATAAGCTATGGCTGCCCCTGCCGCCAGGAACGGCCCCGCGGGATGGGCGGTCCTTCCCTTCCTCCCCTTAAGCCTCCTTATGCAGGAACAGATAAACCCGTAAACGATAAATGCTGACAGCCCCAGGACGGATGCTGCCAGGCTGGCCGGCAGTCCAAGCACGGTCCCCATGGATGCCGCCAGCTTGATATCCCCGCCCCCGATCCCGCCTGTCCCCTTTCCTGCCAGGGCCACTAAGAGGTACGGCAGCGCCGTAAGCGCCCCGGCCAGATTCCACGGGGAAAAATGCAGCAGGGACAGCAGTGCGATGGCCGCCTGCAGCCCATCTGGGATCTCCCGATCCTTTATGTCCCAGACGGAAACAATCACCAGCAGAAAGAGAAACAGCACAGCCTGCAGCAGCATCCCTGGCGGCATAGGCGTTCCCTGGCAGGCTGCCGGGTTAACCGGCATAGTTGAACATCTGCTGGATGCGGTTTACCAGCGTGGGCAGAACCGTATCCTTGAACAGGGCATACAGGCCGGCCAGCAGGAGTGCGCCGAGCACCACTGCGATCAGGATCTTGACCGCCGTGTCAACATAGCCCTCCCCGGAGCGCTCCGCCAGCTTCTCTTTTGCCTCCATGGCTTTTACCGCCAAAACACCGCACACTCTGTTAAACTGATTTCTGATCTTCTTCATTGATGGTCCCTCCATTTTTTGTTTTATGATATTGATATCCTGGTCCTGCATCTGTTACATCCCTGCCATCTGCTGGCCTTCCTGGGGTGTCCCGCCTTCGGGCGCCTCCTGCGGGGCAGGCGGCGCCTGCGCCATGGTGAGCGCCTGCTGGTAGGCATCCAGCACGGCATTGTGGAGCTCATTGCGGAACTCCGCTGTTACAGGAAAGCACACCTCCTTGTAGCCATCCGTTGTTTTCCGGCTGGGCATGGACACAAACAGGCCGTCCCTGCCGCCCTCCACCACCTTGATCCCCCGCACGGCAAAACAGCCGTCTATGGTCGCAGAGGCATAAGCCCTGATGCCGCCCTGCTGTCCGGGCGGGTACATGGAACTGATCTTGACATCCAGTGTAGACATAAAAATCCTCCTTCTTTTTCTGCCTTCATAAAGGCATTGATGCTGTCTATCCAGCAGACAGGCCGGCGTGGGGAGCCTTCTGCCTGTCAGAGCTGCATTGTCTGGCCCTGGGCCTGCTGCGGGGCGGCAAACTCCATCTCCTGGAAACCGGTACGGTCCACATAGTAGAAGCTGCTCCCCGTACTGTCATAAAGCTCCAGCACATCGCTCATGGAAAGGGAATGCCCCCTGTAGCCTGCAGGCAGGGCACTGCCGTCATTCCCGAACTTCATGTACAGCGCCTCCAGGTCATTGGTTTCCGCCGCACCATCGTACACCGCGTGGTAGTTTTCCTGATCCGGCGGGCCAAACTTCCTGCAGGTTTCCTCATACCCGATGAATTTCATATACACATCCACATCGGGTTTCAGCTGCCAGACGCGGACATTTTTAAGTCCCTGCGCCGCAGTACCCTCCTGTCCCCCTGCCATGAGGCGGTCAAACATCCCGTCCATCCATCTGACTTCCCGGATATGCCGCTGCCTTTCTAAGAACCTGCTGATTTCCTCCCCTTTGAACATGGGGTCCACCACGGCACACCCGTCCTCCACCCTGCCGGCCTTGTTTCCGTAATACATGATGATCCCGTTTTCAATCCGGACCTGGCTCACATTTCTCCCTCCTTCCTGCATAATACAGGCACCGCCTGTGCTATTGCATGGTCATCCCTCTGCCCTGCCCCTGCCGGAATCCGGCAAGCGCCTGTTCATCGGGATATATGAGTTTTCCGTCTATGACTTCCATCACCGCAAAATCATCCCTGTCACAGACCAGCACCCGGTGCTGGTAGGGTTTCTGCATCTCCACATAATCAAGCGCCTCCTGGGGGCTGCACAGCCATACGCCCGCACTGTAGCGGCCGTCCGGCAGGAAGCTGTACCCGGAATATTCCGGATCGCTCCGGGCAGGGTCTTTTGCCCCGGCAGGACGGACCTGGGAGAGCATCAGCTTTTCCTCATCCGGCAGCAGTTCCGGCTTCAGCGTGCCAAGCACATCCCCCCGCCAGAAACGGCAGCTTTCCCCGTTTGAAAGGGAAACAAGGAACACGCTCCGCCCCATGGGGTTAGGGTTCGCCCCGTTCCCTCCTGTGCAAAGGAAAAGCTGTCCCGGATGCTCTGGCGGCAGCGCCGCCTTGGATAACACCACAACCTTCCCTTTCAGGGAGAAACCATACCCGGTCCGGCAGCAGTCATTTTTTGTATATTCGTGCATGGCGCTATTCCTCCTTTTTCTGCAGCAGCCCGCTCAGTTCCGCAAGCAGCTGAAGCCTTGTGCTGTCCGGCATGGTCTTTAAGGCCGCATGCACATAGGCTTCCACCGCCTCCGGCGACTGGTCGCCGGGTTCTATCACATCCACCCTGCGGACGGTCACTTTCCCGTCCGCAAGCCCAAGCCGCACGATGCCTCCGTATTCCAGTTTCGCCGCTTCCCGCAGCGCCTTGGGGATCAGCACCCTTCCCTTGCCGTCCACCAGCTTATAGATCGCATTGCCCATAGGTCCCTCCTTCCTTTTCCCTGGCGGCATCCGTGATTTCGTATCCGCCCTCCCCGCCATCGCTGCCGCACATCCCGAACAGGCTCATCTGTATGGGCTGCGCCCTTTCCCGCTCCTTCGGGTCATAGTTGGTGATCAGCACCTCCGGGAACTCACAGCCCCCTTCATAGCGCTGTGCCAGGTTGTTGATGCGGGTCACCGCCGTGATGGTGTACCCTGCGTACAGGTCCCGGATAAAACCGCAGTCATTATAGCTGACCATCCATTTCCCCCTGCACCCGGCCAGGACATCCCGCAGCCTTGCGTGGTCCTCCTTGCGGAACACAACGGCATAATGCCCTTCCGTCTCGTAGTAGGGCGGGTCACAGTAGAAAAAGGCGCCGTCCCGGTCATACTGCCGGATCAGCGCCTCGAAGTCCTTGTTCTCCACCACCGTGTCCGCAAGCCTGCGGGATGCCTGCCAGATGGTGTCAAAGCATTTGCGCACGTCAAAGTTCTTGCAGCCATAGGATGTGCAGCCGCTCCCGTAGCTGTAGCGGATCAGCTTGAAGAATGCCGCGGCCCGCTTCACGTCCGTCACTTCCGCGTTCTCCATCAGGATCGCCCGGATTTCCTCAAAGTCAGGCACCGGCAGGGATACCTGCGCCAGTTTGAGTTCCTCCGCAAGGAACGGGGCGTCAAACTCCTGCTTATCCAGGAACCTGCGGATGACGGCAAACTCATCCCTGCCATTCACCGGCAGGAAGCCTAGCTCCTTAAGGAACGCCCATGTCCTCTCCTTCACGCAGGTGAACAGGTTGGCAAGGTTGGAGTTGTAGTCGTTATAGACCTCCATGCACCTGCAGTCGGGCGGCCTGCCGAAGAGCACCCAGCCGCCCCCGCCGAACACCTCGATATAGCGGTCAAAATTTACGGGGAACATTGTATAAATCAGCTTCCGGAGGGCTTTCTTCCCGCCCACCCATGAGATAAAGCTGTCTATGCCGCACCACCTCCTTTCCTGCGGCCGCCGTGCTATTGTTCCATCGCCATGCCCTGCCCGGACGCCTGCTCCTGTTCTGTATATTCATGCACGAACTCCTGCCCGCCTCGGGTGACGGCTCCATAGGGGGTAAACACATAGCCTGCCCCTTCAAGCTGCCGCTCCCCGTACCCGCGGAAATCAAAGCGGGAAAAGGCAGGATCGCCTGTGTCAATGCCGGCGCTCTGCAGGACATACTCCCCATATGCATCCGGCGACAGGACATCCGGGCTGAAATCGTAACAGCCCAGGTTGGCGGCAATGTCCAGCGCCATATCCAGGTCAGGATACTGCTCCAGCTCCAGCACGGCCTTGTATTTTACGAGCATCAGCTCCCCCGGCGCCTCCTGCTGCAGTTCCAGCAGGCGTCCTGCCAGCGTGTTCAGCTTCCCGATGTCCTCGTCCCCTGCCAGCTGGTACTGAAACGCCGGGATGATGCTCTTTGCTTCTGCGATCCGGCAGGCATCAAAGGATTCCTCACCGACAGACAGGAGCGCCCACCCCAGGGCTTTTTCGTCCGCAGGCAGCTCCAGCCATACGCCGCTGTCTGCATCAGGGGCATCCAGCTTTTCTATCCGCAGGGAGAGCAGGCCCTTGTGGTTTTCCCCGCAGGCCGGCAGGTGTTCCTCGTCATAAAACTCATGGCAGACGGCCGTGCCGCTGCGGTACACATATCCCCTGGGTGTGAATGCCCCCTTATCGCTGCGCCGCAGCATCTCCCCGACTTTCACAGGGTCCAGCAGTTCCTCTGCCCCATCCGGCAGGCGGTCTACCAGATCCAGCATGCCGCCCTCCATGCAGGCCCTCCCAAGGATTAAGTCATTGGTCACGCCGGGATGGAATTCATAGTCATCTAAGGAAAAAGCAAGGTTGATCAGCTCCTTCGTGGTGACAGGGACATCTCCCTTCCTTTCCCCGCACAGTCGTATTGCCCCCTCATAAGTCCCAAGCTGGATTTCATCCATGCGGCTGACAGAATCCGCCAGCAGGCTCATTTCCTCCAGTGATTTTTGTCCGGAAAGGATTAAATGGCTTGTCATGAACTGGGGCCAGCCATTAAAACGGTGGAGTTCATACCCTCCCCCTTCCGGCACACGGGCGCGCCAGAGCGCATCCCCGATTTCATAAGGGCTTGCAGGCAGTTCCAGCACCGCTCCGTCATACCCCCGTCTGCCGCGGTGACAGTCCGCCGTGATGTTTACCTCCATACGCATCATCCGTTTCCTCCCATCTTCATCCCAAGGGCCTGTGTCTGCTGCTTCAGTTCCTGCTCCGTCTTGATAAAGAAATCATCGCCGGAATGCCAGAAGCTGACGCAGAGGTCTCCTTCTTCTGTCTTGATCTCCCGCTGCTCGAAGCCTTCCCCCCAGCCATCGGATTCCTGTCCCAGCCATTCCTCCATCAGCCCGGACATCTCCTGGGGCGACAGGGCGCCATGGCTTTTTACCTCCAGCACGCCCCACAGTTCCCCGTTCCACATCTCCACGGTGGGGTTCATGCTGAATACTTTCCGTTTCAGCAGGCGGTTGCCGAGGTAGACGGCAAGCCCTCTTTCCCCTTCTTCCTCCAGGCGTTCCTGCCCGATCCTCTCCAGTATCTTATCCTCATACAGGCATAATTCTTCGGAGCTTACTTCCCCCGCCTGATCTGAAATGCCTCCCCATTCTTCATCATAAGGGTACATAATTCCTTTCAGGGGGCTGAACAGCTTGAATTCCTCCAGTTCCTCCGTAGGCTGCGCCATCGGGATGTCCTCCCGCAGCACCAGCCCATGCTCCGTCTGCACCACCCCGTCCCTTCTCATCCGGAATTCCCCATAGGCTTTATAATCAATGAACAGCTGGAGGTCTGCGTCTATATCTATATCCATCTGCTCGGCCTTCATATAGTAAACCGCATAATCCTCTGCTGTCTTTACTTCCTCCGGCAGCATGGTGTACCGATCCAGCCCTGCGGCGATCTCCATAGCTTCCGCCATATTTTCAGGCACCTCCGCCTCAAGCACCGCAAACAGCTTTTCCCTTGTCCTGGCATCTCCCAGGATGTTCCTTTCTGCCAGCAGCCCTGCAAATGCGTTCATCTCCCTGACATCCCTGGAAAATGGCAGGCAGGATTCCAGTTCCCGGACAGGGCAGCTGATATAGGCCACCTTATATTCTTCCAGTTTCCTCCATCCCAGCTTTTCCTCTGCCAGGGCAAGCCTGTCATCCGATGCCGGGAGGGAAACGGGGTAATGCCGGTAATTCCCCGCGGCGTAGTAAGGGGAGCTCAGCCATGCCTTAATGACGCACGACCTGTCGTATCCGGGTTCAGGCAGGTACTTCCCGTCATAGAGCGGCTCCAGGGCTTCCCCCGTGCGGACCACATACCCCAGATCTGTAAAGCACCCGGCATGGCTGCCTGCGTACTTTTCACCGGCTGCCCCATAATCCAGGTAAAGGGCAACCTTCTCTGGCATTTCCTCGTTGCCCAGCACACGCCTCCCAAGTTCCTCATGGCTGGAAACGCCTTCATAGAGAACAAACTTATCTAGGCTGCAGGACAGGTTTACGATCTCCATCACACTGCGCGGATTCTCGATCTCCAGTGCCGCCTGGAATATACTTTTTTCCTTTTCTGTCATGCAGTCCGTATGCTGGTCTAAAAACTCCAGTTCCCGTATGCCCTGTCCGGCCTGCAGCGTCATCCCCTCCAGATGCGTCTTTAACCCCTCCAGCGGGCTTGTGGCTGCCCCGATCTCATTTGTACCCTCTCCGCCAAACTTCATGGCCTCCTGCCTTTCCTGGCTCCCCATGGGGAATGCCAGCCACAGCCCTTCTGATGTAGCGATATTGCTCAGATATACCTTTAACATCCGCTGCTCCTTTCTTCCTCCAATGCCTCCGCTCCATACCTGCGGATCAGGAATGCCGTGATCACCGTCCAGAACGTCCCATCGCTTACCAGTTCCGGGTCGGTAAGCTCCGACAGGCTCAGCCGGTTGGTCCCCTTATACAGATCCTTTGCGGAATGGAACAGCACATAGCCGTCCAGTCCGATGCCCCTGATGCAGACGGAGGCAAAGTCGATCAGCTCCGGCCGGACCGCCTGGGCAGCCATCCCCCACAGCATCCCGTCTGCCGTCAGCAGGTAAAGGGCGGCACACATGGCATCCCTGTCGGGGACGTCCGCCTGTGCCTTCCACTGGATCTGGAACCGTTCCCTGTGCCCCTCATCCCGGAACGCGCTCCCTGCGCTGCCTTCCAGGCGCGACACGCGGTCTGTAAATGGGCCAAACCCTACTTCATCGGTAAAACGTCCGAGGAGGCAGGGAAAGCGCCCACAGCCGCCTCCAGGGCTGCCGCAGGGCCTGCTCCCGCCTGGCGGCCCGCAGTTTCCCTGCCCTTCCGCCTTCCCGCTGCAGCCTCCCCGTGCCTGCGTCAGCTCCAGCCTGCTGACGGACATCCCGCACTTCCTCGGCCTAAATCCCGGAACCTGCTGCATCTGTGCCTCCATCCCTGCAAGCGGCATGTCACTCATAAATTTAGATGCCATGTCTTTCCATCCTTTCTATCTTTTTAGTCCAGCCTCCGCAGGGCATCAAAAAACGGCCAGGTCCCCGCCATAACGGAAAGCCTGGCCGCATCCTGCGGCAGCCTGGTTCTATTCACTTTTTATTGTATCCCACCCATGCCTGTGGCCCATATACTGCCAGGCTCCTGCATCCCGTCCGCATCCCTCCTGTATTCCTGCAGCAATCTGTCGGTTTCAGTTTCTTTCGAACTCCGGCCAATGCAGAAATCATCCTGCTCTGCATTTAAGGCCAGGCTGCTCCCGTTCTCCCAGCGGACATGTATCTGCCCGGCATCATCTACTTTGGTCACTGTTCCTTTCAGCCCTTTTTTCATCTGAGGCTCCCCTGCCATCTCCGATAATTCTATCGGTGTTCCTGTGGGGTATGTTTCTTTCAGCCGTTCAATCTGCTCCCTTTTCATCGTTTATACCTCATTCCTTATGCTTTTTTTCTTGGGATCATAGATACCCATGGTCAGGCAGATATATTTATTTTATTTCGCCCATGCCTATGGCTCCCTGCATGCACTGCTGTCCCGCAGCCTCTTTCAATGCCCTGCTGACAAGTTCTGCAAATTTCTCCCCATCCATGCAGACAGCCCTGAAACGAGTGCCAAAATCCTCCAGCAGGGACAGGCTTTCTGCATAGCAGAAGAACCCGCCGGCTTCGCAATCGTATTGTATCCTGTTGCTTTCAGGATCACTCTCAAATGCTTTCTCAAAGACAGTCTGCCACTCATATCCACTTCCATGCGCAAACAGCCCCATATCATCCATAACCGGTTCACCGGTTTCCAGTGCATAACGGTTAAACGCATCCTGCCCAAACTCCTTATATTCCCCTTCAAGAAAAGTAAAGGCAAGGCATAAGCTGTATTTACCGTTCCCATGATCGACAATGTAAAAAGGGGCATTCTCCCTGTTAAATTTGCCGATCTGCTGTTCGCTATCCACCCTGCTCCCTCCGTGCTCCATGGTCTGCTGTGGTTTCTTCAGTGTTTCTGCGATATTTCCGATTTTGCGGCAGGCATTTTCAATGTCGCCCTGGCACATTTCCAAAGCCTCCCCCATGCGCCTGATGACGTCCGGGATCTCCTGGATTCTCCCTATTTCCTCCATGCCCTGGGCCTCGGCCATTTCCTCCGCATACCGGCACAGTCCCATGACTGCCTTGATCCGGATTATGCCGGAGCGTTGCCGCGGCGTGTCCCTTTTCTGCCTGGCCTGCCGGACTTTGTGATCAAATTCCCCCGTCCAGTCTTTCTTTCCATCCACTCCCCAATACAGGCTCAATGCGTCAACCAGGCTCCTTACCTGCCCTATTTCTTCATCCTTCCCCTGATGCGCGATCTGCTCTGCATAAGAAGTCAGCCCTTTGATCGCCGCCCTTGCCAGTTCCCTGTCCTGGCGGATGCTTTCCTCATCCATGCCCATCCCTCCAATCCTCAAGATCATGCAGCCTTAGCCTGCTCCGCGGCTTTTTCCAACAAAAAGGCCATGCACCCTTTAAGCGAAAGTGCATGGCTGTGCTTTAAGTAAAATTCACCATATTGACTGTCCGGCATATCTTCCGGTAGCCTTTCCCCCTGGGGACGGTGTCTGCGCTGCGGCGTACTTTCCGGTTCAGGTATTTCTTGTTTAGCGCAATCCCCCGTTTCAGTTCCCCTCGGTAACTGTAGGAGCCGTTTCCCCGCCTCCAGCAGTTGCGTTTCTCTCTTGCCGCACCGGACATCCTTTCCTGCTGTGCCATACTGCTTAATCCTCCCTTCCTCTTTTTCAGGACAACACTATACCATCTTCCCTGGAAAAAGCTATCCGGAATAGTTCACAAACATCCTGCACCGCTTTGTCTAATTTGGGCAATAAAAAACGGCTTCAGGGCTATGCCCTTCCACCTGCTTTTGCTTCCTTTTATTCTGATAACGCTATACACATCTTAGGCTCTATTTGTGTATAGTGTTCCTTTTTTCCTCTTTTTCTGAACGCTATACACACAATACACAATCAAAACCATACTCCATTTTACGTCGGCAAATATCATCCGGGGCCTGTTGATCATGCTCCGGCAGATACAGGCTCTCTGCAGCTGTCCCCCGGAGACCTCGTTGATATCATTTTCGGCAGTCTCGATGATCCCCAGCTTCCGCATCAGATCCTGTCCCCGCCTTACCGTATCCCGGCGGCTCTCCTGAAGCTTCCCCGACTGGCACGCGGGCAGGATGATATTGTCCAGTATGGTCAGGTTTTTCAGCATATACATCTGCTGGAAGATAAATCCCATTGCATCCAGACGCAGATCCGCAAGTTCCTTCGGGTGCAGTCCGGCAATGTCCCTTCCGCAGAAATCCACCTGCCCTGCGGTAATGGAATCCATGCCGGAAACCGCGTATAAAAGCGTGGATTTCCCGGAGCCGGAGGGACCCATGACCGCCACCATCTCCCCCTCCGGGACGGTGAAGCTTACGTTTTTCAGCACATTGTTCTGCCGTTTGTTTATGATATAGGTTTTACAGAGATCCTTTACTTCCAATATATTTTCCATTTCAATCCTCCATATAAAGCTCTTCTCACACTTCCGCCATGCCAGCGCAGCCGACACACACATTCCAGTGTGAGATTTAGAATTTCCTGGCGGGCGTACTATGACCGCTTAGAAATCCTTCTCACACTATTCCACATTAGATGTTTCCGATGCGGAGATTTTCCTCAGCCGCAGCGCGCCGATGGCAGCCGCCAGGACGGTGGCCGTAAGCAGGATCAGGGGATAGACCGCATACACCTCCAGGGCCTTAACCTCAAACTGGATGCTGTATGCCCCCATCATCCGGAATATGGGGCCTATCACCAGCCCGGAAAGGGGGGTGGAAACCGCCGTGCCCACCAGGACCGAGAGCAACAGCACGATCCCGATGCGCAGGGACTGCCATGCAACCAGCGTGGAATCCCGGAAACCAATGGCCTTGAGCATGGCAATCTCCCCCTTTTCCTTTGTGAGGAAGCTTCTTACCATCAGTACCGCGACCAGGATATTGATACAGAGGACAATCCCCAGGATCAGACTTTTTACCCCTTCGATCTGCTCCGCCACATTCCCTATCATATAATTGATATATTCGACTATAGTGTAAACAGTATCTTCCGGGAACGCCTCCTGTAGCAGTTCCTTTCTCTCCTCCATGGTTCTGCCGCCGGGATCATCCCTGTAGGCGATCTGTATGCCGAAGCATCCCACC
The DNA here is from genome assembly GCA_948473115.1 of uncultured Lachnospiraceae bacterium. Lineage (GTDB taxonomy): Bacteria > Bacillota > Clostridia > Lachnospirales > Lachnospiraceae > Acetatifactor. The sequence goes on along the minus strand of CAOKWI010000021.1, from coordinate 45,387 downwards.
GCAAGATCATAGTCAACATCCGCTTCCTGGTAAAAACGGATTCCCTCCCCCAGATTGTTCATGGACTGGTTGATGGCACATACGGTATATTTCCTGGTTTCCTCCCCCATGCTGATCTCCACCTGGTCGCCTACTCCTGCGCCGATCCTGTCCGCGGTAACGTGACTCAGGGCTACCTCATTTTCATTCCGGGGCGGCGTCCCCTCCAGATAGGTATATTGGTCCGCCGTTACCTGCCCTGTCCCCTGGAATGCAAGGGAAGAGCTCTTCCTGTCCCCGTAAGAGACAGTGAACCGGAACATGATTTCCTGGAAAACATCCGCTTCCACCTGATGCTCCCGCAGAACCCTCCTGACAGCCTCCAGGTTATCCTCGATCATTTCCCTGTTGTGCCCGTTGGCGTAAAACAGTAGTTCCTGGGTGATCACATGATCACATTCCGCCACGTTGAAAAACGCCACCATCTTATCCGACTGAAGGGTATTGACGGTATTTACGGGAAGGATGATCAGCAGCAGGCCAATGGTAAAGATCAGCAGCATGGAAGCATACCTTCTGATCCCGCTCAGAATATCGTTCAACGCCATAAACGGAACAGGCCCAAGAAAAGATCTGCTTAAATGGATCATCCCTTTCCTGGAATAACGTTCTCCCGTCTCCCCGTTCCGGATGGCATCGATGGGGGAAAACCTCCGGATCTTCCTGGTGCAGGAATAGCAGAACAGCACCACCACCGCCGCTGTGACCGCCGCGAAAACCACATTCAGGTAGATTCTGCTCCCCCCCGATATGATGATGTTTTCCGACACACTGCCGATCAGCAGGTTGCCGAAGGGCACACTCAGGATCAGCCCCAGAGCCGCGCCGACTACGGAAATGGCAAGGTATTTCACGATATAAAGCCCGCGGATCCTGCCGTCAGGGATCCCGATGGCCTTCATGACACCGATCTCCCGGTATTCCTCGCTCAAAGTAAAGTGAATGGTGAACCGCAGGATCACCAGGGAAATCATGACCAGACAGACACTGACCACAAAGATCACCGCCGCGATCAGCGTATCCATGACATACACCATTTTAATCGTGGAATAGTCCACATTCATGACAGTGCTCAGATCCAGCCGGTCCACCCTTTCCTGATAAGCTTCGTCCTCCGTATAAACGAGCAGCGTATAAAGCTTTGTACTGTCCGGAAGATCAAAAAACTGATAATCCTTTTCACTGACAAGAAACCGGGTCATGCCGATCATAGACGAACCATAGAGTGCATCCTTCGTATATCCCTTCAGGGTAAATTCCTTTCTGCCTGTCCCCGTGTCGATCTCGATGCAACAGCCATTGTAAAAGTCATTGGCTTCCGACCGGAAAATCTCGTTTGACACATAGATCTCCCCGTCACCCACCTGCAGGATCTCCTGCCCGTCTTCGTCAAAGACCTTCGTGCCGGAAAGCGTTGAAATCGACACCGCATTGCTGTAATCGAAGGTTTCTCCGCTTACGGAAATGTCCCCGGGGGCGATCTGGACCATTTCCGTTGTTTTCAGTTCATAGCCATGCTCCGCCGCAAACGCCTGAAAGCGCGCGGTCTCGCTTTCCAGGGGCGTGGCATACCAGTAATCCGGCACCTCCGCCATCTCGAAATAATCGTCCAGTGCCGTCACCACCGTGATCAGGTTGTTGGCGCTGCTGGACATAAAAGTCGCCGCAAGGATAATGAAGATCAGCATGATCAGATTCATTGTCTTCTTGCGTTTCAGGTCTTTTCCCAGGATCCTTAGATACATTTCACCACTCCTTCCGCCTCCGTGCGACAACGCGCCAGACGTGTCAATGCCCCGGACATATCAGTACGCCAGCCGCACGCACGGATGCTGTTTTGATTGTGGCTCCATTATAATACGCCAATTATGAAATAATCCTTAAATGTTTTCCTGTTTTTAGATGCACACAGGCAGCCGTCGCCCATGGTTAGGAGATGTGGATTGTCACCCACCTATTTCATTTAAGATGCAAGGCAGATAACTTCGGTTATCTGCCTTTTATATTACTACTTTCCTATTTTATTCCCAATTTCCGTCATCTCAAGCCACAGCTGCATGAGCCCCGGAACCATGCCGCTCTCCCCTTCGATCCTCTGCCGCAAGCTGTCCATGGCGGTTTTCCCGTACTTGTCATAGGTGAGCCGGCACTCCAGGCCAAGCCTGGTGAAGAACCGCATATCCCCGACCTCTCCCGGGTCGGCGCCGTCGTACCGGAGAGCCTTTGTCACGGCATCCCTGAGGAAGGTGCCGGCCTTTTCCGGTTCCCCCTTGAGACAGTAACACTCGGCGATAGTCTCCAAAAGGATACATTCATACTTGTCAAACCAGGTAAGTTCTGTTTCCGGCTGGATGCCACGGAGGACGACCCGGAGCCACTGGAGGCAGTCCACGGCGGCGTCGTAGTCCGTGCGCAGGAAAAACACATTGCAGTAACCCACCATAATGCTGTTGATATCCTCCGCAAAGGAGGCAAAGGCCCGGCCAAGGTATTTCTCCGCCCCGTCCGCATCGTGGAGATAATCGCCCAGCACCATGCCGATCAACGCATTGTTGACACCGCAGACGTTGTATTTTTTCAAAACCCGCAGCGCGGTTTCCGTATGTCCCAGAAGCAAATGCGCCTTCGCGATCTGCGTGCGGATCGAAACCTCGCTGATGTGATCGTCCTGATTCTGCGCGATCAGCTCACAGGCGTGCTCCAAAAGACAGACAGCGCGGCTGTTCGCTTCACGGTGTTCCGTCTCTTTGCCCAATTCCAGATACAGCAAAGCACTTTGATATACGACAGCAAAGTGATTGGGATAGTTTTTCAGCGCCTTCTCCGCCTCAGTGACCGCCTCGTCATATTCTTTTGCCTTTGTCAGTGTCACGATTCTGTCAACGACAGATGCCGCGTCGCCCATTCTCCATTCATATCCGAGAAGGACATCGGTGGAAGTGTGGAACAGATCAGCCATTTCCAGGATCAGTCCAATTTCCGGCGCAGACTGATTTGATTCCCACTTATAAACCGCGCTGACGCTGACGCCCATCGCTTCCGCAAGCTGCTCCTGCGTCATTTTCCGCTCCTTACGAAATCTTTTGATGTTTTCCGAAAGTTTTACTTTCATAATTGATCCACCTCGCTTTCTATGGATAGATTTTACCATGAGGTTCAGGGCAAGTGAACATACCAGCAGTAAAGGAAGTCGAATTTTTTTTTTACCATTGGTACGGGTTTCAACCGTTATGCTTACACAGAAATGCCTTGCTTTTGTCAATTATTTCGGCTAGAATGTAATTATAATATATTTTAGCCGAAATAGGATTACCGATATGAATACTATCACAAGAAATCCGGAAAATATGGTAAGTTAGGTTACAAAGGAATATCCGGCAGTCCTGGTAGCTGGAAATACCTGCTGCGGCCGCAGTCCCGGGTTTTTATGCCAGAAACGCATTAAAACGCCTTCGCGAAACCGGCTGCGAATAGTAACGCTATAGTCCCTCAAAAGAAAGGAAGTACAAATATGGCACTGGCACAGTCAAAGACCTACACGGAAGAAGATTATAATGATCTGCCGGAGGATGTCCGGGCGGATCTGATTGACGGGCAGTTCTATTACATGTCGGCTCCCAGCCGAATCCATCAGGAAATACTTATGTTTTTGTCAAAAATTATAGCAAATTATATTGATTCCAAAAACGGTTCCTGCAGGGTCTACCCTGCCCCTTTTGCGGTAAAGCTGTTCGCGGATGATGACAAGACCGTGGTGGAACCCGACATCAGCGTGATCTGTGACCCCGGCAAGCTGACCGACCGGGGCTGCACCGGGGCGCCCGACTGGATCGTTGAAATCATCTCTCCCGGCACGGCCAGCCATGACTATATCCGTAAGCTGAAGCTTTACGCGGACGCCGGGGTAAGGGAATACTGGATCGTCGATCCCCGCAATGAAAGGGTTCTCGTATATTACCTGGAGCAGTCAGAGGTAAAGGCGGACAGTTATAGCTTCCAGGACACTTTAAAGGTCAATATCTATGAAGACCTGTGGATTGACTTTAAGGAACTGCCAAAGAATTGAGTTTGCTCAACAAGCAATGTTTGCCCGCAACATTACACACATAACAAACAGCCGGCCTGCCCCCTTGATCCAATCCATCCAAAGCAGACGGCTGTTTCTTGGTACATCGTTTCTTTCGCCTCTCTGCTCGTCGGACATCTCCACAATTGAGTTCCTGCCCGCCTCTCAATATCCCGTTGATTGTATCTACATATTCCTTATGATAAAATATCCGCAAAGGAAATTTGGCTTCTGCCCCGCACGGCACCCCAGAGGATTTACGGACGCATTCCTTTCGCGGTCGGAAATTCTCTGCCCATATCTGGGTGCTGGGCAGGACAGATGCGGAATAATAAATAGGAGGAAAACGATGCTTGACAGGGAAAAGGTCGGAAGGGCAATTTCAGAACAACGCAAAATAAAAGGAATGACCCAGAGGCATCTGGCGGATCTGCTGAATGTGTCATATCAGGCCGTTTCCAGATGGGAACAGGGACTCAGCCTGCCCTCCGTGGACATGATATACGATATGGCACAGATACTCGAAACTACCGTTGATTTCCTGCTGAACGGGCTTCCGGAGGAAAGAAAAGTCATCAGCTTCATGGATGCAGGCCTGGATGTCAAAAAAATCCATGCGGTGAAGGACCGGTTAGGCAGCCTCGTCACCAGGAGCGATAGGCTGCTCCACACCAGATATGCCGATCCGGTTTTTTTCCAGCCGGACACCTCGGGGATGGCCGATCCGGTATGGGTGTTTGCAAACCATGTCCCCGGCTCCAAGGAGCGCTTTGCAATGGAAAACGGATATGACAGGGAAATCTGCATGGATCTGGTATCCAGCGCCGCCAATAACCTGATACGCTTTGGCGTAAAGCCTGCCGTCCTGCAGGCACAGGTAGTGTGCGGAAACAATGACAGCGGCCAACTCCTCACCATGGGAGAGGCGTTCAGGGAAGCCTGTGAAAACAGCGGAATCGCGTTTTCCGGTCTGGAGGTGGCGGCCCAGCCCGTAAACTACCATGCCGTCGAGTACAGATTAAGCGCTCTTGTCATGGGGGTCACAGACAGATCCCGCATCATAACAGGAGACAGGATAACCGAAAACGACGTCCTGATCGGACTGCACACGGAGGGTATCTCCTCCATAAGCTATCCCTTTATCAAAGTGATCCTGGACAGAAAGCCCGATACTGCTTACTCAAAGATCGACGGCCACAATATTTTCATGGACGAAATGATGAAACCCAACGCCAGCTATGTGAATGTGGTAAGCGAGCTAATGGGCCAGGATCTCATACATGGCATTTTCAGTATCCGCAAATCGCTGTTCAGCCGGAAGTGCTATGACACAATACCCAAGGGCCTCGGCGCCGGTATCTCCATTTCGTCCATACCGGTCCCCGCCCTTTTCCAGTCCATATACGATCTGGGCATGATGGACAGGGAATGCTTCCTGGATGACTTCTCTTTCGGAATCGGTATGCTGCTGGCAATACCGGAGGCGCAATGTGACCGGGCGGTAAAAATTATTGAAAAACACCATAAGTGCTATGTTCTGGGAAAAATCGAAAGGGATGACGAGCATCCGGACGCGAAGGTATGGCAGAGCTACAGCAAAGCGGCCTGTAACGGCAAGCCGCAGTCACATTTGCTATAGCAGGAAATTGCGGATTGCCCAAAGTCTGTTTGTCAAATGAGGGTTTCGCAATTATCTATTTGTTACAGAAAGGAAGGGAATCAACATGGTAAAAGCAGGCGTGCGCAACGGATATCTGCTGTTGCTGTTCCTCCTGTTTTCATTCGGGCTGAATGAAATCATCATTTTGGGAAATGACTTTATCGCCGAAGCCACGGATCAGATGCTGGCCGGACAGCAGGTGCATTTCTCGGAATTCATGCCCCCGCTGCTGTGGATGGTGGCGCTGGGTACGGCAATGGCCTATTTTAAGGGTATTTTCGGAAAGCACTACAGTGCCCGGGTGCAGAAAGAAGTACGGATCTCCCTCAAGACCCATCTGATGAAGCTGCCCTTTCCCTATTTCGATGAAAAGGGCACGGGAAGCATTCTCACAAGGCTGATATCGGACATCGAAGAAATGGGAAGATTCTTCTCGGAAATTTTACCGGGACTTTTGATGAACCTGATCACCGTGCTGACCGCCACCGTTTATCTGGTGGAAATGGACGCAATGCTGATCGTAGTACTGTTTGCAAGCTACCCTGTCATGCTGCTGGTGGTTGACAGGCTGTCAAAAAAGCTGGCGGAGCTGACAAAAAAACTGCGTGCCCACATGGACGAGCGTACCAAGGAGGCCTACGATACCATTCAGGGCATCACAGTGGGCAGGAGTTACAACCTTTATGAGATACATAGGCAGAAAATGGATGCCATTATTGACAAAATGGTAGTACAGACCTGTAAAAGCACACGGATCTCCACAATGGGCTGGGTGCTGAAGAACACCCTCACTACCATCCCCGTCATATTCTGTTATCTCTTTGCCCTCCATGAGACCATGCATGGCAGGATCACGGTGGGCGAGATGCTGGCCTTTACCGTGATACTCGGCAGGATCCTGTATCCCATCGGCGATATCGTCTTCTGCGCAAACGATATCCGGGAAGTGGGCGTCTCACTGAAAAGGATCCAGGAAATCTTTCACCGGCAGGAAGAACGGCAGGACGGCGCGGCATACAGCAGCGCAGAAGTCGGAATCCCGCACGCCATTTTGTGGGAGGACGTCAGCTTCGCCTACGAAGGCGGCAGGGAACACCCTGTCCTGAACGGAATGGACTTCCTTATCGAGGCAGGCGAGCAGACCGCCTTTGTAGGAGGCTCCGGGGAGGGAAAGAGCACCGTCTTTAAGCTGCTCTGCGGCTTTTACGAGAAAAGCGGCGGCCGGTATCTTCTGTTTGGGCATCCCATTGAGGAATGGAATCTGGAAGCAGCCAGAAGCTGTTTTTCGGAGGTTTCACAGAATGTGTTTCTTTTCCCCGGAACCATCCGGGAGAATGTGGCCTGCGGAAAGGAAAATGCCACGGAAGAAGAGATCATTGAGGCATGTAAGAACGCAAACATCCATGACTTTATCATGCAGCTTCCCGAAAAATACGATACCCTGGCAGGGGAACGCGGCGTGCGCCTTTCAGGGGGACAGAGGCAGCGGATTTCCATCGCCAGGGCCTTCTTAAAGAATGCGCCCATCCTCCTTCTGGATGAGCCCACCGCCTCCGTTGACATAGAATCCGAACAGAAAATACAGGAGGCCATCGAAAGGATTTCCACAGGCAGAACCGTGATCGTAATCGCCCACAGGCTGTCCACCGTAAAAAATGCCAAACGGATCTATGTGGTCAGCGGCGGCAGGATCGCAGAGACCGGTAATCACGAAGAACTGATGGAAAAGCAAGGAATATACGCGGAATTATACGCCAAAGGATAGCAAAGAAAAAATGATATTAGCACAAAGCCCGGTGCACGCCGCAGCAGACGGCGGCCGGAATAGGGGGTGTAAAAATGCATAAGACTTTCTGGCGTTTTATGAAACTGATGGGCGACAGGCTTCCCGTTTTTCTGATGGCTGTTTTGTTCTCCACCGTCGGAGACGCGGGACGAAGGATCGCAAATTCTTATCTGGTAAAGCATATTGTCACAGCCGCACAGACCGGCGATACGGATCACCTTTTTCCTCTTGTGTCCGGGACCTTTGCGGTGTTTGTACTTTGCCTGCTTTTATGGCGCTTTGGTATCATACATTGTAACATTGAGGGGCGGACCGGTGCCGCAAAGCTGGAGAAGCTTGTTTTTTCTAAAGCCATGCGGCTGCCCATGTCCTATTATGAGAAGCACCACAGCAGCGATTTTATGTCAAAGCTGATCTTTGACACGCAGAGAGCCTCGGACATCTATACTTCCAGGCTACGCAGACTGCTGGCCGCCATCCTCTCCACGCTCATATACCTGATCCCCATGTTCTATTTCAGCTGGGAGCTTACCCTCTGTATGGTGGGCGTAAGCCTGCTGGCACTGGGTGCAAACAGCCTCTTTGCCAGGCCGATGAAGGCCACAGGCATTGCCCTTTCCGAGAAAAACAGAAAAATGCTGGAGAAGCTGACGGACATCCTGTCCGGCATGGAATTGATCAGGATTTTCCCGGCCGGGTCAAGACTGTCTTCGGAGTTTGAAGCGGCCGGCAGCGAATATTTCCGGATTGAAAAGAAGACAAACCGTCTCAGGTCCGGACTGGAAAGCATGAACTGTCTCTTCGATCTGACGGGCGCACTGGCTTTCCTGGGGCTCGGCATATGGTTTATGTCCATGGGCAGGATCGGTCTGGGGGAACTGACTGCCCTTTACACAATATACGGCGCCTTTCAGAATGTCTTTCTGGAAATAGGCCTTTATCTGCCCCAGGTGATGTACTGCATCGGCAATGCCGAGAAGATTTTCCAGTTTCTCGACCTGGAAGAGGAGCCGGAGCAATGGCCGCAGGAAAGCCAAATCAGCACGGCGGAAAACCAAATCGATTCTGCGGAATTCCAAAACGGTTCTGTGGAAAGCCCAGTCGGTTCTGTGGAAAACCAAATCGATCCCGCGGATAATTGTCCGGATATCATGCTGTCCGTGCGGGATGTGAATTTCTCATACAGCGGGGACAGAAAGGTTCTGGAGCACTTTTCCATGGAGGTTCCCCGGGGAAGCTTTGTGGCTGTGACAGGAGAATCCGGCTGTGGAAAAAGCACCCTGGCGAAGCTTCTGCTTGGCTTCTATCCGCCGGAAAAGGGACAGCTGTGGATCGACGGCAGGGCATATTCCGAGCTTACCCTGCAGGAGATCCGGGAGCGCATCTCCTATGTCCCCCAGGAGCCCTATCTGTACGAAACCACGATTTCGGAGAATATCGCCTATGGCCGGTACGGCGCCGGCCCCGACGAGATTGTGGCCGCGGCAAAGGCTGCCAATGCCCATGACTTTATCATGCAGCTGCCCGAAGGGTACGATACGGTGCTGGGAGAACGGGGCAATACCCTGTCGGGAGGCGAGAAGCAGCGCATTGCCATTGCCCGCGCCATTATCAGGAATGCCCCTGTGATCCTCCTTGACGAAGCCACCTCCGCCCTTGACAATGAGTCCGAGACCCTGGTGCAGGATGCCATAAAAGCCCTGAAGGGCGGACGCACCATACTGATGATAGCGCATCGGCCAAGCAGTATCGCCGCGGCAGATATGGTGATCCGGGTAGGCAGTTAATCCCGCCTGGTCTCCCGCTGCGTTCCATACAGCTTCGCATACAGACCGTTTTCCTCCATCAGCCGGCCATGGCTTCCCTCCTCCACAATGGCGCCTTCCTTCAGGACAAATATCCTCTTCGCCCTTCTGACCGCCGCCATATGGTGGCTGCATAGAATGGTCATGCAATTCCCGGCATCCTGCGTAATCTGTTCATAGACCCTGCCCTGCCGGAAAATGTCCAGGGACGCCATGGGCTCATCCAGGACACGGATCTGCGCAGGCTGCGCAAGTTCCCTGGCAATCAGGAGCTGCTGCCACTCCCCTGCGGAAAGCATCACGCCATCTGTCTCCAGACCGCCCAGGAAGGTATCCGCGCCCCGGGAAAACCTGCCGCTTCCGCCAGTCTCCCATTCCCGCACCAGTTCCTCTGCCAGCCGTCTTTTGACGGAAACCGCGTTTTCTTCCTCCGGACTGCCCGGCAGTATATTTTGGGCAATGGTATCCTCATACCTTGCAGCGTCCTGAAACAGGATCGCAAAGATCCTGCGCCTCTCCTGAAAGGGAAGCTTCCGCTGTTCGATCCCGTCCAGCAGGATCTCGCCCTCATAATTGTCATATAAGCCCGACAGCAGCTTTACAACCGTGGTCTTCCCGGAGCCGTTGGCTCCCACGAAGGCATAATATCCCCCCTTTGTCAGCTGAAGGTTTAAGTCATGCAGCACGTATCTGCCTGTCCTGGGATACCGGAAAGACACCTTTCGGAATTCCAGCGTCCCAAACTCCCGTATTCCATTCTCCCGTACCTCATTCTTCCTTACCCCGTTATTTCGTATCCCGTTCTCCCCTATCCCATTCCCCTCTCCATGCTCCCTCTTTCCGTTCCCCTTCCCACTCTTCTCCCCGTTTCTGTCGATATCCTCCCCATCTTCGCTTCCCATCCCTTCCGTCTCCGGCAGATCCATGAACCTGTTCCATTGCTTTGCAAAGCTTTTCACGCGCTGCAGGTAACGCAGCGCATTCCCCTCCTCGTTTTTCTCGATCAGGCCGACCATCCCCATGGACAGGGCGATAAAGTATCCCAGGGATATCCTTCCCCCGGCCAGAAGCGCCGCCAGTGCAATCTCAGTCAGTATACAGACAAGCATCGCCAGTGTCTGCTCGGCCAGTGAAGTCTTACCATATTCCAGCTGTAAGGCATGACGTGCCTTACGCACATTCTCCCCTTCCCTGTCACACCTCTCGGCAATATATCCGGCATAGGAGAAAAGCCCTCTCTCCCCGGCGCCTCTCTGTCCCAGCGCCAGTTCTTCCAAATACTGTCTCTCCGGACTGCATTTCACCGCAAAGGAATCCTCCTGCTCTGCCCCCAGCGCCGTCATCAGGCAATGGCTGGTCTCCAGCAGAAAGAATAAGGTCCCCAGGAAAAGGCTGTCCCGCGCCAGCAGCAGGCTCATCCCCAGCGTCCTTACAATGTACAGAACGAGATTTCCCGATTTCTGCACAATGGCCCACACGAAGTTCTCTCCGCCCTCAATATGATCCTGTAATTCCCGTTTTAAATCACAAAACGCATAATCCGTCAAAAGCCTGTATGGAATCTTTGCAGTCTTTTCCACCATCCTGCACTGATACCGGAACCGCACCATTGTCTGCAGCTTAAGCGTCAGGCTCCGCCCGAAGCTGTATCCCATTCTCTTCCACGCAGACAGCAGAAGAAGGCCCAGAACACACTGTGCCGTCTTTTCCATACTGCCCGCGGCAGCCCTTCCCGATATCACTTCCTCAATCAGTTCCGCCAGCAGTACCAGCCACAGCACATCCGCCGCAGCCGTAGCCAGCTTTTGCAGGAAGATTGCCACGGTATATGCCAGTTCCTTTCTCCTGTCTCCCATACCTGACCTTTCAGATGATTGGTAACAGTTCAGCCTTCGGCCAAACTGTTACAATGATTGCGCTATGATTCATTCTTCCGGCGTTTCAGACGCACCGCCGCTTCCAGCTCCTGCTCCCCTGCATGGTATGTGACCTCACCTCCGTATTTCTCCGCCGTCTCCCGGATGATCCGTCCTCCATAGCCATGTTCCCCAAATGCCTTGGTGGTAAGGAGCCGTTTCCTACTATCGTACCGCAGACTTTTATAAATACTGTTACGGCAGATGATCTCCAGGGTATCCCCATCTCCCTCCACTACCACCTCCAGCCAGGGTCTGTCCCTGTTTCCTTCATTCGCCTCAATGGCATTGTCCAGCAGGTTCCCGAAAATGCTGCATATATCCTGATTGCCAATTCCCGCAAAGGTGGTCAAAATCACACAGCGCACCTCCATATCGGCATCCTTCGCCTCTGAAAGCTTCTGGTTCAAAATAGCGTTGGCATACTCATTATCCGTATCCACCAGTTTATATATCCTGTCAATCTGATGCAGCTTTTCATCCAGCAGCTTCTCCGCCTCATCCGGCCGGCCCTGTCGGATCAGATTGGCAGTCACAAGCAAAAGGTTCCTCATATCATGTTTCAGCATATTGATCTGATCATAACTCCTCTTCACATGATCTGCGCTCTGGCTGTAATACCGGTTCAGCATATCCAGAAGTTCATATTCTTCATCTGTCTTCTGCGCCCTGTTCCGCCTGATATACAGCAAAAAGCAGCTCATGGCTGCCACAAGCAAAACGAGATTCTCCATCACTGCGGCCAACACCAGCCGACTGTTCTGATACCATTCCACTTCCAACCTCCTTTCCGCATCCCTAGTACATCATTGCATTAATTCCTGAGTAATCAGCACTCGCTGTTCACGTCATTGCCGCGTTGTTGTCGGTCAACAATTGCTTTAGCAATTTGATACCGCATCGCCTCCCTCCGCCGCCTTGCACTGACGCAAACATCAAGCGCTTATTACTTCAGGATTAATGCAACGATGTACTAGTCTGAACCGTTCAGCCCAACAACTTTCCCTGTACCTGCTCCCTATAATTCCTGCCGACCTCCAACAACATCCCCGACTTCAACCGCACGGCGCGCAGCCCCCGCTTGATCTGTACCACATGGCTTCCATTGACCAGGAACGCCCTGTGGATCCGGACAAACCCGTATTTTCCCAACGACTTCTCTTCCTCCTCCATGGTTCCCCTCTGGCGGAAGGATCTCCCGTCCACGGTATAATAGAGCAGATAGTTACGGCTGCTCTGGACACTCTCGATCTCCGTCAGGGAAACCTTTACTATCATATCATCCTGATCGGTAAAGGACAAATAAATTTCCCTGTTCAGTTTCTCCCTGATCCGCTTAAACGACCGGCGAAGCTCTTCCTCCATCCTGTCCGGAGACCCCTTTCTCACGAAATAAACCGGCTCATAGGAAAAGCTTTGAAAGACCAGTTCCTCCTTGGACGACAGAAAGATCAGCTTACACGGATGCTCCATCCCCGAAAGCCTCTCCGCCGTCTGAAATCCATCCAGCGGCCCCATCTGGATATCCAGGATCACAATGTCAAACCCTTCCTTCCCATGCTCCTCCAGCATCACCCTATTATCAGTGTAACACTGGATCTCCACCTGTCCGAAAAAATCTCCGGCAATCCGCCCCAGCAATTCACGGATCTGCCGCAATATAATCTCCTCGTCATCACAAACCGCAATCCTCATCTATCCCTCCACGAGCCATCATACTTTCTACTGCACAAGTTATTCCACCTGTGCGGTTGGACGCTCCAAGGAGCATCCAACCTGATCCTCACATTCACAAAACCCGCGCTTACGCGCTCATGCGTCTGCTTGCGCATCCGCGTTTTGCTCATAAGGAGGGGTGTTCCACACCCTCTTTTTCCCTCTCCTATCGTCTGCGGATACAGGCGCGAGGGAGCCAGGGGTATTTTCTGCGGCGTGAGCGAGATGTGGAGAGGAGACTTCGGCGAAGCCCGTCCAATGGCGGGCTTTGCCGTGCCTGAGGCTCCTCGGAACGCCTATCGAGCCGTCGCAGAAAATACCCCTGGCTCCCTCGCGCCGTCACTCCCGCGTCGTCACTCCCGCTCCGCTCCCCCCGCACCTCACACATACCACTTCGCCTGCTCGTGGTACATCTGGCTGTAAAGCCCATGCCTGCCCATCAGCTCCTCATGGGTTCCCTGCTCCGCGATCCTTCCCTTGTCAAGAACCACGATCCTGTCCGCTATCCTGGCGGAACCCAGACGATGGGTGATGATCACCGCAGTCTTATTCTTCGCACTCTCCGCAAACTTCTGATAAATCTCCGTCTCCTTCAAGGGATCGATGGCAGCCGTGGGCTCATCCAGGACAATCAGATTGTGCTGCCGGTACAATCCTCTTGCAATGGCAAGACGCTGCCACTGTCCGCCGGACAGATCCGTTCCTCCAAATTCCCTGGAAAGCATGGTATCCAGCCCCTGCCCGAACTCCCCGCCCTTTTCATCCAGACCCGCCCTGTGCAGGGAATGAAGGATACGTTTTTCATCCACAGGGTGCCTGCTGTCACTCATTAAGACATTTTCCTCCAGGGTCATCTTATACTTCTGGAAATTCTGGAACACGGCGGAAAGCTTTCCCGCGGAATCCCCGGGATCGATCTGTCTGGTGTCCACTCCGTCAATCTCCACACTGCCCTCCGTGGGACAGTACAGACCCAGAAGCAGCTTCGCAAAGGTACTCTTGCCCGCGCCGTTCTCCCCCACTATGGCGACGGTCTCCCCTTCATTGATATCCAGATCGATCTCATGCAGCACCGGTTCCTCCTTCCCCGGATAAGCGAAGGATACCTTATGAAAGCTCACCCTCTTCCCCTCCGGGATCTCCTTTGCCGCCTGTCTCTCCGGCAGCCCCATAAAGGCCATATAATTTTCCGCGCTGCCGATATTGTCCGTCATTCTGGGCAGCCAGGTGCGAAACATGACATCCAGTTTATCGGATATGCTGTCCAGTGAGGCCAGGATCGCTGCAAACGCCGCGACGCCGACCCTGCCCTGGATCAGATAATAGAACAGCAGCAGGATCATACCGATATATCCTGTCATGGCGATAAACCGCAGGAAGATTTCCATCAGCTCGGACTTCTTTGTGGCTTTCCAGTCAATGTCCCTTACCATGGCCATGTTTTCCCGGAATTTACGGAAGAAATAACCGTAGGCTCCCAGCAGCCTTGTCTCTCTGGCATACTCCCTGTCAGTGATACACCTGCCGTAATATTCTCCCCTTCTCTGGTAAGGCGCTCCTTCCCAGGCCGCCTGCTTATGCATCCGGTAGCGCACCATCCCGCCGATGATATAGGGCACGAAGGATATACAGAGCATGACCAGCAGCCCTGCCTCGATCTGTGCCAGATACGTTCCCATAAAACCATAATAACACAAAAACGCGCCTGCCATTCTGACAGATACCCACATCACCTCCACAGCGCTTCCGATTCCTCTGTTGGCCCGCTTGATATCATCCAGAAAACGATTGTCCTCATAGCAGATGGGATCGATCCTGGACGCTTTCCTGTGCAGCAGGTTCCCCACCTCCTGCTGCAGCCGCAGCGTTGTCTGCTCACTGGTCAGAATATAAGCCGCGTTCAAAAGCATCTCCACAATAAAGTATCCGCCCAGGAATAAAGCCGCCCCGTACAGCTTTCCCGCAGATCCTCCGTCCATCAGATCCTGCGCCCGCTCAAACAGATTCTGCTTCACAAGGACGCTGGCACTGGCAGACACCTCCGCCAGCGCCATAGCCAGTATGGTCAGCCAAAACGTTCCCGACATATTCTTGATACTGACCTTCAGCATACCCCCCATGATATCAAAATAGTTATATTTTTTCTTTTCCGCCTTTTTCATACCATATTTGTCTCCATATACCAATTCTTCTGGCTCTCGTACATCTGCGCATACCGCCCCTGCATCGCCATCAGTTCCCTGTGGCTTCCGCTTTCTGCCACCCTGCCGTCCTGCAGCACAAATATCTCGTCCGCCAGCCCGGTGGAACCAAGGCGGTGGCTGATAAAAATCGTGGTCCTCCCCCGGCTGATCTGTTTAAATTCCTCATACAGCCTGCTCTCGCTTATGGGATCCAGCGCCGCCGTAGGCTCGTCCAGGATCTGAAGAGGCGCGGGACTCATCAGGCACCTCGCCATCGCCACCCTCTGCCACTGGCCTCCGGACAAGTCCACACTGCCCTCATCCAGCTTTCCCAGGGAAGTGGCACAGCCTTTGGGCAGGCTCTCCATTTCCTCCCAAATTCCCAAATCCTGCAAATGCTCCTCCATTCGCTTTACGGCGTCCGGCTGATCCATCCCGGAAATATCGCCCAGAAGGATATTGTTTGCCACCGTGTCATAATAGCGGGCAAAGTCCTGATAGACGCCGGTAAACATTCCTTTCAGCTGTGCCTGGGTGTATTCCCGCAATTCCCTGCCGTTCAACAGTATTTCCCCCTGATATTCATCATATAAGCCGGTCAGGAGCTTTGTGACCGTTGTCTTTCCCGCTCCGTTTTCCCCCACGAAGGCATAGTGCTTCCCCGCCTCCAGTTTCAGGCTGAAATCCCGCAGAATGTCTTTCTCCGTGCCCGGATAGCGGAAAGTCACATGGCGGAATTCCAGACTCTCCAACGCCTGCGGTTTCTCCGGCAGACTGTCAGTTCCTTCCTGCTCCTCCATATTGGCAAACTGTGTCAGGTCTTTCATATAATCGGCATAGTGCACCATCGTGACAAGAGACTGGCCGATATTGTTCTGTATCAGGTCTATCATCTGGTAGATAGCTTTGGAAAGGGCAATGAACACGCCCACCGTCAGGGTTCCCCTGCCAAGCCCCGCGATCAGGAAACAGACCATGACAGTGGATATGGTGTTGGTCAGCACAGCGCTGACACCGTTCCTCAATTCCCTCCGGGCTGTGGCTCCTAAAAATATTTTCCTGCTCGCCGTGGTCTGTTCCAGCCATTTTTCATTCACATGATCCACGTAGGAAAAAAGCGCCCTCTCATTGACAGATTCCCTGTCCGTCATGACGCCCTGCAGATAATCGCCCCGCCTGGCAAATACGGATGCCTCCCTGTAAGCCTTATAAGTCTTTTTCCCGCTGATGACGGAGAAGACCAGCACGGGCAGCGAGAGCAGCAGGCAGCCGAACCCCAATCCCGCGCTCTGTGCGAAAATGATCAGGAACACACCTATAATTCTAACAAGACCCATGATGAAATTGCAAGTGTGCTGTGTCATGCTCCACACACTGCTCTTCATATCGCGGCTGATGCGATTGGACAATTCCCACGCCTTCTCATCCTCAATCAGCTTAAATTTCAGCCGGGACCGCTTTTTCACTGCCTCCACACCCATCTGATACACCGCGCTGATCTCCACACGCCTGGTCAGGATACGGCCGAAGCTGTATCCCATGCGCTTCCACGCCACGATCAGCACCATGGCGGCAACAAGCGGCAGCATCCCAGCCAGCGTCTCCCCGCCTGTCACCAGCCGGATCGCCCTGTCAATGAACGCAGCCTCCACCAGCACCCACAGCACGTTAACCACACCGGTCAGAACCTTCTGCGCCACCACCCCCACTGTACAGAGCGGCTCACAGGCCAGAGGCAGTCCCAGCAGATGCCGCAGGTCATACTTTTGCGGCTTTAATTGAAATCCCATCGTCTCATCCTCCCATATCCCTTCGAAATCCGGTATCACTGTCTTTATAAAATGGCGGCTGTCCGGAGCCAGGTACTTCCCGGCTGCCTTTATGAGCGAAACGTGAGGAGCCACGCATTGCTTTTCCGGCAGACTCCGGACAGCCGCACCATTTATATCGCGTAACTGCCCACCCCCGTTCTTCACAGTTACCACATGACTCACTATAGCATACTTTGCAGTTTCAGGAAGGAATATGGGACAAAACGCAGAAAACAGGGATAAAAGCATCCCTGTCTTCCCCTACTGCCTCCTATTTACCGTATCCAGCCCCAGGAAATAGTCGGCCGAGACATGATAAAATTCGCACAGCGATATTACCTTTTCGATGGGCAGCGCATTCCTCCCCGTCTCATAGCGGGAATATACCCTCTGGTCGATTTTCAGATACGCCGCCACCTCCTTCTGTCTTAAGTCATTGTCCTCGCGCAGCTCTCTCATCATGGTCAAATAATTCTTTCTCATTCTACCAAACTTTACCTCTTGTCAAAACCCTTTGATTGCCGTTTCATCCTTTCCCGCTTCCAGTGCCAGTGCCTCCCGGAGATGCTCTCCGGTGACTGCCCCGCTCCCGTCGCAGGCGGCCAACAGCTTCGCCACATGGGCGGCTGCGCTGACTCTGGCGGGGCTCAGCTCTGCGGCCTCCGCCAACGCCCCGGGATCCACCTCCGGCGCCACCGGATTTCCCTCCAGCGCTTTCCTCCACAGCTGTTCCCTGCCCTGCTTATCCAGATTACGAAACTTAACGGCAAATCGGATCCGCCTCACAAAAGCATCGTCAAAATGATCCCTGAGGTTTGTTGCAAGTATCAGAATGCCCTCGTACTCCTCCATTCTCTGGAGCAGAAAGGCCGCGGAGACATTGGCGTATCTGTCATGGGAATCCCTGACGGCAGTCCGCTTTGCAAACAGGGCATCCGCCTCATCGAAAAAAAGCAGATATCCGCCCCGCCGGGCCGCACGGAAAATCTCATCTATATGCTTCTCCGTCTCCCCGATGTACTTGTCAAATACCTGGGACAGATCCACCTTCAGGAGGGGAAGCCCCAACCGTCCTGCCAGTACGGATGCCGCCATGGTCTTACCCGTTCCCGATGCCCCGTAGAACAAAACCTGCAGCCCCTTCTCTCCCCGCCATGCCCTCGCCAGCCTGATCACTGTTTCCAGCTGCCTCCTGCAGTCCTCCGGCAGAACGATATCCTCCAGGCCGACCCTCTCCTCTATCAGCCTGCCAAACCGCAGAACCTCCTGTCTCTCCTGCATGACCTCCAGCCAGACCTCCCGTTCCGCCAGGGGGGCCTCCTCCCCGCGGGTCTGTATGGCTATCTTTTTCCGCCTCTTTTCCCACTCGCCGATGTTAAGCCGGTAGTGATCCAGTAGTTCCTCCTGCCACTCCCTTCTATCCCGCTGCGCCAGCCAGACATCCAGAGCCAGCCGCTTTTCTTCCCTTGTGAGCGCGTCCTTTAAGAAGATTTGCACGTCCGCTTCCCCCCGCATCAGCTCTTCCTGGTTCCGGGTCTGCGCCAGAATACACAGGCGGCCTCCTCCCTGGTTCCGAAACAGCTGTCCCCATACGCTTTCCCATTCCTCCCTGAGCGAACCTGACAGTTCCTCCGGCAGTTCCGCCACAGTCACCGTGGGCAGGAGCGTACCAATCAGATGTATTGTCCGGCAGATATGCCGCCTGCGGGAGTCTGGCGCGCGCAGCGCTTCCTTGGTACTGACAAACAGGGCATATGCTCCTATCTCCCTGCACACCCGCCGTATCAGGACATGACTTCCGCTGCCCCTGCTGCCACACAGCAGTATCCGCAGGGGTTCCTTCTCCCGCAGATACCTGCATAACCTGTGGTATTCCTTTCCGTGCAGGGGCAGCAGTTCTCTCCCCGCCGGCATTCCCTCCTCTTCCTCCGGCCCGCAGAGCGTATACCAGTCCTCCCGGGCCAGGCTGCCGGTGAGCAGGAAATAAGAAACAGCGGGATTCAGGATAAGGGGACGCCGCATAAAGCCCGTTTCCTCCCCCTCCTCCCAGCTCAGGACATCCCGCAGCGCCCCGCCTTTCCCGAAAAAGCCTGACACATCCGCAAACCCGATGGGCATCACTGCCGAGAGCAGATGCAGGATGTATTGCAGATCGGGTCGGCCGTCCCTGCCTTTGTCCCTGAAATCAATGCACAGGCCGTCTTCCAGTTCACAGCAGAAGGCAAACATCATGATCCAGTATTCCGCCTCTGTCAGAAAATATTTCTCCCGCAGAAAGATTGCCGGAAGAAACAGCTCCGTCCTTCTCTCCTTCTCCTCCAGCAGCGCCCGCCTTTCCCCGAAGAGCGCAGGGGACTGCTCCCGCTGCAGCCCCAGAAAGACTTCCACATATTCCTGCATCTGTTCCTCTAAAGAGGCATAGCCCCCTTCCATCCGTCCACCTCCTGACAATCCTTGAGAAAAACTTATAAAAGCTTCAGGCTGTCCAGGGGACTTCCCCCCGCTGCCAGCACGGACTCATACTCTGACAGACAGGCGGTATGATCCAGGAAACAGGGGCCGTCCAGCCTGTCTGTCCTGTGCAGCACCACAAAGTCAATCTGTATGCCTATGGGGACATTTTTCCTGAGCCAGTCCAGATACCGTTCCCGCCCGTTTTCCGGCTGCTCCCTGATCAGCACCATGGCTCTTCCCTCCTCCGGCTCCTCGATCATGAACGCATCCTTCCCTGTCAGGATCCCGGCCATCTCGACATAATAGCCGCAGGTGCCCTTTCTGCCCGCCAGGGAAATCCCTCTGCGCAGGAGCTCCCTCAGAGTGTCCTCGTCCACCTGCTTCGCCAGATCTCCCCAGCCGATCCATCGCGCCAGCCTGACCGCCTGACGCTTCATGCACAATTCGGGATCCAGCTTCTCCGCCAGATCGTCAACGGCCTTCTCCAGTTCCAGATACAGATTCTGGTGCACCGCCAGAAAGCGCTCCAGCTGACTATTGTCCCGGTAGATGGCGGGAAGATACCTGGTGAAACTCTCTTTGGGAAAAGACAGATCATATCCCCTGAACAGCACGTTTTTCTCCTTACTCCGCAGAACCTTCACCGCAAGTCTGGCATAACGCCCTCCTCCATTGCCGTACAGAAGCATGTTCCGGTAGTTGGAGCTGTACTGCGCGTTTTTCTTGATCAGACCAAAACATTGTCTCACATTTGTACACTGACACTGTCCCACCTCCTCATCCATCCTGTCAAAAAGCCAGACATAAAGTTCCAGCACGGCGTCCCTGCCGATGTCCAGAAGCAGGTGGTTCCACTCTGTCCCTTCCCTGCCGCTGTCATAGGTCCTGCTGACAAAATAGGCACTGGCCTGACTCTGTTGCACACGCAAGCCTCCGCTGGTCTGCTGAAAACCAAGCTGCCAGCCGCACCGCAGCAAAGACCTGTCCGATAAACAATGTGTGGGCATCCGCTCTACCTCCTGTCTATGATCTCCACTCTTATCTTCGTACCCGCCAGACGATATGGCATCAAGTGTCTCTCCACCTGTTTCCTGTACCACTCCGCGCAGTGGCGTTCTTTCAGGGGATATGCAGGGTAAACCTCCACCACCACCGTATGATCCCTCCATCCGGCTGTCACTCTGCTGATCATCAGTCCAGGGGTTTCCAGGGCCAGTTCCCTGATATCGTCCTCCGTGACCATTCTGTTCTGGCGCAGAAGCGCCTCCCTGGCCTCCCCGAACCGGACGGAAGGCATCTTACGGCTCCTGCCCTCCCTGCCTGCCAGGAAATTCGTGCAGAGGATACCGGAAAACAGTTCCGGCTGCTGCCATTTCGTGATCCTGTCCACAGGTACATTGCCTC
This sequence comes from uncultured Lachnospiraceae bacterium, assembly GCA_948473115.1. Lineage (GTDB taxonomy): Bacteria > Bacillota > Clostridia > Lachnospirales > Lachnospiraceae > Acetatifactor. The sequence continues at coordinate 24,547 of CAOKWI010000021.1, read as the reverse complement.
TTTCCCCCTCCCAGAGAGCCAGGGAGCTCAGACACAGCCCGTCCTCCGACGGGGAAGGAATCTCTCCATGCCGGCCGTCTCCCAGTACGATCACATTTTCCTCCCCGTCCCAGTGCCAGGCATTCCGGTATCTGTCCTCCTCCGGATCTGTGCTGACGCAGAAACGGTATCTTTCCCCCGGCTCCCCCTCCTGTCTGACCATCAGCCGCACCGAGGAACGCATCAGGCTTTTCCAGGGCAGCTCTATCCTCTGTGCTGCAATACCTGTGACAGGAAACAGGAATTCTTGCGGAACAGTCCGGGACGCGGCGCACAGAATCTTCACGCGTCCGGTTCCCTCATAGGACACATAGCGTTCCCTGCATTCCGCCGTGACGGGTGCATCCACACAGACTCTCTCTGTGATATCCTCCCATAGCTTCCCATCCTCTTCCGCTCCTTCCTTCTCTTCCGCTCCTGCCTTTTCCTTTGCCCCTTCCTCTTCTGCTTCCTCTGCCTTCTTCAGGATCCGGAGTCTGCCCGTCCTTGCCAGATAGCCCTTCAACGCTATTCTATGGCATTGAGGTGTAAACACCGCGTCCTCCTCACAGCAGAGCGTATCCCTCTGGACGACCCGGACCACATTCAGGTAGATTTTGTACAAAACGGGCATGATCTCATAAGCACCCTGCCCGATCCTGCATCTGATCTTTTTGATTCCGTGCCCCCGTCCGTCCTCAGGCAGAGCAAAGCGCAGGGTGATGATGCCGCTGAACAGAAGTCCTCCGGTGTCGTCCCTCACCACTTCCGCCTTTTGCCAGTTGTCACCCCTCCAATACTCCCACACCAGCCCCACCATACAGGCACCTTCCCCGACGCCATTGCGCCTCACCCTCTCATCCAGCAGCACAAAAAAACTGAATTCCTCCTGTTTCAGGGATCCATCCAGGGTAAACCGGAAAAGGACTCTCTCCTGGCCGGCCTGATCCTCCAGCGCAAACCGGTTTTTGCGGGACAGCCGCATGGCATCCACCCGGTCCTCCGCATGGTTTCCCAGGAAAAATTCCTGCAGACTGTTTCTGATCAGGCGAACCTCTTCCTCTGTCTCAAAGACCATCTGATCGGACAGCAGTTTTGTTCCCCTTGGCACAACACATTCCCTCTCCGCCCCCTTCTCAAATTCAAAAAAAACCCATGTCCACGCGCATTCGCCTTCATCCGGGGAGATCCCGAGCAGTTTCAGGTACTTCCTGTAATGGCTCTCCTGCACCTGATCCAGATAATAGCTCTGCATATCAGACAAAAGCGCCCACGTCTCTATCAGCATGATTCCCGGATCCGAAATCTCCCTGTGTGTCCACCAGGGAGCCTGCCCGTCCAGTCTTTCCATTGCCTTTTCATATAGCCTGTCATAGCTGCTGTCATCCAGTGACATTTCTCCCGGCATTCCCCGCACCTCCATGACTTCTCCACGTCTCATTCACCCTCGCCATCCGCAGCAACAAATCACATTTCTCATTCACTCTCTGCCATCCGCAGCGACAAATCACATTTCTCATTCACTCTCTGCCATCCGCGGCTGCAGATCACGTTTCTCATTCACTCTCTGCCATCCGCGGCTACGAATCACCTTCTGAACAGTTCTCCGCCATCCGCAGCACACAGCTGCACCTTCTCAGCCAGACAGGGCCTTCCGCGTCCAGGAGCTTCTCCAGCCATCTCCGGATCTCCGGCAGCCTGTCCCTCACTTCCTGCTCCGGATCTTTGCCGGGCTGCATTGCTGCTCCCTCCTCCCGACGTTCAGGAATGGTCAGTCTGCGCAGCATCCGGTTCCGCACACCCCTCTCCAATTGATCCGTATATACCAGTTCCACCTCCAAAACGTCAGCTTCCCGACGAAAGATACAGGAACGCACCTGAAGCAGAGGGTATCTCTCCTGTAACATCATTTCCAGATCCATGGGTGTCAGCAGCCTTCCCAGATGGGCGAAATAGTGTTCTCCCGCCTGTCTTCCGGAAATCACAGGTGCTCCCGCGCTCTCACAGCAAATCTCTGACAGGCATACTGCCTCCAGCATCCCCATCCCACGGGGTTCCAGGCCAAACGCCTCCCCTTCCCGGATCTGTACCATATCACCATCCCGGAGCCGCACCATATCACCCTTCCGATCCTGTGCCATGTCCCCATCCGGCTCTGTCTCCACGGAAATGCCCCGGACAGGGACGTAATTTGCCCGCAGACAAGTGATGTCCTCTCTTTTTTCAATCAATTCCACCCAGAAAGCCTCCCTGCCAAAGCGGATGCCCCTTCCCCGGATCATCTCCTCTGGAAAGGAGCAGGAACCCGCTCCCGTGTACCAGCAGTTGTCCGGCGTCACCTCCCGGTCAAAGCCCAGATACATTTTCTCAGCGTCCGCCACCTCACAGTCAGGTACTTCCTTCTCCACGGGAAATACCTGGTATTCCCCCGCGGAAAAGCGGATTCCTTCCAGTACGGGAATCTGTCTGCGGTAATACATGGCATAGGCATTGCGCACCCCCCGCAGACGCAGGCGGATATAAAAATGCATCTCCCCCTCCACCACACAGGGCTTCCTGTCCCGGGGAGCTTCCCATGTGTATACTCTCTCCCTCTCCTGTCCCCCGTGGCAGCCCGTCTTCCAGGTATCACTGCCGGGCAGCGGACACCACAGGTTTCCGTTAAAATATTCCCACAGGGTATCCTCCGCCTGCCATTCCTCCACTCTCTGTGTCTGTCTCAGCCAGGGGTACTTTCTGTATAATTTCTCATACTCCCCGACAGGAGGCTCCGGCAGCTTCTCCTCCGTCAGATAACTCTCCCGAAAACACAGCCGTATCTCCTTTTCCGCTCCCCCCAGGATCCGGTCACAGGCCAGATAACAGCAGCAGGCCTCCTCTGGAAATCTGCCAAAGGGAAGTATTTTTTCGCCTTCCTCCACACCGGAGTCCGTCACACAGAGATCCGGCGCACACTCTTCCGCCGGCCCTTTCAACCCGAAACCTCCGCGCAGGAGTGTCAGCCACGGTTCCGTCAGTTCCTCCTCCGGGGAAAACTCCAGCCTGACCTCATACATTTCCTTTTCCAGGTTCGCCGCAAAGGCGGACGCCGTACCCTCCAGCCGAAATCCGGAATCTGTCCGCCGCCACTCTGCCGGACAAAGGGTTTCCCCGCAGAGGATTGTCCATTTTCCCCCTAATGCCGCAGCAGGCAGCAAGCTCCTGTCACAAAGTTCTTCCTCTTTTTCCCCTGATGCTGCAACAGGCAGCAAGCTCCTGTCACAAAGTTCTTCCTCTTTTTCCCCTGATGCTGCAACAGGCAGCAAGCTCCTGTCACAAAGTTCTTCCTCTCTTTCCCCTGATGCCGCAGCAGGCAGCAAGCTCCTGTCACTCCTGTCAAGGAAGACTGCCTCAAAGCTGAAATCCTCCCTTCCGTCACACAGCCCCTGGAAAAACCACCGAAAGACCGGACGAGTCAATTCCTGCCCGCCCTGCCGGAACAGGGTAAGGGCGCTCTGTTCCCCCTCCTCATAGGTGAGCCAGGCACACAGCCCCCTTTCATAGACGGCATACCGCAGTTTTGCGGCGGTGAGCTGCAAGGAACGGATGGTCTGAAACCGAACCGGCAGTCCCTGTTCCCGCAGCGGGTATGCTTCGCTTCCTTCCTCCAGCCACTTCCCGTGTTCCTCACCGGATACTTTCACCGCCAGTGCCCCGGCAAAGGTTACCGCACCGTTCTCCCGCTCTGGCAGCGCTTTCTGAAATTCCAGCTCATGTTTCCGCCAGACCTGTTCATAGCGCTCTCTGTTTTCCTCCGCCATATCCAGGAAAATATCCGTCAACACACTGCCCGCCTCTTCCCCCTCTGGTATATATTCCCAGCCTGTCCCATAGGCAAAGGCCAGCTTTTTTATTTTAATCTGCGATTTTCCTCTCACAATCCCTCCATACCGTTCCAAAGCATGCGACCGTTATCCCGACCCGGGTCTCTTCCTCCCATCCAGAATCACATGACTGTTATCCCGACCCTGGCCTCTTCCTCCCGTCCGAAATCACTTGACTGTTATCCCGACCCTGGCCTCTTCCTCCCGTCCGAAATCACTTGACTGTTATCCCGACCCTGGCTTCTTCCTCCTGTACGAAATCACTTGACTGTTATCTCGACCCGGTTCTCTTCCTCCTGTCCGGAAATACGGTATGTAACGGCCACTTGAAGTTCTCCCTGGCTCTCCGGCGCCAGATGTGCCTCCACCCGGATATCCTGTATCCGCTTTTCCCACGTCTGCAGCGAGTTGCGCACCTCTCGGCAGATCATTTCCCTGGTCTGGCTGTCCATATTTTCAAAGAGAAACTGATGCAGTTTTGTGCCGAATCTGGGATGCATCATCCGCTCTCCGGGCTCCGTCAGCAATATGATCCTCACGGACTGTCTGATATTTTCACTGCCGCTGCTGGTTTCCACCCTGCCGTGCTCCATGGATATCCCAAAAGGGAACTGCCATCCTTCCGCCATGCAATCCTCATTTCTGCGCTACTCAAGAGGGTGTGTAAACACCCCTCTTTGCGCATACCTCAATTTAAATCTATCACAGCCCCCGAAAGCTTCAGCGGACCACTGCTGCTCACTTTCACCTTTCCCTTGCCTGTGACGGCAATGCCGGTAGTTCCCTCCAGGGTCATTTCCTGTCCTTTGAGCTGCACCTGACTCCTGCCCTGAATCTTCACGTTCCCGGCATCCAGCGTGAGCTGCTCGCATTTCAGGACTATGGTGCCGTCCTTTCTCAGTTCAATGCTGCTCTTCCCGCATTCCAGACGCATGGATTCCTGTGAAAGAAGCTGTGCTTTTCCGTTCTTTTTGTCCAGCAGTATACCGTTCTTCCCATCCCTGTCTCCCAGAGAAAGTTTCTGCTCCTCCTCGTCCAGCTGCAACACCATATTCCGGGAACCGGAAATCTCCATCTTGTCTTTTCCCTTTTCCCCGGATAAGAAAATGCCGCTCCCATTCTTCGCCTGAAACGCCTTTTGTATGTTATCGTCCCTGCACATATCCTTCACGAACTGACTGTCCTCCGGGAAACGGCAAGCTGTGACCACAGGATGCCGGAAATCTCCTCCCGGAAAGGCCAGCGCCACGATATCGCCTTCCTCGGGCAGGCAGAAGACACCGTGATCCTTGCCGCCATACCCTGTCAGCACCGGCACATTGTCAAAGGTGTCCATCTGATCCTTCATGACTTTCACCTTCACCCTGACATTGCCCTCCAGAGTGTCCTCCGATGCGGAAAGTACCGTTCCCCAGATATCGCAGACAGGCTTCCAGCCCTCCTGTCCGGAAAAATCAGTATTATAATCCAAATAATCCGAGATCATGAACGCCTCCTGTTCCTTCCTTCCGGAGCGGTGAATGCATCAGCGTCTCCTATAGCCTCACTCCGGCGGCAGTGGTCATGTATCCGTTTTCATCCAGCAGATGACGGACCTCCTCCACATACATCTTTCCCGCCAGGCTCGGCGTGCCCTCCTCTGCGATCTCCGCGCAGATTCCCGGCAGCAGCTCGGGCAGTCCCAGGGTCACAGCCTCCATGCGCACACAACTCCCCGCCGCCCGCCCCATCAACGCCCTGGCGCGCTTTTCCGCCTCCTCCCCGGTTTCCGGCTCCCTGTCCAGAAAGGTAAGAGCGCATCCCTCCAGCGTCTGTTTCATCTTCTTCGTGAAAGCCCCTGCCGCCCCGGGCCAGTCCGCCTTGCCTGTAATCTTTTCATCCTTCCTGTTATACCCCCATACCTGTACGCTGCCCGTCTGCCCTGCCAGAGTCACCACCCTGCGGGTCTTTTGCAGCCCGTATTCCACGGACAATTCCAGCACATCGCTGCCCGCCTTCCGCGCATTCCTGAATACCAGCTTTCCCGCTCCGCAGAAAAACTCATAGTCCAGGGAGATGGCCAGGCTGCACAGCCAGTCGTAATGGGTCTCTCCCCTTATCACGCAGTCCCGGTTCCATTCCCCGGGCAGGGGATCTACCTCCCTGCTTTCTATCAGGCTGCCGTAGCACCCGGTATTCAGGATATCGTTTAAGATCTTCTGCCGTTCCTTTTTGCCGGATGCCAGAAGCATGCTGTTCTTCTTCATAAGTCCCTTCACATCCAGACAGACCAGGGTGTATTCCACATATCCCTGCATTGCGTCCTCCGCCTCCACCTGATGCAGATATCCCAGGAATATTCGGGAACTTTCCTTTCCATATCCCGCTTTAATCTCTATCTTGTGCCCCACGTCAAAATACTTTTCTATCCCGGAAAGATCCTGTGCGGAACTCTTGTCCGCCTGATATACCACCAGAGCCATATCGGGATCCGTCCCCACGGAAGCGGCCACTTCCACCTTCTCCAGATAGACGCCGTCTCCCGACGGCACTTCCCCCAAAGGCGTCATGATATGAACGCAGGGTTCCAGGAATTCGTTGTACTTTTCCGCCAGGCTTTTGCCGCTGATCCTTCCCACAGCGCCTCCTTCCTCTGCCTGTTCCATGAGCATACAGCCCCCCTACAGCTGCAATCTGGGGTTGGGGCCGCCCTGATATCGTTCCTTCCACCCGGAGAGTCCTCCGGACGGCTCCCCCTCCGCACTTCTCCCCGTCTTTGCGGGCGGAGGGCTTTTTACAGCGGTTTCCTCCCCTACGTAAAACCCTTCAATGGAAATACTCACCTGTGCCCTGACAGGCTTTCCATCGGGAGAAAACATGGTATAATTCACGCTCATCCGGCTCAGCATTCCCGCCACCGCCAGGGTGCCCCAGAAAAAGTATATCTGCCTTGCCGCGTGAACCTTATTTTTATTTTTTTCCAAAGTATTTGTATATGGGTATAATCTGCGGATATCCTCCCGCACATCTTCATAAGAAGTCTGGTATAAATCATATAGGGTATTAAAAAAAAGGGTGGTAGAGAGTGTGGTCATGCCCTTCTTATGACTGAGCATGGAATTTTCCACGGGATACTGCATACCCATGGTACGCCCCTTCTGCATCCAGCTCCTTCTCTCCGGGCCGCTGACTCCTGACACATCCAGGGCGCCAATGGCCTCTTCCACAGAAATCTCCGCCGGATTAAAGGGCACATAGAAACCGTCTTTCAATTCCATATGGCCATTGATATACGGCCCGATAAATGCTTTCTGATACTCCGGCAACCCTGTCACCTGCCCTTCCTGACCGCCTCACGGCGGAGGCGGTCCTCTATCCTTTCATAGACCCGCAGGGAGACTGCCGGAGTCAGCGCCCTTTCCAGATTACCGGCCCCAAAGACCTGTTCCACCTGCTTCGCCGCCAGGGAAGGACGGGATCTGTAGTACTCCTGCTGTTCCTTCATCTGCTTTTTCACCGCTTCTTTAACAAGGGGCGCGATCATTTCCCTGATTCTCTCCCGCTCCACGGCTACATCCGGCTGCCGCCCGCTTCCCGGTCCCGCGCTCCTCCGAGCGGCATATTCCATATTCACATGTGGTCCCGGAACCACCCTCAACACACTTGTTTTCATACGCTTCCCCTGCGTTCTTCCCGGAATGACTTAGTTTCTCTTGGCTGTGGCTTTTACAGTCTCAGGAAAACTTCATTCCATTCACACCCTCCGTCACGGAATAGCAGCCACAGTCTCATAGCTGACCGCGAAGCTGTTGGTAAGGATACTGTTCTGTTCCGCGCTCAGTTCTCCCACCTCCCAGGACTTCAATATCAGCCCCGTAAAGAGATAGCTTTTCAGCGGAATGCCCTGATTGTCCATGACAATCAGGTTCAGCGGCCCTTCCAGCCTCACTCCGGTGAGGCTGAAGGGGTGCTCCAATCCCTTACAGACGCCCTTTTCCATGCGCAGGATTCTTTCGCTGCTGCAATATTTAGGGAAAATATGTACACTGGTGTTCAGCCCTCCCTCGTGGTAGGCTTCCGTTTCCACTTCGCGGCTGATTCCCGACACCTTCTGGAATCCCATGATGATATTGCCCAGAAAGACAATAAAACGATAACCGGGTATGGGATCCATAATGGGCAATGACAACTGTTCCATACATGATTCCTCCTGTTCCTTTATGCCATGGAAAGAGCGCCGTTACAATTAAACATGAAACAGGTTCTTCTCACCGTCTATTTTCCTGTTGATACGGCTGATCTCCCGGCAGTACCTTTTCCGGGACAGGCAGGGCATTGTAAGAATCTGCTCCTCTGTCCAGTGAAAATAGTAGCCGATAAAGGAAATTTCCTGAAACAGTTCCTCCCGGCCGGTAACTGTCATTCCCCTGAAACAAAACTCAGTGTGTCGGTAAAGCTTTGATTACAGTGGGGACATCTCACCTGAATCACAGGCTCCTCCACACTGTTTATGGTCTCATACATATTCTGCAGAAACGCGAAATCCGCCGTAAACAGCTTCCCGATCACCTCCGGCGTGATCCGCTCCAGACCCTCCAGCTCCGTCACCACCCTAGACAGCAGGATCACGGACATATAATCGGCGTTTCCTCTCGCCTCCGGGGTCTTCGCCGCCTCGATCTCATCCAGCGCCGTGGCAAGCCTCATAACGCCTCTCCGGTGCAGGTTTCCCTCCCCGTCCACATACCCTTTGGGAAGGGTAAATTCATATTCTGTCTGTAAAAACATATTTCCTCTCATTCTGCCGCCCAGACGGCGTTATTTGTCTGATTACTTGTCGCGGGTCACGCCCTCATGGGCCAGCTCCAGGGTTTCCACCGCTACTTCATTGCTGGTGGCGTTAAAATCCGGCGCCGTGTACTTGGTAGGCCATGCCGAGATCACGGTCCATTTCGCAATTTCCGCCTGCTTGTCGTCATGAAGGCTGATCACCACTGTCTTACGATTGATGGTTCCTCCCTCCACCTCCTTCATCCAGTTGTAGAGCTCCATGGAATCCGTCATGCCCCATTTCAGTGTGATATTGCCATACTTGATCAGACCCGGCTGTTTGCCCACCGTATTGACGGCAAAATTGCCCTCCCGGTACTCAATGGGATCCGATGAGATATCGGGAGCGCTTACTTCCGAAAAGCCGCCCACTGACTTTCCATCAATGGTGACGTCATAATTATATTTTTTAAAAGGATATACCATTGCCATCTATTGTTCCTCCTATTCCAGTCCTGTCCCCGCACTGTCGTCTCTGCCGTTTTTCCCTGCAATCCTGCGCATGCCGTTTTTCCCTGCAATCCTGCACATGCCGTTATGTCCCTGCGGCAATTGGATTTTCTTCTCACACTTTTACTGTGCTGTCTCCATCTTCTGTGTGATGCGGAAGATCACAAACTCCGCAGGCCGAACCGGAGCTACGCCTATGACGCAGATCAGCCTTCCGTTCAGAATATCGTCCTCCGTCATGGTGCTCCTGCCAATGTTAATGAAAAATGCCTCGTCAGCTGTACTGCCTGCCAGGGCGCCGTTCCGCCACTGTGTGGTCAGGAATACCCGTATGGTTCCTTCCACCCTGGACCAGAGCATCTCGTCATTGGGTTCAAATACCGCCCAGTTTGTGTTGGCGCGGATGGATTCCTCGATGAAAATGAAAAGCCTCCTCACATTCACATACTTCCAGTTACCGTCGCTGGAACAGGTTCTGGCGCCCCATACCCGGATGCCCTGTCCGGGAAGCGCCCTGATGAGATTAATGCCCCTGGGGTTTAATTTCCCCTGCTCCGCATCGTTATAATTTACGGAAAGTCCCGTACAGTTCCGCAGGGTTTCATTTGCAGGCGCCTTATGTACGCCCCTGGTATTGTCCGTCCGCCCGTAAACGCCCGCCATGGCTCCGGAAGGAGGAAGATAGATATTACGCCTGGCCAGGGGATCATAGCACTGTAACCAGGGATGGTACATGGCGGCATAGCTGGTATCCACATTTTCCCGAAACTCCTGGAGATCCGATACCTCCTTGTCCTCCAGTGGCATATCCAGAATGGCAAAGCGGTTTCCCATATTCTCGCAGTGGCTTACCAGATCGCTCTGCACAGTTTTGTCCGTAATGCCCGGGATCGCCATAATACTCACGTCAGAAAGGGTCTTAAAGGCCTTCAGCCCGGTTCTCTGATCCGGTGCGCCGTCCACGCCGCCATACATGGCAGCGTCAATCTCCTCAGAAATTTTACCGTCAAACCCGTCTGCCAGGGATACGACTATGGCCGGTTCTTCCTCTTTTCCCACCAGATCATCTATCAGACCCGCGGCCAGGTTTTCCCCGTGTGTCCTGACTGTCAGGATCTGGGACTTCTCCACCACATTATCTATATAATTACTGCGATCCGGGTTAAAGGAAACGCTCTCATACTGCTCGGATGCAGTATCATCCTGTATGGTCAGTACCCACTCCGCAAGGTACAGGAATACGTCAGGAGAAGCGTCATCCTTCCTCCCGGGATCAACCGGCTTGCCAGGATTGTCCGGCTTCCCGGGCTCACTCGGCCCGCTGGGATCACCCGGCTTGCCAGGATGATCCGGTTCACCGGGACCATCTGGCTTCTCAGGATCTTCCTGCTTGGGTTTTTCAGGGGCTGTCACCCATTGTGCCACATCACTTTTCACACATCTCAGAGTGACCCTGTTTCCATCGACGGCCTTCACCTCGCCAAACAGGAACGAACTTTTCTTAACCGCCTTCTGCATACAGACCATGTCCTCCTTCTGCAAGGCGGATGCGTCATCCAGCTCCAATGTGACCGTGCCCGCTTTCACGTCATCCTGTGACTCTTCCTGATCCAGCCTGTTTTCTGTCATGGTTCTCACCTTAGTCCGGCTCTTGGTCAGGAGCGTAAATTTGACCCTGATATTGTTTCCCCATGCGCCGGGGTTGGACGCCTCCAATTCAAGAAAAGCCTTTTTCCCTGCTATACAAATTTGCCCTTTTGCACACGCTGCCCGATAGGTACCGTCACTGTCTTTCTCACAGACCCTCATCACATAACAGGAAGACCCCCCGTTATTGAAAAACTGTTCCACCGCATAGGGCAGGAAACGCTTTTTCCCGTAGATTCGCTCCGGCAGATATCCGCCGAAACGCCTCTGATAATCCGCCATGCTGGTGATCAGCACCGGCAGTCCCCTGACGGGGCCCTTCTGCGCCATTCCCACAAAGCCTGCGGTGCTGGTGCCCACACCCTCCATGGCTTTAATCCCGGAGTCAAACTCCTCCACATATACGCCTGGTGACAAATATTCAGCCATATTTCTCCTTTCCGCCGTCATTAAACGGCTGTAAATCTTTGCCTGTCATTATAATAATACCATAGGCTGCAAGGGCGCTGTAACCTGTATGTCTCCCCCGTACAGGCACTGTAGCCTGGAATCCGTGTTGAGCGCCTGCTCTCCCTTTATCTTCACCTTCTCGCTGGCGCCCGTCCAGTCCTGCGCCGTACAGGGAATGCAGGGAACCGGCGTCAACACCCCCATGGCCGCGGCTGTGGCGGCGATCACCATGGGATTTGCAGGGTTGGAGCACATGCCGAAGGGCAGAATGTTCAGCAGTGGAATATGGTCTGTCTTCACCGCCACGGGAAGCATGGATTTTACCTTTTTGTCCGGCAGTACCATGATCGGCGCGGGCATATTCCCAAAGCTGCATTTCAACAGCGTACCCTGAATCACTACAGGTTTCAAACGGATACCTCCTGTGCGCTCTGGCGCAAACACTCGCCGAGAAGCATCTGTGCATTACCGCTTCTCAGTTTGAAGTCACATCATAGTTTCTTTCCTGCACCCTGCTGACCTTTCGTTTCCTGCGGGATCCGATCAGCACAGGCACAGCGCTTATGTATACCGCCGGCTGCAGGGGACGGTCAAAGCTTCCCCAAAGGCGCATCTTAAAATCCACGCTTTCCCGCAGGAAGGAGATCTGCAGCGCCTGCCCGTCCTCCCGCTCCAGGGCTGGGTGATCGTACACCGCCCGAACCACCTCGTTTAACGTAATCTGTATCTGTTCTCTCTGTATCCCGCCAAACCGGTGTGCCTCATTGCAGAATATCAGGTAGGAAAGCTCCACTGCCTTGGGGGGAAAACGCCTTTCCTCGTCACCGAGAAGCGTCTCTGCCGTGGACATTGCGGAATAATCCTGCACATCATAGAGGTAGATCCCCACCCGGTAATCCTCCTCCTCCCAGGGCGACGCAAACATGATCAGATCGTTGTCCCGCACCGGTTCCGGACAGAGCTCCTTTCGCAGCAGCTCCAAAAGGCATTTCCCCGCCTGCAGGATTTCACTGTCTAAACGCTCCTTACCGCGATCCATGAGATGGCGACCTCCTTGCTGCGTTTCCGGCGGCATCTCCTTCCAAGTGTCAGCGCCACCTGGAAGGTTCCAGACTCTACATTTTGCAGAACGGCCTGTCTTTCGATCTCCTGGCCGTCGCACACATCCGAAAACAGGCCTTCACTGCCGTGAATGATCCGATACCTCTTCCTGTCCTTCTCCCAGTATGCATAAGATTGTTCCTCCCACACCCTGCCGCAGCGCAGGAATACCTCCTCTCCCGGGAAGCCGTGGGAAACCTCCTCCGAGAACAATACCTGGCCCTTCCGGCAGCGTTTCGGCACCGGGATCACAAGGATTCCCCTGTTGATCCGGCCCGCCCTGTCCTCACCCACCAATTCCCAGAACCTTCGCTCTGTGAGGATACCCTCCGGCGGCTGAACGGGCGGCTGCGGCGGCATGGGTACGGGCTGCGGCGGTCCGGGCGCGGGTTCCGGCGGCCATAGCGGTCCGGGCGCCGGGGGAATGGGATATGGACTGCTATGCTTAAAAAGCCTTCTCCATCGGATATCAAGGATGCCGTTTTCCTCCGCGATCCTTTTCAGCACGGTCTCCTTCCAGGGGCAGCTCACGAAAACGCGCAGGTCCTCTTGCTCTATGAGAGAGAAGGCTGTTTTTTCCCATTTCACATGGGCAAGGGGCACCCAGCTCGCGCTGTAGTCCGGTCCCGTCCGCTCCTGTAAACAGCTCTGGACCGCTCTGTCGTAGGCAGAGGTGGTCTCCACCTGGAACCGGCAGGCTGCAATTTCCGTGCTTTCCCCGTTTCCCGTGACGATCTCCAAATGACTGATCTCCAGCATTACCGGAAGAGTCCTGTTCTCTTCCGTGCAGATTTCCCATTCCCTCTGCAGGCTGCCCGAGCACATTGCCGGTTCCTCCTCCAGCACGTAACCGGCTTCCCCTGTCTGGGCAAAGAAAGCCCCCTGCAATTTCAGCATGCCATGCCACCCGATACTGCAGTTTCTTTCCCCCGTCGACCGCACCTGTATGCGGAGCTTAAAAAGACTGTCCTCCGGAACGATCCTCGGCAGCTTCACAGACAGTTCCACGGTTCCGTTTTCATACAGCGTCTTCTCCTCCGTGAGGAGATTGTCTCTCCTCATGACCCCGCTCACCAGCTTTCGGTATTCCGGCATCTCAAGGGCGCATAAGCTGTAACTCTCTGCAATAATGGAGGGCTGATAGCTTTCCCCGCTTTTCAGATAATCACGTTCTGTTTCCAGTGTCCGCTCCGCATAGCGGATCCCAAGCACAAAATCATGCTCCCTTTCCGGCAGAAGCCCCTCTATGTCCTCCGGCTTTATCATCCGATCCTCCGGCGCCCGCAGGATCCTGCCCCGGGGATCCAGGGCGCTTCCCCTGGAGAGGAACAGCTTTCCTCCCTGTCCTGCCCGCACCTCCAGTCCTTCAATGATGCCCCATCCGTAAAATTTCCGGTTCAGAAACTCCTGCTTGCTGTTTCCGTAGTTCTGCTCTCTGATGAGATCTGTGGCATGGAGAAGCTTCCCCGTATAATAAGCGCTTTTCAGAAAAAGTTCCCTGCCTGCATTTTCCTCATTTCCCATAGAATCCCTCCCGTCCATCGAAAATGTCCCGCCTATATTTTACCAACAAATACCATTTTATTACATTTTTACTATACATCTGTAGTAATAAACAAGAATTTTGTCGTATTATGCAGAAAAATTAAATTGCCCGGGGGAATCGTAACAGTTCAGCCAGGAAGCTGTTACAAAAAAGCGTCCCTTCGTGACGCTTGCAAGTTCGCACAGCGAACTTGTGAATGCATGCATCTGACGATGCAGTTTCCTATAAGGCAAAAAATCCCCACAGGACAAGAAGCCTGTGGGGGATCTCAGCCGTGAGGATCTGTCAGACCGGGTTACTTCCCGTCGCGCTTTTTCATAAGGCCGCAGGAGTTTTTCTCCGGACAGTAACCAAGCTTTTTACATTTCGGCTCACAGTAATGCTCGACGATATATGCCCATTCGTCGGAAAGCCTGCCAAGCTCGGCCAGAATATCGTGCATCATGCTGCGGTATTCCCAGTTTGCCCTGTTGCACAATCGCTGCTGACACATATCCAAGATATTCCGGAGGTTTCTCTTGTCCACGATCTTGGTCTGCATTCCCAGTGGCAGGAGCATGGCGATATCCTCTCTGGGGATCTGACACTCCTCCAGCAGATACCGGGTGCAGTCCTTGATCTCGGAGATACATTTTTCATAGCGCATTTCCGCCTCTTTATGGTTCTTCACGGATTGAGGCACAATATAATCAAAATCACTGTAGTTGATATAGCGGGTGCTTGCCTGTAACCGTGTGGGGGCGCCGCCGATATGGGTATACCATTCCCGTATTACCCTTGCGGAATAGCCCTCCATGACCATTTCCACATTCACATATTCCAGCACACGTCCATGCCCTGATTCCAGACAGTCCAGTCCCCTTTTGTAATTTTTATCTTTGTCCTGTATATTTCCTCCCCAGCATACTCCTGCCCTCTGTCCCATCAGCGTCAGGGGGTGTTTTGTGGTTTCTTCCAATATGATTATCTTTCCCATCCTTCTGTTCCCTTTCAACATGTCGTATTGACGGCATTACTGCTTATATACAATGGCCTTCGCGATCTCCTCCGCCTTTTCGGGAGTGCCCAGCACACCGGCGACAGCCAGCCCGAAATCTATGGCGGTGCCCATACCCCTGGAGGTAATCACATGGTCTGATATTTCTACCGGACCCTCTGTCACGGAAGCGCCCTCCAGATGGCTTTCGAAGCTGGGATAGGAGCAGGCGTTTCTTCCCTTTAAGATACCCCTGTGTCCGAAAATGCTGGGGGCAGCACAGATAGCCGCGATATACCTGCCCCCGGCGTAAAAGGCATCGATCTGTTTCATCAGCGGTTCGTGAGCCTCCAGGTTCTTTGTCCCCGGCATACCGCCCGGAAGGATCAGCATGTCATATGTGTCAAACTCCGCCTGGGAAAATGTCTTGTCCGCCGTCACTGTTACACTGTGGGAGCTGACTACCTGAACCTCCTCCGCAATAGATACCATGTCAATGTCGATCCCGCATCTGCGGCAGATGTCCACCACTGTCAGCGCCTCTATCTCTTCAAAGCCCTCCGCCAAAAATATTGCAGCCTTACCCATAAATGTTGTCCTCCTTTTCTATTTCTTAATAACTGTTTCGTTCATGCCCCTCCCCATGTCCCTCTCCGCACCCGCGCCACCGCGGGACGTTTTCACGCAAAACAGCGGTTTCGCGCACAGCGATCTCGGGTTTGTCACGCAAAAGGCGCGTGAAAACACCTCGCGGTGGCGTGGGTGTGAAAAGTAACTTTATTATACCCTCTAACACCAAAATTTTCAATTATGGGTTGGGAAATCAGAAAATATATGGTATACTTATGGAGGAGTGAGGTACTTTATGGAAATAGAACGGAAATTTACAATCAAGAAGCTTCCCGCCAATCTGGGAAGTTATCCATTTCATCATATCGAGCAGGGGTATCTGAATACAAAGCCTGTGGTCCGTGTCCGCAGGGAAGATGAAGAATATTATCTTACCTATAAGGGAAGCGGCATGATGACGCGTGAGGAACATAACCTGTTATTAAATAAGGAGTCTTACTATCATTTGCGGGAAAAGGTGGATGGTAATATCATTTCAAAAAAGCGCTATCTGATTCCATTGGCGCATCCCATGTTCCGCCAGGATTTCCCGAAGCCGCCGGCGGATTATTCCCTGACGATTGAACTGGACGTCTTTGACCCTCCTTTTGCTCCCCTGATCCTGGCGGAGGTGGAATTTGGGAGCAAGGAAGCGGCGGAGGCCTTTGTTCCTCCCGACTGGTTCCTGGAGGATGTCACTTACCGCCAGGAATATCACAATTCCTATATGGCAATGCAGATATGGCAATAGCAGGCGCCCCTATATGGCTCCTGCTATTTGCTGTTTCATGGTAAATTTTTCGTGGTACATCATTCTGTCCGCCCGCCTGGAGGTATCATTGATATCATAGTCCAGGCGCTTGTCAAACAATTCATATCCGCAGGCGATCCGGATCAGGAAACAATCGTTTTCCCGATTATATTGATCGCATTTCTCCTTCATCCGCCCGACCCGTTTCTTACAGTCCGCAAGGCTGTGATTCTTTAACAGCACACAGAACTCATCCCCGCCCATGCGGTAACAGCGCCCGCCGTCCCCGAAGCACTCGTGAATGATCCTTGCGCTCTCTTTAATATATCTGTCTCCCATTTCATGGCCCAGCGTGTCATTACACTTTTTCAGGTCGTTCAGATCACACATGACCACAATGCAGTGTTCCGGCTCAAACCCGCTGCCGATATCGTCCGCATATGCCGTCCTGTTGTACAGCCCCGTCAGCTGATCGTGATATGCCTTCTGCTCCAGCTTTTTCGCCTGCATACCGATCTTCATAAGCTCCCTGGCCTCCTGCATGGTGCTGACGCCCAGCACCAGGTTATAGACAAGGAAATTCAGGATGCCCAGAAAGCTCTGGAATTTCCCCCTTGTGATGTAGTAGATCGCCATATCGATCACCAGTCCCAGCGCGCACAGTCCGATGCAGAAGATATTCTTCTTCAGCTTCTTATTCAGCCCCACCGTCCTGACTTCCCTCACAAGCATGATCACGCAGACCACCGCCAGCAGAAGAAGGAGCACATGGATCAGCCTCAGCATCTGCCGCATATCTGCTATATGTAAAAGCTGCGCCGCGATCACGACACATGTGCCCGCCATGCTGGCAATACAGGGAACATTCCAGATCGGTTTGTCCGAGCTGCTGTGCATCTGCCGCATGAAAAGACAGTAGGGGACCGGCACCAGCGCAAGCAGAAGAAAATCAGCGTAGGAAAAGGCCACCTTTCCGGGTATCAGCAGATAAAAGGCATTGGTATCCACCACTTTCCAACAGCCCAGCAGGACAGAAAAACAGCCCAGAAAAAGCAGGCTCTTGTCAACCTCTGTGTTCCGCCTGTTATAGAGGATATAGGCAATATAAAATCCGCCGATCATAATCGCCAGGATCCCGCATATGATGCTGGGCAGCCCTGCCAGGATCCTGTCCCTGCATATGGCATAGCGGCTTCCCAGCAGGAAATCTGGCACAAACTCATCGGAGGAGCTGTAAGCTGGAACGATCTCTATGGTTACCTGCTTTCCGCTGTCCTGCTCCGACAGCATCACGACATTCCACACACAGCCTGTGGTGCTGCCAAAAGAATTCCCACTGTCAGGTTTTATACTGTAGACCTCTTCCCCGTCCAGGCTCACCGTCACCAGCTGGTGGAGAGAGAAGAAGATCAGGGCAGCATCCGATTCGGACAACTGTCCCGCATTAAAATTGTAGACAGACTTCTGTCCCGTAGGATAGTCCTCACTCCTGACGACCTCCCTCTGATAGTCCGTTACCTGTTTAAAGCCTTCCTGCTCCTGTCTCTGCCGGACATCCATCCGGAATGTGGCAAACATAAGAAGAAACAGTGCCGCACAGATCACGAGAATGATCAGATAGCCCCATTCAATCGCTTTTTTCATGTGTATACCCCCTGCGTGCTTCAGCACGCATACCACTCAGTATTTGAAAGCTTACTATCAAGCCTGCCTCGCCCACTCCTCTTTCGCATCACATCAAAGCCACAGTGACTACGCCATCAGGTAGGCGAAATATGCCGCATAGCCTGCGAGCATCACCGTACCGCCCAGCCTTCCCAGGCTCTTCTTCCCCGCCACACAGACCAGCAGGAGCACCGCCGCGGCCACAGCCGTAACGCTGTCCACCAGAAAGTCCGCCTTATATTCCACCGGCGTGATCAGAGCGGAGGTCCCCACCACAAACAGGATATTAAAGATATTACTGCCCACCACATTACCTACCGCAATGTCCGCCTTGCCCTTCAAGGCTGCGGTCACGCTGGTCACAAGCTCCGGCAGGGATGTGCCGAATGCCACGATGGTCAGCCCGATCACCCTGTCGTCCATGCCAAACAGAATGGCAAGCTCCGTGGCTGCGTCCACCGTCACATCACTGCCAAGCACAATCATAGCCGCCCCCAGCGCCACCATCAAAAGCATCCTCGGCAGTCCGCCTTTCCTGTCCGGCTTTGCCTCCTCCGGATGTTCCCCGTTCTTTGCCATTTTCAGCAGATACAGCAGGTACAGGAGCATGAATGCCCAGAGCACAGCGCCCTCCGCCCTGCTTACCACATGGTCAGCCAGTCCCATGACTGCCAGAAGTACCGTGACAGCGATGGTAAAAGGGATCTCATACCTTACGGTGGATTTCTGAACCGCAATCCTGCGGATCACCGATGTCAGCCCCAGGATCACCAATATATTCAGTATATTGCTGCCCACCACATTCCCGATGGTGATCCCTGCGTTTTCTTTCAGCGCGGATGCGATGCTGACCGCCGCCTCCGGCAGGGAAGTCCCCATCGCCACAATGGTCAGTCCGATCACCAGCTGGGAAATCCCGAATCTGTCCGCTATCCTGGAGGCGCCCTCCACGAACCAGTCCGCCCCCTTCATCAATAGTACAAATCCTGTCACCAGCAAAAGAAACTGCATCAGAAAATTCATTCCACCCTGTCTCCCAAAATATCGTTTTGCAGGTCAATGTACTATGCCAGCCTCTCCAGAAAATCCGGTTCCGGCACAGGTTTTGAAAAATAATAGCCCTGCAGGTAATGGCATCCCAGTTCCTCCAGGATATCCCTCTGTTCCCTGGTCTCCACGCCCTCCGCCACAATATGCTTGTCCAGATCCTGCATCATTGCCACTGTATGGCGCAGGGCACACATAGCCCTTTCATTTTCCATGGCATACCAGACCATACTCTTGTCGAGCTTCACAATGTGGAACGGATATTTCAAGACATTTGTAAGGTTGGAATACCCTGTTCCGTAATCATCCAGCGAGAAGGTGACGCCGCCCACCGTCATCCTCTCCATGGTGTTCCAGAGAATGTCTCTTGCGATCACCGTCTCCGTGACTTCCAGGTTGATACAGGAATAGGGGATGTCAAATTCATCCATGATCCCGTACAGCATCTCGCAGATATCCTCCTGCATACACTGCACCACGGAAAGATTTACCTCTATAAAGTCAATACCCTTTTCCCAGATCCGCTCCCTTGCCATCATCTCGCAGACGGTGCGGAAGACAAACTCACCGATCTTCAGGATCATGCCGTTTTTTTCAGCCATGGGAATAAACACTTCCGGACTGATAAAGCCCAGCTCATCATCGATCAGGCGGATCAGCGCCTCGGCGGAGTGATACCGCCCCTCCTTCGTGGAATAGATGGGCTGGTAAAACACCTTGAAGGTGCCGTTGTCCAATGCCCGCTGCATGGCCTGCAGGATCCGGTTTTCATACCGCATCTTGTTCAGAAGTTCACTGCTGCTGTGAAATACCCTGTCGTCATTGCCCTCCGTCTGAAACGCCTCCGCATAATCGATGGAATCCATAATGTCTTCTATGGAGGAAACCTCTGTGGGATAGTCAATCTGTAAAATGCCTATCCTGATCTGAATGTTCATATCGCCCGAGACAATGGGCTGGCCAAACTCCTGCTGCAGGGCGTCAATGATCTCTTCCGTCTTTCTCCGGCCATCCACCATGACCGCAAACCTCTCCTCCGAAATGGAAAACAGAGGACAGGGCTTCACCGTGACCTTCAAATGCCCCATGGCCTGCTTCATCATCACCTGGCAGAAGCTCACGCCAACCGTCTCCCGCACGATCTGAAAATTCCTGACCGTCACCACCAGCAGCTGAAACTTCTCTTCCGCGTCAATGGCGGCGCCGACCACCTTTTCAAACCCCCGCCGGTTGTAGATTCCCAAAAGCTTGTCATCATCCTCGTCCGGGTTTTCCAGCGACATGTACAGCACTAACAGAGACAGGGAGGTGGCAAACTGCAGCATCAGCAGATCCGGGAGGAGTATCTGGAGCAGGATTCCCGCCGCAGACGCCAGCAGATACAGATAGACCGAGGATCTCTGCCAGATCGTCATCTGCACCCGATGACGCAGGGTAATGGCCACCGTCTCCGCCATATAGATAAGGGCTGCTATATACAGCAGGAAAAAGCCTGCTCCATGACAATACCCTTCAACCGGGCTGTAATAGAAAATCAATCTCGTCAAGGGGGAGGTACAGATCAACACGGCCACACAGGATACCGGCGCATACAGCACCAGTCTGTCCCTCCAGGTCCACAGCTCCCTGTGCCGGATCAGCGTCAGAAGGTACATATAATAGAGGAAGGGCGCCATGTTAAAAAGGATCAGGTACACCACATTGACCGCATAGACCGTCAACGCGGAAAACC
Source organism: uncultured Lachnospiraceae bacterium (assembly GCA_948473115.1). GTDB lineage: Bacteria > Bacillota > Clostridia > Lachnospirales > Lachnospiraceae > Acetatifactor. Next base: position 3,883 of record CAOKWI010000021.1, on the reverse strand, counting down.
TGTACTCATCCATCACAACCGTAATAATGTCCAGAACATCCGTAAACAGGGACAGCCACATGAGTCTCGTGAAAACATGGCTCTGAGGCTGTTTGATGGTCTTTCTGTGGTAATAATGAATCAGAATGACCGCAGTGAGAATGATAGCCGCGATATCGTAATGAATATTGTACTTCATCCTAATCCTCCTGCCTGATTCCTCGAAATCACTGTTACCGTTCACCCCGTGACCAGTAACAAGCCTTCCTGCGAAGGTTTTATGCAAGGAGTTCAATGAACTCCTTGAAACCGCAAAACAGCGTTTTCGCGCACAGCTGTCTGAGGAAGCGCTGATTAAATCATCGCTTCCTCAGAGTCTCCGGCAGATGCGCACGGATTTGCAGGGGTTTTTGTTGCTTCGCAACGCAAATCCGGCGCGTGAAACGCAAAAGGCGCGTGAAAGCACCTCGCGGTGACGTGAGTGTGAAAAGCAACAAATCACCTTCTGATGGGAGTCCTATTTTCAACAGTTCCTCCTGTCGCTAACAGAAAGTCCCCTGATGCGGATAGTGGGACTCGAACCCACACGCCTCGCGGCACAAGAACCTAAATCTTGCATGTCTGCCAATTCCATCATATCCGCCCGGCGCCACGGCATTCCAACTGTACGGCTGTAATATTTGCTGAGGCGCATTAACATATTCATTATACCCTCGCGGTTTCTTCTTTGTCAATCTCCTGTTCCGATATGGCGGATAATATCCTTGTTTATTTTAACCAGAAAAAAGGTCGTCATACCCAGGCTCATCAGCTCGGCAATGGGAAATGCCCACCAGATCAGGTTCACATTGCCGCTGAGGGAGAGCAGATATGCCACCGGCAGCAGCACACAGAGCTGTCTCGCAATGGACACCACCATACTGTAAACACCGTTTCCAAGGGCCTGGAATACGCTTCCCACCACAATACAGTATCCGGCAAAGCAGAAGCTTAAACAGATCGTGCGCAGCGCCGGTACGCCGATCACCAAAAGCTCCGGCGTGGCGTTGAACAGCCCGATCAGCTGTGCCGGGAACAACTCCATGATCACCAGTCCCGCCAGCATGATACCCACCGCATACCGGATGCTGCTCTTCATGGTCTTGACCACCCGTTCCCTGCTGCCCGCACCGTAATTGTAGGCAATGATGGGCACCATGCCATTGTTCAGACCGAATATGGGCATAAAGATAAAGCTCTGCAGCTTGAAGTAAACGCCGAAAACCGTCTGCGCCGCGCCGAAGGCGCCAAGGATCAGATTCATGCCGTAAGTCATCACGGAGCCGATGGCCTGCATCACGATGGAGGGGATTCCAACCTTATAAATCTGCGCGATCAAATGCCCGCTGGGGCGGAATCCCTTGAAGGTTATGTGTAGTTCCTTATTACATTTCAGGTTGAACAGAATGGCCATTGCCGCCGCCACGATCTGTCCCGCCACCGTCGCCACCGCAGCGCCGGCGACGCCCATCCGGGGCATTCCGAAATAGCCGAAGATCAGGATCGGATCCAGGATCAGATTGATGACTGCCCCCGCCCCCTGTGTGACCATGGCATACAGGGTCTTGCCCGTGGACTGCAGCAGCCGCTCAAAAATGGTCTGCATGAAAATGCCCAGACCTGCCACGCAGCAGATGGTCAGATAGGCCACCCCGTACTCCCGCACCTCGGCGATCTCCGTCTGGCTGGCAAAGAAGGGACGACTGACAAAAATACCGATCAGGGCGAAGACCACATAGCTGACCGCCTCGATAAAAATGCCGTTGGCAGCGATGGTATTTGCCTTGTCAAAATCCTTTTCCCCCAGTGTCCTGGACAGGAACGCATTGACGCCTACCGCCGTGCCCACGGACACCGCGATCATCAATGTCTGAATGGGAAAAGCCAGAGACACCGACCTCAGCGCATATTCATTGATCTGAGACACAAAAATACTGTCCACGATATTGTAAAGCGCCTGAACCAGCATGGAAATCATCATGGGCAGCGACATGCTGATCAACAGCCTGTTAATGGGCATTATCCCCATCTTGTTTTCCTGTCTTTCGTTTTCCTGTCTTTTGTTTTCCTGTCTTTCGTTTTCCATTCTATCATTTCCTCCGCTTCATGGGCACAGCCTGGAAGTCCTGTAGCGAACCGATTCCTTTCCTGCTGTGCCTTTTGGGCAATATTGCTGCTTTTCATTCCCCCGGTCCACTTGCCGGTGAAAGCCGTTCCTGTCTCTCACTCTCCTGTTTCCGGTAAATGCAGTTTCTGTCTCTCACTCTCACGTTTCCGGTGAATGCAGTTTCTGTCTCTCACTCTCCTGTTTCCTTTTCCGCTGAACACAGTTTCTGCTTTTCCTCCTCATAAAGGCGCATAAAGCCTGCACGATCTTCCTGGTAGAGTTTTTCCAATGCATGGGAGACTTCCATGATACCCTGCTGCGCAATGTAACCATTAAAAACATTGGGTATGTACTGATGAAGATTCTCCGCCACTTCCATGGTGTGCTCCATGTCATTCCCGTCAAAGTCAATCAGCTTTTTCTCCGTGAATAGCAGCAGACGCACATAATAAGGGCCGCCCTTGTACCCGGGCTGGGCGCATATCCAGTAAATTTTATCCCGCGGGATAGCAGTTATTTTTCCTATTTCCCTGATCAGGAGCACATAGGAGGGAAGAACCGTGATCCTGTCGCTATACTTTCTTATGGTATTATGGTTCATAAATCCTTCGTACAGAATTTTCCCCTCGGCAGCCTCCCTGTTGATGATCTCCGCCACTGCTTTCCTGGAATTTTCCTCCAGGGGAAGGATCAGATTCGCGCCGTCCCTGGCAGGCAGTATGGATATCACCAGCTGGACTGCCGTACAGAACAGCATAAGCCCCGCCATAACGGCAAATATGACAAACAGCTTTTTATCCTCCGGTTTGCTTAAATCAATGGAATCTACCACTGCAAAATAGAGGAATGCGGAAATACAGACAAAAAACGTAAATACTCCCAGAAAAAGATTACGCCGACTTGCATTTGCCCTGATTGACTCCTGCTCCAGGTATTCTCGTGCCATATATGCTATTCCTCCCATTTTAATCCAGAACCGGCAGCAAAACCACCTAAGAAAGTATAACACAAAACATACAGAATTTGTAAACCGATTATTTTGCTTTCAAAAAAATACACACTTGTCCCTGTTCAGTTAATTGTATATAACGAAACAAAAATGTAAACGCGCGAAAGGAGATAACATGATACTTTGCATTGCAACTGCTCCATGCAGAGTCTGAGGAGGCTGCATGGAGGAATCGCTTACGCCGATATCCTCAGGCTTGGCTGCGATGCGTTTGCCGCGATATGCACGACGACTGTATTGGCATTATTCAGGACAGACAGCCTGATGTTATGAGGGCATATGGCGATGCAGCCATCCTGCAAACGCTCTTTGGCACAGGCAAGGGATCCGGCGCTGCACTTATGATGCTGATCCTGGGGGTAGGCGGAAGTTTCTTCTGTATCATCACCGGACGGAAATGAAAGAAGTACCAATATAATGAAAAATAGTTCTATTTCCCCGGGCAATGAGCCATGCGGATGCGTCAGCATCCGTTTGGCGAAGCCGCGGGAATCAAAAAAGCACCCTCCCGCCAGCAAATGCCAGTAGGAAAGCACCAAACGAATGAGACATGGGGGATTCGAACCCCCGACAACTTGATTAAAAGTCAAGTGCTCTACCGACTGAGCTAATGTCCCCTATCAAACAGTCCTCCACCATGCCAAAGAATGTAGCATACGGTCACGCAGCCACCATCTTCGGTTTTGCGTGAAAGCAGGGCTAGCTGGATTCGAACCAGCGACTGCAGCAGTCAAAGTGCTGTGCCTTAC
>CAOKWI010000020.1 GCA_948473115.1 uncultured Lachnospiraceae bacterium | reverse complement strand
ATTCCGAGCATTGACCACAAGCGTCTATACCTCGTTCAATGCAACACTTTTTGAAGGGACATTCCATACAAAGTTCAAACACGTTCTTCGATCTACCGCCGTCGCAATAGAATTTTTCAAGAGGAATATCAAATTCAAATGTCTCTTTATAAAAACTTTGAGCCTGTCTGCGCAGGTCATCGTTATTGGTTTGCGTTGCAATATAAGTAACACACTTTGAACAATCATGACCACAGTAACACGGCAGACCGAAAAGCTTGCTTATCCGATATGTACTGTCTGCGATTCTTGTTGTCTTATCCCAACGGTCTGACAACGGAAAATATACTCCGTCTTTTGCCTTTTCTCCAAAGTCCCATTGTCCATTTTCGTTGCGGTTGGCATTGAGCCAATCCATAACGAAAGTCAGTTTTTCTTTTGCCAGATCGTAACGAGACAATACTTCTATGGCAGCGATATAACAACTTGACTTTCGTGAGGCAAATGTTTCTGGAAGTTGATTTAGCGGCTTGTCATAAATGTAGTACATCCCATCCGGTTTCGATAAGTAATAATCCAAAAACAAATCTTCTGTTTTGTGTGATAATACCCCCGGAAGCAACGCAGCATGATAGAACATACCAAACCCGGTTTCAAATCCACTCTTGGGTTTTCGTCCTTTCCACTCTGTAAACGCCGCAATATCATCAGCTACGCTGTAACTACCACCGGCAAACGCTTTTTCAACGATTTGTGCCCATTGGTATGCCACTTCAAGAGCTATTTCATTTTGCGGCTCAAAGATTCGCAACCAAGCTGCCAACATGAGCTTTTCAAAGAAAACCCAATCGTGTTTCTTTTCCGAGTAACTATCAATGTCAAGCTCACCTTTGATACATTGTTCCATGCGTTTAAGAACAGGATGAATAACTTCATCTTCAGCTGTATATCCAAGATAATAGAGCCTTCGTATTGCTTGTTCTGTTGTATAATTTCTACCCGGAACAGGGCAGCTAAGAGTGTGAAAATTACCCCATAGACCGTCTTCACGCCTTTGTGAAAGAATTTGATCTACCCATTTACCATTTTTATAGTCCATTGTTTTACCCATCTTTTCGTGCAACAAATATCGTTGCAAACTCTGTGTCAAATTGCTTCAAAAGTGAGAGACCTGCATTTTCGATACATTCGGTTATTATTTCTGCGGTATCGGGATAGATTTTTACTTTTCGGATACCTGTGTCAATAAACTCACTTGGATTCTTATCAATCGAAAGAACGAATCTACCTGCGGCATTCAGCAGCTCGGCAATTCTATTCACGGCTTTCTGCTTATCCTCAATATGCATAAAAGACAGAGAGGAATAGATCACATCAAAAGTACGGTCGAAACTGCAAGTTAAGAAATCAGCGCAAGTCAAGCTGACATTCTCAAAATCAGCAAGGTTTTCTGCGGCACGTTCAATGGTTTTAGAGGAAATATCCACGCCGTGAAATGTTCTGCACAAAGGAGCTACACGAACAGCCAATCTACCAGTGCCCACACCGATTTCGAGGACCGATTTATTCCCGCAAGCAATGAGCCAAGTCAGCGTAGCTGACTTTGTGCCGGTGCTTGCACGGACAGTTGGCGGATGCCGCGAGGGTCAATACCATAGCGTCCTATGGACGCATTGCCCTTGGGGCGTTCAAGCTCCATGCCCCGTTGCTTGCAGCGGGGTTATTGACTATTGTCAAGCTGCATCTGCTCAATAAAAGCAGGACTGTCCCATTTATTCATTTACTCTTGCAGCGATTCCGGATCGTGGACGGGATCATTGTCCTCATCAATGAGAAGATCGTAGCGATAAACCACACGGAAACGATCATCGGCACTTTCGGCAAAAATCTTCGGTGTTGATAAAGGACTTTTTAGCCCCAATTTATCCCAAGTTGCAACCCACATCAAATACGGTTCAAGCGGAAGTGAGCCTTTAACTTTGACGTGTGCTCCATCACGAACCAACATTCCATCCTCAGCCATTTTCTTGGCATCAAAATACAATCTTGCGCCAGTATGATATTCGGCGTTTACATCCATGTTGATAAAGCCGGAAAGTTTAGAACTAACAACGATTTCGCCGCTTACACCTCCACCAAACATGATATAGTCGCTGAATTCTGCCAGATCACCAAGCTGTGCTCCAATCGGCTTGCTTTCCCATTCTGCCAAATCACGTTTTAGCTGATTCCAACTCTTTAACGCTCCGTCATGTTGAATACTTTTCCAACAATCAGCAGTTGTGCTGTGAATGAGTACCGGAGCTTCGTCTTTGCGAAGTACAGACTCATTATATGAATGACCATCGTACTTTCTAAGTGAATCATTGTAATCCGATTCAGACATTACAAGTATGCCATTGAGTGCGTTTGCCTCACAATACCCGATGAAATCACCAACAGATAGTTGCCAATCATCGTTCAGAAATCTGCTCACCCGGATAAAATAAACTCCTTCTTTACCTATTCCGGTAATTGCTCGGTTATCAACACTACAGGTGAGCGTAAAGACAATCCACGAGCTGTCATATTCCTGCCCGGTAATTGGGTTTATTTTGTTTTCTGGGAGATAATCAACTCTGTAGATCATTTTCACTTCTCCATTCTTGTTTATAGTTTGGTCAAAACACCACCGTTGAATCCGTATATGTTTTCCTTTTTGAATCCGTATAAAGACCCAGACAAGCTGATATGCGGTTCAAAAGTGAACGCTTCGACAGCGGACAGTTTTTCCGTGTTTCCTTTTTCGATGTAGATACGGTGTCTTTTATCCTTAACTATGGAATGACCCAAGTTTCCAAGAAAATCAAGGTTGACGTACCCACGAGCTTTGACCTGATTGTTTATGTAGTAGAACAGCTCCTCAAAAGTAGTGTTCTCATTCACGAAACAAAGCATAGCTTCGTGCAGATATGCCTCCATTTTAAGACCGTCTCGCCATTCGTTATTTTGAATTTGTTCCCTTATAGGAAACTGCGCCGTCAGGTGCGTGCATTCACAAGAATGCGAAGCATTCTTGCAATTGTCACGAGGTGACAATTTTTTATTCGATAGGAAATTCCGTCCTGGCCGGGGAAGAATGCGAAGCATTCTTCGAAGTGCCGCTTGCGGCACTTTTTTATAGAGGATGATGTCCTACGGTAATGTCGAAAATTTATCCCAAATGACAGGCTCCTAAACCGGAATGTCTCTGTTTGAGTACAGACCTTTGCTTGTTTCTATGGAAAGAAATACATCCGGGTATTGCAAAATAGCAGACAGTATTTTTTCTCCACTTTCACATGAGATTCCGATTTCCAATAGGTTCTGAGAAAGTGAAATGACAGCTCCATTCGTAGCAGTTATGGCATCAAAGCCGATCAAGTCGTTGTAGATCAGAATATCTCTAAAGGCCTTGCGCTTGAAGCCATAATAAGGATTCCATGATCGTGGCACCTCTTGAGAACAGCTATGGTGTGCTCGGATACGCCTTTGTCGGTATATAGCAATGTTCTATCTAAATCGGTAATTATGACTTTCATGCGCTCCTCCTTTGTTTTATAAGGGCTTCTTCGCCAAGAACAGAACGAATGTATCGTTAAATACTACCTTGTTCCCAGCTTCTAACACAGCTTCTCTCAATCCATCAAAAAACTTACTTCTGTAAGGCTCTGGAATAACAATGTGATCGCAATGCGTTCCACAGAACGCAACATATTCATCAGCCGTAAATTCTCGCTTTTCATAGAGCTCACGTTTCTCAAAATCAACATATCCATAATTGGGAGCGTTGGTGTTTTTGAACGAGCCGTGCTTGTATTCTGTATCCGGTTTGAAATACTCGGAATATACTTTCTGAATTTTATTAAACAGTTCTTCGTTTGGTGTATTATAGTCGCCTTTGGTGAGCATCATTGCTGATGCTCCACCTGGCTTTAATAAATCAAAAGTTTTAGGAAAAGCGATTTCTTCTGGAATCCATTGGATTGTCGCCGCAGAATAGATCATATCGAATTTCTGATGTCCAAAATCGTGGGTTATGAAGTCATCATTTACGATGCTAAAGTTTGGATATTGACCGTACTTATGTTTCATCATTTCAAATAAGTTCTCACCAAGCTCAATAGCATCGTAATCGCAACCCGTATTCTGTATCGGGTCTGTTGCTTGCCCTGTACCTGGACCAAGTTCAAGCACGGATTTGTCGGGACCGATTTCTGCATATTCAATCAGAGCAGCAAATAATTCCGCAGAATAACGGGGTCTGTACTTATCAAACTGTTCGGGTATAGTATCAAACACCCTTCTAAATTCCGCTTTATCGCCTCTTCTTATTTACCTGCGTTCAATTCTTTCTCTAATATGTCTGCAAAGCGCTGTATCGGCTCTGCAAGCGTTTCTGCATAATCGAAGGACTCTTTATCATCCTTGTATTCAAATGGATTTCTGCGCACCTTCAGCGTAAATCTAAGGGCATCTGGATCGGGGCAGAGATTGTTTTCCACTGCTTATCTGAACATTCAGATAAGCGGTGGAAAACCGCCTGCACCATGTGCTGGACGATGCATTCCGCGAAGACAGGTCACCGGCAAGGAAGTCGAGGAACAGCCTGGCACTGATCCGGAAGTATGCCTACAACATCCTGCGGATAGCCATGCTGGCCGGGGACTGTTCGGAAACCATGACGGAGGCCATGGATGATTTCAGCGATGCCCCCGGGTTAAGAAAGAAATATGTCTTCAGCGGAATAGACAGTTTTTACTGATATAAAAAGGATACACTATTTAAAAAAAAGAGTAAATAGGATATAGGGGTGATTCTGCGCTTTTTTACCGGACGGAGGCTGCCGTTAAGAAGTCAGCGGTCATCAGGCCAGACCCCTGTCCGGACTGACAGCATACCTGTAGCTAACAATACTGTATGGAGAGCTTCGTGAAACAACCCTGTGGATATATACAGAAGGAGTCGTAAAAATAAATAGAATGTGATGCAGCATCAGCTTTGAATGATGCATTGCAATTCAAATATGTATTAGAACTCTATGATGAACATTTGGATTTTATTAATAAAGCTCCTTGCTTTTGGGCGGGAGTAATTACCTCACTCAGATATGCAATGCTAATGCAGACAGCTCGACTATTTGATGAAAGTAAAGATGCTATTGGGATTAGGAAAAAAAATGAGCTTTTTATTCATGTATAAAACGAAATCATATAAGTGTTTAACTGTGGTGGCATACTTTAATGCAGTAGAAACTTTTCGCCTTGATTGGATATTTATAGAACTTCCGTGGGAATATGATGAGAAATTAGAAGAAATGTGTAATTTGCCAGAAATTAGGAAACTATGGAATCCGCAACTACTTTTGACGGGGGAAATAGAAAATCATTGATTCCATATAAAAGAAAAGCGTGTTGATTTGAAATGGTGAGAATCAACACGTTTTTACACTTCAATATAACGCTTTTTAAATTACACTTGACTAAAATGAGGAAAGTATCTCAAATTCATACAAAGAAATTCACCTGCTTTTCCTCAAGTATATTTTTTAACAGCAGCAACCCTTTTCTTAAATCATCTTCCGTATCGGGTGAGGCAATAGATACCCGGACATAGGATGATTTATTTTCATTCTGCATTGCGAAGCGGTGGGAGCCAAGTACATGAATCCCTTTCTGCAATGCCAGCAGCTCCAATTCCTCACTTGTCAGATGGGCGGGGAGCGGCAGCCAGTGGAAAAACCGCTCGATATTATCAGTCTCGGATAATGGAAGAAAAATCTTCCGTGAAAAAATGGTTTTGAATATCTGGTTTCGTTTCCGGGCAGAAAGGATTTTCTGCCTCACGATATTTTCCGGTCTTTGAAAAGTGAAATGAGTATGACAGACAGGGCATTCTGCGCCCCGGCAGAGAGCAGGATGTTTTCCTCCCCGGCGTTTACCCCAATCCGGCGCAGCCATTTCCGGGCGGCGCTTATCTGCCGCTTCGTTCCCAGGGGGCTGCTGTATTCAAAAAGCCTTATGGATTCATCCCTTTCCAAAACTAGTGCACTGACACGTTCATAATTTGACTAATGACTTGCCTAAATTTCCATCTGCTGCGTTGTTGTCGGTCAACGATGCCACCGCATCGCCTCCCTCCGCCGCCTTGCAGAGTGGAAATTTATCCTTCGTCATTAGTTCAAAAATGAATATGTCAGCACACTAGCCGCGCTGTACTTTGGATGGCATGGTTGCTTTCATAGAACGGCTTGATCATGCCCATTTCGATGATGCCGCCCTCTTTTTCCATAAAAGTATTTTTTGCGGATGTGCCGTGGGAAACTCATATGTTCCCATGCTGGTCATAAACAGCAGTATTCTTGGGCTTTCCTCCGGCATTCTGATTTGGCTGGCGCAGGTGTATGGTTCAGGGGAAAAGGTACAGGGCTGCATGGGCTCCATCCGGACGCTGGTATTCCTGACCGGCGGTCTGGCCTGCATATTTTTTCTGTCTGCGGGATGGATTTTCAGGGCAATGGGTATCCCTGCGGCTGCTGCCCGCCCTGCGGCAGAGTATTTGAGGATCACGGCATTGGGAATCTGGGGCTTCGCTCAGTGTTTTCACGGCACAGAATGCGGGGGCTAAAAATTTTGACAGATGCCGTAAGGGGTTAAGGGACGGTTTTAAGATTTCAGTGGTATTTGCGGCTGCGGTGGTGGCTGTTATATGGGCCGCCTCGCCGCAGTTCATGTACTTATTAGCGGGGGATGAAAAGGAGATAGTCCGCATCGGGGTACGCTATCTCCATATCGTTTCCCTGACATTCCTTTTCTGCGTCAGCCTATATCTGCTCACGAATTTCCTGCGCGGGGCAGGGGAGGTTGTATACCCGGTTTTTAATACCATGCTTGAATTAGGGTTCCGTACAGTATTTGCTTTTGTTTCGGTGCGGTATATCGGGTTTTATGGAATCATGCTTTGCAGGCCATTGAGCTTTCTCATAAGCACGGTCAGTCTGTCCTGCCGGTATTTCACAAAAAAATGGCAGGGACGGTAAGGGATAAGACGCTCTGATAATTCAGAAACAGTCCGGGAGGCATACAGGCAAAGCACTGAAAATCTGAAATCCTATATGCAGCGCCAGTGGAGCAGTTTTATCTTATGCTCCTGCAGCCGTGCAATCTGCTCATTGAGCGTCTGTCGGTGCTGCACCAGCATTTCCATCCTGTCAGAAAGGGTGGGATCGCCGTCAGCGCGGAGCTTGGCATAGTGCCTGATTTCCCTGATAGGCATCCCTGTTTCTTTCAGGTGTTTGATAAATGCAATTCATGTGAGGTCTTTATCGGAATAGCAGCGGCGGTTGCCGGAATTGCGTTCCGGGGCAATCAGCCTTTCCTGTTCATAGTAGCGCAGGGTATGGATGCCAAGCCCTGTCAGTTTTGAAAATTCCCCGATAGAATATTCCAGTAACAGTTCAGCCATGCCATGAAAATGGGCGAATCATGCTTGCATGAATGAGCACATCTTTCATGGTATGAGCGGAGCGCCCGATTATGAGCAAAGTTAGCTGCGAAAGCAGCGGGAAAGCGCTGAAAGCGCCTTTGCGAATGGCGCAGGCTGAACTGTTACATATTCCATAAAAAATCACCCCAATCCTCTTGACATAGAGTTCACTCTACATTGTATGGTTGGATTATACCATGAGCACAGCATCGCTCATGGTAAGATGGCCATCCGGCCGCTTCCTGCTTGAACTGTACGACAGTGAAAAGGTAGTGGGGCTGGTAGACAGAGAGAATTTTTGTTTCCGTCTGGCTGAACCGCTGTTTCCCTATGCAGGAAATTCATCACATAATCAGCAGCGTATGTGAAAAATAGGTAATTATAAAGAATGCAGTAACTGTATGAAAGGAGACCGTCGCTATGGCAAACCGTCATATGCGGCGGTTAATTTTTTGCAGAAATCACTTGAAAAGATCGGATATTTCCCGCAGAAAATAAAACAGATCAATCTGAAAAATGAAGATATTTTACAAGACGCAGAAAAAAATAAGAGGTAAAATGGCTCTTGACAAAATTCAAAAAGGAGGAGATTAAGAAAATGGATGTGAATGGAATAGGAGCAGGATACCCGGCAGCAGGGTATGAGACATGAAGGACGGAAAGAAATGTGGCGGGAAGGAATTTTGCAGAACAGGCGGCGGATGCTGCGCACGCAACAGCCACTCTTCACGGTGCAGAGGAGGGCTCCGGGGATATTGAAATCAGCTCATGGGCGGATGTTGTGAGTGGTTCGTCCATTTCTGTCTATAAGGCGCAGGATTTTCCGTGTGAATACATGTGCCCGGCAAGCCCTTGCTGAAACACCTGCACAAGGGCAACGGGCGGGACGATCAGCAGCACCAGATTCAAAATCAATGTCGGGGTCAGTTCCATGGCGTCGCCTTCTCTGATATTCCTCAAAATACATTTATCGCAGAGCTTCCATCATTGATAACTTGTTTTGCTGCTTTAAGGCCCCTGTTGTAATCAGCACACTACATAAAATAATAATTGCACAATACAAGATTGTAATACAAAATGGAAATTGATAATTCAAATAGTTCATTAGGTTGTTTTTCAAAAATGAGCAAAGAACATATCCAATTCCTCCACCAATTATCACAGATAATACAAGCCCCATGCCGACTACGATCAATCCCTCTTTATGAACCATCACGGATAATTGTTTTTGAGACATTCCCACTGAACGCATGAGAGAAAATTCCTTGCGCCTTACGATAATTCCCGTCAAAATTGTATTTAACAGATTCATCACAGAAAAACAACCAATTAGAACAATGGTTATTGCAAGGGCTAACTGTGTTCCCTGCAGGAAGTTTTCATTCTGGGCAATCGCAGCAGAAAGTGAATCCACACTCAGCCGTGGGTGATCGGATACAATTTGGTCTATTTCGTTTTCTGCCTGCTGTTCAAAAGAATCCTCTACACAAATTACATACTGATATGTTAAATTGCTGTGTGCAATTTTTTGCATGGAATCAACCGGCAATAACAGCATATCTATTTTATCGCCATTATTCCCAATTTTACTTTCGTCAAGAACTGCCGCAATCTCAAATTCCAGATTCTCCGTATGCTGCCCATCAAAAATCTTCAGCGTTACAGAGGAGCCGACTTTTGGATAAATGCCAAAATACTTCTCAAAGTCACTCGGCCTGCCAATCACCATCTGATCCTCAGATGCCATTTGCCCATAATCTGACAGGTTCCCATTTAAGAGACAGCTTTGCAGCAAAGCCATATCTGCTTTCTCAAATCCTACAATTTCAGCATCTGATTCCAGGGCCTGCAGATCATAGGAAACTGGGAGATGCTGATCGTTCATAATCTTTTGCACACCTGATAATTGCGAGAGTTCTTTTTCCACTTCCTCCGTAAAAGGACTTGATTTCTGCAAAATCTCCAAAGGATTTTCCCGTAGCTCCTGATTTGAGATTCTTAAAATGAACTGTCCTCTTGCAAATCCAGATAAAGCCATATCCTTTGCATTGATAGAAGAAAGGACAGAGGATAAACCTAACAGCAGAACGCCAGTCAAGACAAGAGAGGCGACTGTCAGTATATTCTTTTTCTTATAACGCAAAGCTTGATTTACTGCTAAAGACCCCGGCGTTAGTTTGTGCTGCCTGTGCTTATATTTAGGCTGATTATGTTGTTCATAGCGTGAAGCCTCTATGGGTGAAACGGACGCGGCTATTTTAGCAGGTTTTTTGATGGACAGGCGCACAGCGGCATAGGTTAACACAACAACAATCGGGCATATCCATAGCACATTCCATAATCCAAATCCATGCGGAATTAAAAGATAAGCCACTACAATTCCCACAATTAGTCCAATAGGAATTGCAGGTAACATCAGCAAAGTTCCCTCCCTAAGAACAAGTCTTTGAATCTGTTTTGCTGTCATACCTATTGTGCGAAGCAGTCCGTATTCTTTAATTGAGTTGATAATGGAAATATAGAAAATGTTGTATATTACCAAAATACCAGCAATTACGATAACAACCAGCCCGGCAACAGCCGCCATAACCATCAATTCCGAAGGCTGGCTAAGATTCAAATACGCTTCATTATAAGAAGGTGCCGCTTTACAGCCTGCATCAGCCGTTATCTCTAAGATTATTTTTTTTACATCCCCGGAGTTCGCATCTAAATTTACGCGAAACATTACTGCCGGTGAAAAGTGATTCCATCCATCCATTTCTGAGAAGTATTCTTCAGAAACCATAGCCGCATATAAGGAACGGTCAGTGCCTTTAGCCCCTGTTTTCAAATATCCTGTTATAAGAAAGGATTTTTCCTCGCCGTTGTTTGGGTCCGGCAATAGAATGGTATCTCCAATTTTTGCGTTTATTTTCTGCCGAATTAAGTATTCCTGTTCAATCAGTATTTCGTTAGCTTCCTCTGGCATTTTCCCCTCAGAAACAGACAGCCCATTTAATGTAAGTGCATCATTGTTGGAATACGAAATATGAAGACGATCATTCCCGGATTTAACACTGCCAATGGAAGCTGTGAAGCCGCATAAATCCACTCGCACATCATCAGACAATTTCTGATATTCTTCTTTTCCTATGCCGGAAATAAGCGCATGATAAGACCCTGTCATGTTATTGCCTCCATTTTGGTTCACTGTAATCATTCCAGAAACCAGAAGTAATACGGATGCCATCAAAAATGTTGCCAATGAAATTGCAATAATCGTAAAATTTTTCTTCAAATGCTCTTTCTTTAATTGGGCAGACGCTAATTTTTTAATGATAGCGCTGGTGTCGTTTTCAAACGGTAAAGTCATCATGCCACCCCCCTTATGCCTTGATCCACGGTAAAGGTCACACCGTCCAGAGCGCGGGTGATGTTCGGCTCGGCGCCGCAATACTTTTTTAAATCGGTTGTCTGTAAGATACTCATTGAAATACCTGCCTTTCTTTGCTGGATAGACATATCGTAAAAATGAATTGTTGCAGAAATGTCCCAAAATCAAATTTTCTCAAAAAATTTTGGTGGTAAATAAAAAGAAGAAATGTTATAATCAAAGCGGCATATTGAGTGTAGTGGAGGGTGTGCATGAAAACAATTATTACTATTCAACATACACAATCAGTTCATCATACAAATGGTATGGTTGGTTCTTGGACAGATTGGGAATTATCAGAATTAGGAGTGGAGCAGGCCAATAGAATTGGAGAGAGACTAAAAGCAGAGCTATCTGAAAAAGAGTTTGTGATGTATTCATCTGACTTATTACGCGCAAAACAAACGGCTGACATTGTTGGTCAGTATTTAGGCTTAATCCCGATTTTAAGAACTGAATTGCGGGAAAGAAATCTTGGCAGGTGCTGTGGTAAATCAGTTCAATGGCTTCGTGAAAATCTTGAAATGCAAGAGAAAACTGTTGATGATAGATTATTCTCTGATGCGGAAAGCCGTAGAGACGAGTGGAACAGACTGCAACCATTCTTTGATGAAGTAATGGCAAGTGCTGATGAAAATATAATAATTGTTTCGCATGGCGATCTGCTGGGCGTTTTCAATACAATGTTTTTTGGATTAAGTATTGAAACTATAAATACAAGTGAAATGTTCGGATTAGCGGGTGGAGTTTCTTATATGTTTGAAAATAAGGAAGGAAAAAGATTTATCAAAAAAATAAGCGATATGTCTTATGTTAATTAGTGTTTTTTCACTTCTATATGATAAGCTGTAGTGTGCTGGTTGCTGGTATAGTCTGTAACGCTCCGGGTGGCAGGCACATACTGAAGCACCCCGGTCAGCTTGTTGGCAACTGCAGGATTGGTGTTAGGATACAGATGACCATAGGTTCCAAGGGGTGTCTGTATTTTTTCATGCCCCGGAGTGGGTGGCAGAGTATGGACGGTACAGCGGAGAGACACAGGCGGCAGTAAAAGCCTGTCAGGATTTGCAGAGCGGTATCCGGATAATGTCAGGGCGATCCATCGGGAGAACAGCGGACACGGAGGGGCTGTCAATGTAACGGTTCAGTATGATTATGGCGCTGCAGGATATGGGGGTTAACGGCAGTGGGGTGGAGACCCGTATGCGTCTTACCTTGGAAGGGGATCATACAGAACCTGGGCGGATAGCGCTGTTTTTCCTGATGGGCTATCAGTTTTGGGTGAGGCAGTCCATGAATGGATCGGGGCAGGGATGTTTGTACTGTTTATCACCCATCAGGTCTGCAACCTGGACTGGCTTATGAAGAGGTCGCAGCAGCGGATGTACTGGCATTTGTATAAGCGCAGGTGTGGTAAAAAGCATTCAGCGACTTCCCAAAAGACTCATCATACCTGCTGCTGTGAAAACAAAGGCTGCGGCAGACTGCAGAGGTTTCGGAGAATAAAATCCGTATCGGAAACAGGAAGGGAGGACATCAGCAGCCATTGCTCCGCCATTTCCGGAAAGTCCTCCTCAAAGGCGGCTTCCTGGACGCCTGCCCTGCCATCGCCATTGTGACGGACTATCCCAATGTCCATGCCGGAAGATTGAGGGAAGCCCTGGATTGGGAGGCAAAGTGCGGTATGCCGATTACTGATGCCAGCGGCACACCGCATCTTCTAATTTCAAGGTATCGATCAACTCTTTTCCGCCCTTTTCCCTGCGGTAAAGCTGTATGGTACCTGTTCCGGCACCGCCTGCCCAGAGGGGACTTTTCAGTCTGTGCCCTTCAGGGGTTTCATAGTTCAGCTGCATCAACTGCTCTTTGGTGCAGCTACAGGATATTTTGATCACGGCAGTTCTGTTCCGCGCCATGATGTGCCAGATAAAGCGTCTGTTTGTTTCTTTTACTTCCCATTTCTGCTTTGAAAAAAGAAAAGGTCTTACAAAACCAAATTCATAGTCCTCCCCCATGTAGGTCAGTTGTATCATCAGCCTGCGGCGGAGAGGGAAGAAAAGAAATCTCGGGCAGCAGCCGTTGACAGCCAGTACGGAATGCTTCAACTCCCTGCCGGTGCGTGTGCTGCATAATCTTCCGGAGGCGAACTGGAACAGAGGGCTGACGAAGCTGCGTCCCCAGTGTTTATCCGCATAGCCGTAGCAGGTGTCGGGAGTCACCTGATAGGCAATCCCGTCCAGCGTTACCGTGCCCTGGAAAAAGCTGCGGATCCCTTCTCCATGCCAGAAATTTTCCAGCCCGTTTACCGCGCGGAAAAAGGCGCCCGACAGGATTCCGGTATTGCAGGCCACCGCTTTGTGCACTTCCACATCCCACTCCATCCATCCGGCATCGGACATAAAAGAACGGTGCCTTGCTTCCGCAGGTGATACTTCCACAAATCCGCTGATGTGGTTTTCGCTGTAAAAGCAGTCTTCGATCTGCATGACCATGGGGGCTCCCGTGACTTTCATGGAGGAAATAGGATAAAACGCATGGATCTGTCTGCCGGATTCCCCGTCTGAACCAGGGAAAACCCCCGCTTTGATCATCACGTAAGAAGGTCTCATCCCCCGCTTTTTATAGTAAGGATGCTGCCCCAGAATAGGCTGGTCACTGCCCAGACCGGGATTGATAATGAAGTAATCTATAAAAAATGTGCGGGATTCCCCGCTTTCTGCCTGCACCCCTGTGAAGGAGTGAAACCAGCGCATATAACCTTTTCGGGTAAGGGAACCCCGCAGCAGGCAGGAATTTCTGCTTAAATCGGACTGATTCATCTACTGTCTCACTTTACTTTTGCCGAGAACAACAATTCGTGGTATCTTTTCCTATTATAATACAATATCTAGTAAATGACAATAGTGTCGCATAAAATTAAGAATTTAGGGGTAACAGTTCAGCCAGCCGATGTGAGCAGTCGAAAATCGTGCTCGCACGAATTTTCGGCTGATTATATCGGCTGAGGGAACGCCGTCTTATGAGCAAAGGTAGCTGCGAAGCAGCGGAAAGCACCGCAGGTGCGGCTAGGAGGGGGCTTGCCCACCTCGTTGGGAATGGCGAGGGCTGAACCGTTACATTTAAGGGTGACAGTCCTGTCCATATGAATGAGTGGAAAAAGATGCAAATATGATGCTTGCATTTTGGTGTAAGAGAAGAAATAATAGGAATCAAGGATACGCTTGCCAAAACAAAAAAAGGAAGCATGGCGGATGCAAAAAACGAGGAGGGATACAGGGCATGAAGCATTTGGCGCAGGTTATAAATATGTTTCTCATCATGGTATTATTTACAGCTGCTGTGACAGCCTGTGGTGTGCGTGAACCAAGTATGTCGAAAATGAGTTCTCGAAAAACGGAGGCCGGCTTAGCGGATGACGGAAAACAGAACGAGGAACAGACCGGATACTCCATGGGCAGCGTGCCGTATTTCAGGGATGATGCGGGGGGAAATACCCAGACCGTGGACGGCTGGCTTTATGGCTATTGGAATAATCGTCTGTGCCGGTATGACCCGGAGACGTTGGAGGAGACGGTGTTGTATGAGGCGGCGTCTCCCCAGCGCGGTGATTTCTGCATCTGGGGAGATTATGTATATTTTATGGTAATCCCCAATGTAAATACCCTGGGAAAGCGTCAGGGCAATCTTTACCGGGTCAGGAGTGACGGAAGTGAGGAAGCTGTCCTGCTGGCCAGTGTGGACATGCCGGGGCAGGAAATCACCGATGGTCGCATCGACAATTATTTTCAGTACTATCAGCTGGACACTTATGAGGATATCCTTTACCTGATCCAACAGTACGGCGATGAGGAGAACCTGTATTTCCGTTTGGACCAGGACGGTGGTATCACACCTGCCGAGGAGGGTGAGACTTTGTACGGGCGGCTGCCGGAGGGCGACTTTTCGAGATGGCACAATGAGGATGGAGGACGGGAGTCATCGATGACGCTGCCCTATGCCATGAGGAATTACGGATATGTGTTTATGAAGGATGGTGCTGGCAGCCGGGTGCGGATCGATCTGGAAACCCAACAGACAGAAATGTTGAATATTCCGCAAGGTTGTAGGGTCTGGGCGGTCACAAATGATGCCATTATTGTCTCAAAATCTAATGTGATTCCGACAGATAATGGCTGGTATAGCATTCCCCTGGATCATACTGAGGAAATCCGGGAAATCGGCACATACCCGAAAACGTCAGGGTACCGCAATGTGACTGCATGGGATCAGGAAGGGGTATATTATGCCACAATATCCGAAAGCGGGTACGGGAGCATACATTTTATGGACTGGACGGGAAAGACGACTACCCAGCCTTATGATCTGTATGTCCGACAGGCTTCCCCGGTGACCTATTTTGATGAGGATTACTTTTATTATGTGTCTGAGAGACAGGAAAACAATGTGGTCAGGAGAATTCCCCTGACGGGCGATGAGGAAACGAAAGCAGAGGATGTGGCAGTATATAGTGTTAATCCCGGCTGGGAGATCACGGACAGGGAATGCACCGACTATGAATGGACGGATACACATACCGGGGCCAGGGTTGACTACAGCATTACCAGGGTTCTTTTTAAGGAGGACGAGGGCGCTTTGGGGAAAATCAATGATTTCCTGGAAGATCTGTATGCGCGGGATATGGCTGCCATGGAAGAATTCCGGGAAGCGGTGAAAGAAAACAGCGAAAGTGATAACCCGGATGTACTGGAGGAATGGGGAGGCGACTATGTGGAGCTTTCGGACAGCTACCATGTGGTCTGGCTGGACGGGGACTATGTGGGCATAGCCCTGTATTGGCAACAGTATTGGAAGGGCGCCGCCCATGGCCAGCACGGTACGGTCTATTATACGTTTGACATGCATACGGGAAACAGGGTATCCATCACAGATATGACAGGGAAAACCCCGGAGGAGGTCTGTGGGATCATAGCGCCTTATGTGGAGCTAATCGCCATGTGGGGGACCGATGACGAGAGCTGGCAGGCCAAGCTTCTGGAGGAAAAGCGCTTCTTCCTGTCGGAGGAGGGCATCGGCATCCATTTTGATCCATACGAGATCCATGGCTACGCGCAGGGGGAACAGGAGATCATTGTGCCTTATGAGGCGTTTGGCTTTTCCTTATAGGTTCTCTTTGATGCGGATGTCCACGGCGACGTAATACTGCTCTTTCTCCGGTAATTCCCCTGTGGTCAGGTAGGCGAAAAGCAGATCCAGGGGTCTGCTGCCCTGTACTTTGGGCTGCTGGCAGATCACGGCGGAAATGATCCCCTTTTTGATCAGTTCCCTGGTGGTGGGAACCAGGTCGTATGCCACGATGGACATCCGGTTCTGACGTCCCAGTGCAGTGACGCCACGGCAGCCGCCATAGACCCCGCCTGCAGCGAAATACAGTGCATTGATCTCAGGGTGGTCGCGCAGCAGCTGGAACGTTTTCTCGTAACTTTCGATCTCGTCATCATGTACTTCGATGACATCCGAGATATGTATGCGCTTCCGGTAAGGGCGCAGGGTTTTCTGGAAGCCCGCGATCCGCTCAGTGTGGCAAAGGATCTGGGAAGAGCCGGTGATGATGCCTACGTTGACCTGTCCTGCGGTCATGAGCTGCAGCAGACCTGCGGCAGTGGAGCCGCTCTTCTCATAATTGCTTCCTACATAGGCGAGCCGGTCAGAATTTTCAATATCCGTGTTCAGCGTGACCACAGGGATACCCTGTCTGGACAGGGCGTTAATGCGTTCCCGGATGCAGTCGTCATTGTAGGGAGCCAGGGCAATGCCGTTGACTTCTTCGGCCACAAGTTCTGCTATGGCATTCAGCTGTGCTTCCAGATCCATGGCAATCTGCTTGACGATCACGGTACAGTTGTAGCCGGCCAGCTCCTCGGACTTCTCGCTTACACCTGCCAGCACATCCACATAAAATGGATTTTCCGGTGAAAACAGGATAACGCCCAGCTTCAGCTTTTTTTTCTGCGCTGCCAGCACCAGTCCGGCGCGGTTCGGCTTGTAGTCCAGTTCCCTGGCGATCCGTTTTATCTTTTCCGCGGTTTTTTGATTTACGCTTCCCCGGTGATTGAGCACACGGTCCACCGTCCCCCGGGAAACGCCTGCCAGTAATGCTATTTCCTTGATCGTTGCCATGATGTTTCTCCTTTACGACTATTACGCTATCATAAATCGGGGAAAAATGCAAATGGTAGCGGTATGAATGGAAAACGTAATGAAGGAAGTCTTTCAAAAACGGAAAATGTCAGAATAATACGTTTGCATAAAACGAGTTGTCAGATTGTCTGACAATTTACGAAAAAGTTTTTATTTACAGATAGGAAAATCTGATGTATAGTATTTTCAACGAAGACGCAATGAGGCGCATGAATGCCTTATTGCGTCTTCGTTTTGCGCGAATGAGCAGAGTCAGAAGCGCTTGTGCACAACTGCCATGCTTGCATGGGCAGGTGTGGGCAAGAGCTTATGACGAGCAACGCGAACATGCTCAACATACGTTGAGCAGGAAAGCGCAGCTTTTCGGGTCTGCTCAAGGACAGCAGAGTCAGAAGCGTGAGCAGGAAAGCAAAGTCTTACGAGTCTGTTCATTTCCGTGGGGCAATCGACTGAGAAGCAGAGTAAGACAACAGAAAGGAGCAACGGCAATGTTTGATGTAAAAAAGGAAATTCCTCAGGCTCCCCTTTATCGCCAGGAGTTTGAGCATGATAACTGTGGGATCGGAGCCTGCGTCAATATCAATGGACGCAAGAGCCGTGCCACCGTGGAGAACGCTTTGAAGATTGTTGAAAATCTGGAGCACAGGGCGGGAAAGGACGCGGAGGGAAAGACCGGTGACGGCGTAGGCATCCTGACCCAGATTCCTCACAAATTCTTTGCCAGGGTATGCAAGTCTCTTGGAATCGAGATCGGCAAAGAAAGGGAGTATGGTATCGGCATGTTCTTCTTTCCTCAGGAAGAGCTTCGCCGCAACCAGGCAAAGAAGATGTTCGAGATCATTGTGGAGAAGGAGGGACTGGAATTTCTGGGATGGCGGGAGGTTCCCACCTTTCCCAATGTGCTGGGGCATAAGGCGGTGGAATGTATGCCTTACATCATGCAGGGTTTTGTAAAGAAGCCTGCCAATGTGGAGAAAGGGCTGGAGTTTGACCGGAAGCTGTACATTGCCAGACGTCTCTTCGAGCAGTCCAGCGACGACACTTACGTGGTATCCTTTTCCAGCCGTACCATTGTATACAAGGGTATGTTCCTGGTGGGACAGCTGCGGACCTTCTTCGCGGACCTGCAGAGCGGGGATTATGAATCCGCCATTGCCGTGGTGCATTCCCGGTTTTCTACCAACACCAACCCCAGCTGGGAGAGGGCGCATCCCAACCGGCTGATGGTACATAACGGCGAGATCAATACGATCCGCGGCAATGCCGACAAGATGCTTGCCCGGGAGGAAAATATGGAGTCCGAATATTTAAGGGGGCATATGCACAAGGTGCTGCCCGCCATCAATAAGACAGGCTCCGACTCCGCCATGCTGGACAACACCCTGGAATTTCTTGTGATGAGCGGTATGGATCTGCCTCTGGCGGTGATGATCGCCATTCCTGAGCCCTGGGCAAACGACAAGGCCATGTCCCAGACCAAGCGGGACTTTTACCAATATTACGCTACCATGATGGAGCCCTGGGACGGCCCTGCGTCCATCCTGTTTTCCGACGGGGATATCATGGGGGCGGTGCTGGACAGGAACGGCCTGCGTCCCTCCCGCTATCTGATCACGGAGGACGACACCCTGATCCTTTCCTCGGAGGTGGGGGTTCTGGAGATCGATCCCACGAAGATCAAGGTAAAAGAGCGTCTCCGCCCGGGCAAGATGCTGCTGGTGGACACGGTGCAGGGAAAGGTGATCTCAGACGAGGAATTGAAGGAAAAATATGCTTCCAGGCAGCCTTACGGCGAGTGGCTGGACAGCAATCTTGTCTATCTGAAGGATCTGAACATCCCCAATCTGCGGGTGCCGGAATACACCTATGAGGAGCGCCAGCGGATGCAGAAGGCTTTCGGCTACACCTATGACGAACTGCAGACCAGCATTCTGCCCATGGCGAAGAACGGCGGGGAGGCCATCGCGGCAATGGGTGTGGACACCCCCATCCCTGTCCTGAGCAAGAGCCGCCATCCCCTGTTCCACTATTTTAAGCAGCTCTTCGCCCAGGTCACGAATCCTCCCATCGATGCCATCCGTGAGGAGATCGTGACTTCCACCACCGTCTACATCGGTACGGAGAGAAATATTTTAAAGGAATCCCCCAAGAACTGCAATGTGCTGAGGGTCAACAATCCCATCCTGACCAACACAGACCTGATGAAGATCAAGAATATGAAGGCGGAGGGATTTAAAGTAGAAGTAGTCCCCATTACTTATTATAAGAATACCAGCCTGGAGCGGGCCATCGACAGACTCTTTGTGGAGGTGGACCGGGCGTACAGGGACGGCGTGAACATCCTGGTTCTCTCTGACCGGGGTGTGGACGAGAATCATGTGCCCATTCCTTCCCTGCTGGCAGTGTCGGCGCTGAACCAGTATCTGGTGCGCACGAAAAAGCGAACCAGGGTGGCGCTGATCCTGGAATCCGGCGAACCCAGGGAGGTGCATCACTTTGCCACCCTGCTTGGCTACGGCGCCTGCGCCATCAATCCCTATCTGGCGCAGGAGAGCATTAAGGAACTGATCGAGAACCATATGCTGGATAAGGACTATTATGCGGCGGTGAATGATTACAACAACGCGGTGCTTCACGGCATTGTGAAGATTGCTTCCAAAATGGGAATCAGCACGATCCAGTCCTATCAGGGTTCTCAGATTTTTGAAGCTATCGGCATAGCGCCGGAGGTGATCAATAAATATTTCTGCAATACGGTGAGCCGCGTGGGCGGTATCACATTAAAGGATATTGAGGCACAGGTGGACGAACTGCATTCCATGGCGTTTGATCCTCTGGGACTGGGAAATGATCTCACCCTGGACAGTCCCGGACACCACAAGGCAAGAAGCGGCGGCGACGAGCACCTTTACAACCCCGCCGTCATCCATATGCTTCAGGAATCCACGAGGCGGGGCGATTACGGTATGTTCAAGCAGTATACCGCCATGGTGAATGACGAGACTTCCATCAAAAATCTGCGGGGGCTGATGGATTTCAATTACCCGAAAAAGGGGATTGACCTGGAACAGGTGGAGCCGGTGGAGTCCATTGTCACCCGGTTCAAGACCGGCGCCATGTCCTACGGCTCCATTTCCAAGGAAGCACACGAAACCATGGCCATTGCCATGAACAGGCTCCACGGAAAGAGTAACTCCGGCGAGGGCGGGGAGGAACTGGACAGACTGACACCCGGCACTGACGGCCTGAACCGCTGCTCCGCCATCAAGCAGGTGGCAAGCGGACGCTTCGGTGTCACCAGCCGTTACCTGGTCAGCGCAAAGGAGATTCAGATCAAGATGGCCCAGGGAGCGAAGCCCGGCGAGGGCGGACATCTGCCCGGGGGGAAGGTATATCCATGGATTGCCAAGACCCGCCACTCCACTCCCGGCGTGTCCCTGATCTCCCCGCCCCCTCATCACGATATCTATTCCATTGAGGATCTGGCACAGCTGATCTATGACCTGAAAAACGCCAACAAGGATGCACGCATTTCCGTGAAGCTGGTGTCCGAGGCGGGAGTGGGCACGGTGGCCGCAGGCGTGGCAAAGGCGGGAGCCCAGGTGATCCTGGTGTCCGGCTATGACGGGGGCACCGGGGCGGCGCCCAGAAGCTCCATCCATAACGCCGGTCTTCCCTGGGAGCTGGGGCTTGCGGAGACCCATCAGACATTGATCATGAACGGACTGAGAAACAAGGTGCGCATCGAGACGGACGGGAAGCTGATGAGCGGCCGTGATGTGGCCATTGCGGCCATCCTGGGAGCGGAGGAATTTGGCTTTGCCACCGCGCCCCTGGTGACCATGGGCTGTGTCATGATGAGGGTCTGCAATCTGGACACCTGCCCCGTGGGCGTGGCGACCCAGAATCCGGAGTTGCGCAAACATTTCCGAGGCAAGCCGGAGTACGTGGAAAACTTTATGAAATTTATCGCACAGGAGCTTCGGGAATATATGGCGGCGCTGGGCGTGAAGACTGTGGACGAACTGGTGGGACGCACCGATCTGCTCCGGGTAAGGGAGAACCTGAACCGGAGGCAGCAGGAGGTAGACCTGTCCCTGATCCTGTCCAATCCTTTCCGGGAAAGCGGACAGAAATACACCTTTGACCCGAAACAGGTTTATGATTTCGAGCTGGAAAAGACCCTGGATGAGAAGATACTTCTAAAACAGTTAAAGAAGGCAATAGAGTCAGGCCAGAAGCGGAGCGTGGAGGTGGACGTGTCCAATACGGACCGTACTTTCGGCACGATCCTGGGCAGCGAGATCACCAAACGTCTGGGTGACAACGTGGAGGAGGACACCTACCATGTGCTCTGCAAGGGGGCAGGCGGTCAGTCCTTCGGCGCGTTTATCCCGAAAGGACTGACTTTGGAACTGGTGGGTGATTCCAACGATTATTTCGGCAAAGGGCTCTCCGGCGGCAAGCTGGTGGTATACCCGCCGGCAGGAAGCAGGTTTGATGCCTCTGAGAATATCATTATTGGCAATGTGGCGCTTTACGGCGCTACCAGCGGCAAGGCTTTTATCAACGGTGTGGCTGGGGAACGTTTCTGCGTCCGTAATTCCGGCGCCCTTGCAGTGGTGGAAGGCGTGGGCGACCACGGATGCGAGTACATGACCGGCGGACGTGTGGTTGTGCTGGGGACTACCGGCAAGAACTTCGCTGCAGGTATGAGCGGCGGCATTGCCTATGTGCTGGATGAGGGAAACGACCTTTACAAGAGGCTGAACAAGGAAATGGTTTCCTCCGGCGAGATTACCTCCAAATACGATGTGCTGGAGTTAAAGGGCATGATCCAGGAGCATGTGGCGCTGACCAACTCTGAGAAGGGAAAGCGCATCCTTGACCATTTTGAGGAATATCTGCCAAAGTTTAAGAAGATTATTCCCCATGATTACGAGCGGGTTCTCAAGACCATTGTGCAGATGGAGGAGAAAGGGCTGAGTGCGGAACAGGCGCAGATTGAGGCGTTTTATGCCAATACCCGGAAATGAGTTTGTGTTCTGGCCAAGTCACGTATACTGGCCAAGTTATGTATGCTGACTCAGTCACGTATACTGGCCAAGTTATGTATGCTGACTCAGTCACGCATGCTGGCCAAGTTATGTATGCTGACTCAGTCACGCATACTGGCCAAGTTACACACACTGGCCAAGTCATGTACACGGACTTAGTCACGCCGGCCGGTCGCGGCAGGTCTCTTTTTTCAACGCGCTTTCGCTCGATTCCGGACGCAGCGGACACATAAGGCGCCAAAGTACGGCGCCTAAGTGCCGGCGTCCTCCAACGGTTTCAAAAAGAGACCTGCCGCGGCCGACCGGCTGATAGGGTAAAGTCGTATCATTAAAAACAAAGGTTTGTAAGACAAAGACATATGAGATAAAGGTCTGTAAATGAAGCCTGAGAAAGGGGTTGTAAAAGAGGTATGAGAAAGTGGGCTGTAAAAGAGGTCTGTGAAAAGGATCTGTGAAAAAGAGAATTGTATAATGAGAACTGTAAAATAGAGATCTGTGATAAATAATCTGCGGTATTCAGGCGGTTGGGAGTGGGTCTGCTTCATTCAGGCTTTACTGAGCTATTGAGAGGAGACTCAAGTCGATGCGCCCCCGCTTATGGGCGCATTGACGACGGTTTGAGGCTCATCGAAATTCCAGCGAAGCGCCTGAATGAAGCAGACCCACCCCCGGCCGCCGTGCCAGGAACAGTAACCTATAACTTTCAAGAACCTAAACCAGACCTTAATCCAAAACCAAATCAAAAACTATGACCAAAACCATAAACTATGACCAAGACCAAGAACCAAGACCAAGAACCAAGACCAAGACAAAAACTAAGACCAAGAACCAAGACAAAAACTAAGACCAAGAACCAAGAACCAAGACCAAGAACCAAGACCAAGAACCAAGACAAAAACTAAGACCAAGAACCAAGAACCAAGACCAAGAACCAAGACCAAGAACCAAGACCAAGAACTAAGACCAAGAACTAAGAACGAAACCAAGAACCAAAGTAAGGAGGCAAAGAGAAAGCATGGGAAAGCCAACCGGATTTATGGAATATAAAAGGGAAGTCAGTAAAGAGGAGGAGCCAAAGAAAAGAATAAAGCACTTTAACGAGTTTCACGAGCATTTGCCCAGGGAGGAGCAGCAGCTTCAGGGCGCAAGGTGCATGGAATGCGGAGTGCCTTTCTGCCAGGCGGGAATGATGATCTGTGGGATGGCAAGCGGATGCCCCTTGCACAATCTGGTCCCTGAGTGGAATGACCTGGTGTACCATGGGAACTGGCAGCAGGCATACAACCGCCTGAAAAAGACAAACAATTTCCCTGAGTTCACCTCCAGGGTATGCCCTGCGCTCTGTGAGGCGGCATGTACCTGCGGTCTCAACGGGGATCCGGTGTCCACCAAGGAAAATGAATATGCCATTATAGAGAACGCCTACGCGGAAGGGTATGCCGCGGCGAATCCCCCCAAAGTCCGTACCGGGAAAAGGGTGGCAGTTATTGGCAGCGGGCCTTCCGGTCTGGCGGCGGCGGACCAGTTAAATAAGCGAGGCCATCTGGTGACAGTGTATGAACGCTCAGACCGTGTGGGGGGACTGCTGATGTACGGGATTCCCAACATGAAGCTGGAGAAACGGATCGTGGAACGGAAACGGAAGATCATGGAAGAGGAAGGGATCACTTTTGTCACTGGCGTGGACGTGGGCAGGGATATCAAGGCCGATAAGCTGCTCCATGACTTCGACAGGGTAATCCTGGCCTGCGGCGCCTCCAATCCCAGGGACATCAAGGCTCCCGGAAGGGATGCGAAGGGAATTTACTTTGCGGTGGATTTCCTGAAAGCAAATACCAAGAGCCTGCTGGATTCCGGTTTTGAGGATAAACAGTACGTGGACACAAAGGATAAGCACGTGATTATCATCGGCGGCGGGGATACGGGTAATGACTGTGTGGGCACCTCTATCCGCCACGGCGCAAAGAGCGTGACCCAGATTGAGATGATGCCAAAGGCACCGGACAGCAGGGCAGAGAATAATCCCTGGCCGGAGTGGCCAAAGGTCTGCAAGACAGATTACGGCCAGCAGGAGGCGATTGCCCTGTATGGACATGATCCCCGCATCTATGAGTCTACCGTGAAGGAATTTGTGAAAGATAAGGACGGGAACCTGAAGGCTGTGAAGATTGTAAAGCTTGCATGGGAGAAGGATGCGGCCACGGGACGCATGAACATGAAAGAAGTGGCGGGCAGCGAGCAGGAGCTTCCCGCGGATCTCGTGCTCATCGCGGCAGGCTTCCTGGGGGTACAGGGCTATGTGGCGGAGGCCTTCGGCGTGGAACTGAACGAGCGCACCAATGTGAAGACCGGGGCAGGGCAGTATCAGACCAGCAAAGAGAATGTCTTTGTCACCGGAGACATGCACAGAGGCCAGTCCCTGGTGGTATGGGCTATCCGTGAGGGCAGGGAGGCGGCGCGGGCCGTGGATGAGAGCCTGATGGGATATTCCAACCTGGTGGTGCAGTGACAGTGGAAATTGCAATACCGTATGTAAAACTTGTGAAAATAATGGGCTTCTGTGAATGCGATGGCAATCATGGGGGCTCATTCTCTTTACATATATGAAACGATTTATATAATTCCAAACACATATAAGCCGCTGCAGATTAGCGAAAGGATGAATGGCACTGAAAGAACAACTGTGACGGAAAACAAGAAAAATTTGACAAAAAATGCCGCATTTCTGCGATCCCTAAAGATTCTATTCAGTTGCAAGTGCTATAGACCCGGCAAAAGGGAAAATAAAGAAAAATGTGATGAAAGTGTGCTTGCAGCCCAAGGTGGCGAAATGGAGATTAAAATAGACTTCAAATATCGGTGTTACAATCTATTGTTCCGCTTGCGGGGATATGATATAATGAGCGTTAGCGAGAAGAATGTGCCTGCACATTCGGCGAGCGGCGAATGACGATCATGAATCGAAGATTCATGATAGAATGCCCGTAAAGGAAAAACAAGCAGCACGAAGAAAGGAACGATCAATAAAATGTACAGAGATGGCAGGATTTACATGGGGCTTGACGACAGCGGGAACCAGGTGACCATGCAGTTGAACATGAGCAACCGCCACGGACTGATCGCAGGTGCCAGCGGCACCGGTAAGACAATCACTATGAAAACTATGGCGGAATCTTTTTCCGATGCGGGGGTTCCCG
The DNA here is from genome assembly GCA_948473115.1 of uncultured Lachnospiraceae bacterium. GTDB lineage: Bacteria > Bacillota > Clostridia > Lachnospirales > Lachnospiraceae > Acetatifactor. Next base: position 38,619 of record CAOKWI010000020.1, on the reverse strand, counting down.
TATTCCTATGTGACGTAAAGGGGGACGTGTCAGGACTGGCCACGCCCGGTACGGCTTCCGAAAGCATGGAGAAAAGGATCGATAAATTCGGTATCAGGGACAGCTTTACATACAGGTCCTATCCTGTGTGCTTCTGGGACATTTACCAGGAGAAGGGGCATCCGGTAAGGGTAACGATCTCCGATATGGGACCGGAACTGCTTTCCCGTATCCTGGGTCTGACGGCGGTTCAGGAGGGTGTTTTGAACATCGTGTTCAGGATCGCGGATGACAGGGGGCTGCTGCTCATAGATTTGAAGGATCTCAGGTCAGTCCTGACCTATGTCTCGGAACACAGGGCGGATTATGTGACGACTTATGGAAGTATAGCGGCCCAGTCCATCGGCGCCATTGTGCGGGCGCTGATTCCCCTGGAGAATCAGGGCGGAGACTTGTTTTTCGGAGAACCTGCGCTGGATATCCTTGACTGGGTACGCACCGACAATAGCGGCAAGGGAATCGTCAATATCCTGGACTGCGTGAAGCTGGTGCAGAATCCTACCCTGTATGCCAGCTTCCTGCTGTGGATGATGGCGGAGCTGTTCGAGAGGCTGCCGGAGGCGGGGGATCTGGAAAAGCCGAAGCTGGTCTTTTTCTTCGATGAGGCGCATATGCTGTTTTCCGATGCTCCCAAGGTGCTGGTGCAGAAGATCGAACAGGTGGTGAAGCTGATCCGCTCCAAGGGCGTAGGTATTTACTTTGTAACCCAGAGCCCGGGGGATATTCCTGACAGTGTATTGGCGCAGCTTTCCAACCGTGTCCAGCATGCCCTGCGCGCATACACTCCTGCGGAACAGAAAGCGGTGAAGGTGGCGGCTCAGTCTTTTCGGGCGAATCCGGCCTTTAAGACAGAGGATGTGATCATGCAGCTGGGAGTGGGATATGCCCTGACCTCTTTTTTGGATGAGGAAGGCGTACCCGGCATTGCGCAGCAGACGGCGATCATCTGCCCCCAGAGCTTGATGGGACCGGTGGACAGTGTGGAACGGTTAAAACGGATCGCTTCCGACGGCATGGAAAAATATGATGACAGCGTGGACAATGTTTCCGCCTATGAGGTACTGGCGGATCAGAGTGCACTGGAGGCGGAGCGCGCCCAGCTGGAAAAGGAAAAGGCAGAGTTCCAGAAACAGAAGGAGAAAGCGGAGGCAGAAGCGGCCAGGAAGAAGGAAAAAGAAAAAGAGGCCGCGGAGAGGAAGAAAGAGAGGGCGGCAGAGCGCAGGCAGGCACAGATTGAGAGAAGCCTGATCAGTACCGGAGCCCAGGTGTTGAAGAGAGGATTGTTCAAAACGTTGTTTAAATAAAAGACGGAAGGTTAAATGCTTGTCGGGAAAGGGCTTCAGGCTTTTTGTGCCAGCCCTTTCCGTTTCCATATAGCCGCAAATAGGATACCGGCCATGGTGAGAACGCTGATCACATCGCATATCCTGAATATTGGCAGTCCCACATATCTGACCTGTATGTCAGACGGAACAGAAGGCAGGTCGCACGCCAGAAGCCAGTTCATGTCATAGGGTTCCACCTTTGTGCCATTGATCCTTATCTCGTAGCCCGGATAGTAAAATAACGGGAACAGCAAGGAATCAGCAGTATCCTGTGCTGGTTCTACATGCATGCTGATATGGGTTCCCTGTTTTCTGTAATCAGAGCAGCCGATTGCCGTGCCGCTTGCCGTCTGTGGCACAGCTGCTTTCCTGGTATAGACAGAACTGTCCATGCCATTGTATAAATATAATGTGTCTACATCCTCAACTGCCTCTGCCTCCATGGGATTGCTGAATTGTCCCAGGTATCCTGTCAGGTCATCAAAAAGACTCCATGTCGTTATGATGCATAAGGTTATCACAACACCGGTCAGCCAGCCCCGTTCCTGTTTCTTTTCCGTAAGTCTCACTACCCCTATGGCGGTGCATAACGCCATAAATGAACTTGCTATACCCAGAAAACGCCATACAAATTGTAATGTGCCGGTCAGCTTTTCCACAATAGGTATTCTGGATATCAGTCCTCCCCATGGCATCAGCCATGACGACAAAAACAATGCAGTCAAAGCATACACTGCACAATGGATCCCTGTGTTTTTACTTTCCTGCGTATTCTCCTTTTCCGAAGAGGCCCAGACGAAAAAGGCAAACAAACCCACCAAAAGCGCAGTCCCCACAGTCAACGACATCTCATTGACCGTTGTCCCTCTTGGGATCGAAATCCCGGCTGTGTCGAGGAAAAGTGAAAACATCTGGGAAAAATAGACTACGGTATTTGCTACGGAATTCTCCATATTAAAACAGCACAGGTCATGGGCGCTGAAATATAGAAACGGTACAAGGAACGAAAGATTCAGCAGCACAGCAGTCAGGACAGACTTGACGCCTGCCAGGATGCGTTTTCCGACAGAATTCTTCTTTTTGCTGACCAGCCACCAGAAAAATTCCAGGATCATAAACAGTGCGCATATTTCTACAGACAGAATATGCGACTGCAGTATTCCTGTAATGCCCAGGGTCAGGATGATCCAGCGCCGCTGCCCCCCCCAAAGGCATTCGTACACGCCCAATATGACCAGAGGAATAAAGGTCATTGCAAGGACTTCCCCGATGGCACAGCGCATGTACATTCCCATCAGCCGATACGCGGAAAGGGTATACAGAAAACTCATCATCAGCCCGATCTTTTCTGACTTGGTAATATTTTTAACGGCATAATAAGCGATCAACGCAGTCCCCACATTGATCATGGTAAGCAATAATTTATAACAGGTTACGACAGATACATGTAAAAAGCGAAGAAGCGCCACCGGATAAAGGAACAGCTGTGGGTACATGGTAGCGGACAAATAACCATACCCGCCTATCTGCAGTGGATTCAGCCGCACCGGGAAATCTCCCGAAGCCATTGCCTGGTAGATTCCTTCAATTCTTAACATATGAAAACTGAAATCGTGGCCATTCATAAAAAAGTCCGCATACAGGGGAATCCCTGCTATCAGACCGATCCCAGCCGCAAGAAGAGGCATTATGCATTTTTCCTCTGGAATTTTAACAAACATCACTGCCAGGAAAAGCGCTGACAGGAAACAGATAATCCCCAGGACAGTTCCGTCTCGGTATATAATCCCTCTGCTCTCCAGACAGGCTGACTGCACCATGGTCATTTCTTCTGTGTCCAGATCTGTAACGACGGAGACAGAATAAATTCCGTTTTCCATGGAAAGCGGTATCGATATATACTGCTCTCCGGGTTCCATATCAGCCTGCGCCAAAATCATGCCTGCTTTTCCATCCGTATTTATGGCTTCTTTGGAAAAAACAGTGATTTGGTTGTTCCGGTCTGCCGGCATACAGGTAATATTCAGCATATATTCCCCCTGGCTGATATAGGTGAACATGCAGGGATTGCCCGTTTCTTCCCATTTGAAGATACTATCGCTTATCACAAGGGCAACGCCGCAGATCACCAGTATGCCTATCAGGATCTTTTGAACCGGTGTATAAAATGTTTTTTTCATATGTCCGCTCCGCTCTGTACCCCGCTGTCTCTGCGCAGGGTCAGTTTATATAATATTGTTTCCCCGATCATAAAACCGCCTGTAAAAAGTACTATGAACCAGAATGCCAGCAGCTTCCTGCTATAAGTCCCATAAATAAATTCGGCATATAATTCTTTGTTCGACGGGTTTCCATCAACGTATAACCCCGTCTGTTCATCCGCTCCAGAATCCCCCGTCCCCAATGTCACTGTAACTGCACCTTGATTGCTTTCAGGGAACAGGATCTCCAATTGATATTGGCGCTCCGGATCGACCCATTTATAAAAAAGGAAACTGTAATCCGCATCCTTCAGGGTAAACTGGCTTTCCGCCATGACTCTGCCTTCTTCGTTCAACAGCCGCCCGATAAGCGTATTCTCATTTTCTTCTCTTTTTACACCGATATTGATTCCCGTGAGAAATCCAAATTGAGGTGAGAAGCATTCTGTCAGCGATGTTCCCGGAGCCATTTCTTTTGTCCCCAGCTGATAAAAGTTTCCTTTGCCCACGGCATAAACTGCATAGCATAAATATTGTGGGAAAAAGTGATACATGATGCCTGTGGACAATGCGCTGAATATCATCCCGCCTGCCGCCAACAGGGCTAATTTCTTCCAACTACTCTTCATATTGCATTTCCTCTACACGGAATATTTCCAGCTCTTTTTGTTCAATCCGATAATACCCTGCTGGTTCAAGAGAATATCGCAGCCTTTCTAAACAGCCGCGTATTTCGTCCGCTCCGATCTTCTGCTGTCTGTAATCAATGATATACCATATCTGACGGCCGGCGCTTTGCCCCAGGAAATCTGCCAGTTCCTTTTCAATGTTCCTTCCCAGCAGGTTTTCCGTATAAACAGAATTGACATGGGGCAGATAAAAGTCATATACCGCCTTATGCTCCGCCGGGTCATCCACAATGATACAGGCGTCTTCTTCCACATTTTCCTCCAGAAAGGCAATCCATTCATCTGCTGTGTTATTCATGGTTTCGTCATTCAACATTGTACGCAGCGATACCCACCCTGTAATGGTCAGTATTATGATCAGCATGCCCTGGGTTATTTTGGCATAAACGCTGGTTACTTCTCCCGCCACGATTGCCGCAAATAAGGACATCAGCCCCCAGTCCAGATACATATACCGGGTCGCCCATATTGGAGTGACAAGAACAGACAGCAATGCTCCCATGACCATAGTACACACAAATGCAGACACACACAGTACTGCATCCCATTTCTTTCTGGCAAATGCCAGAACCAGCAGTATCATCAGGAAAGTGTAAAGTACCATACCGATACCGTTATAAGAACCTTCTGTCGTCTCCATCAATGCCGCGGGGACCATTCTCCATTCGTTCCAGTCAAAGCCTGTCATCCAATAGTTTTCCGCCACTCGCCTGCTCTGTGACGCTAATGTCCCCAGCCAGGGGAGATACCCTATAATGACCGCAAACCCGCCGAGAAAAATATGTTTTATTTTATCTCTTTTTTTCAGGAATGCTGCCAGCATGAAAAAAAGCCAGATAAAAAACATGGTTATGACAGCATAATAATGTGTATACATTGCTGCAACTGTCGTTATAATACCCAGTATAAAATCAGCTTTTTTATTGTTTTTATAGTAAGAGAATAACAGTACGGCAGCGGCAGTGACGAAAAAGGCTCCCCAGGAATACATTCTGATAAAAGTTGACTTCTCCAGTGTGCCATATGTCAGCCCAAACCAGAGAATATATAAAATCGATACTCTGCATCCCCATTGTCTTCTGATCAGCGTCGCTCCGATCAGCAGCAGGTTCAGGTATGTCCCCAGGGCTGTCGCGATTCTGTATTTAAATAAGGATTCGCTGCCAAATATTTGAAATAATTTAAGGAGTAAATAGTATAAAGGGGGATGGACATCAGACGCAGCTCCATGTACGATATCCGGTACATTGCCGCGAATCAGCCACAATGTGTATGCTTCATCTAAAACAATACTGTTGGACACTGCGGGAAAGGATATGAACAAGCAGATCAATGCTGCCAGTATATATGGGGTGGCTGTTTTCATTTTTTTCATGATACTGCCCTTTGCTATGCCGTTAGGATTGACCGTGCTGTAGTTATTATATCCTTTTCAGGAAGATTTGTCCATATGAATCCATTCTTGAAATGGTAATTATATATTGTGCTGTAAAGGCAGGAAGATTTAAAGTATTATTAATGAAATTCCAAGTAAAATGTTAAAAATAATGTGGTTAAATGCTGTCCATGGACATAGCGGTATTTTCAGATATTCACAGTAATTACATAGCTTTTGGGAAATGCATGGAGTATGCTCTTTCCCGTGGGATCAGCCGATTTATTTTCCTGGGGGATTATGTGGGAGAACTGGCTTACCCTGAGCGTACCATGGAACTGCTTTATTCTTGCAGGGGAAAATACGACTGCACCTTTATCCGGGGTAATAAGGAGGAATACTGGATAAAGCGTCGCCGAGAGGGAGGAAATAGCTGGAAGGAGTATGATTCCACCACAGGGGCGCTCTGGTATGCCTACGATCGCCTTACAAAGCGTGACATAGACTTTTTCGAGGAACTTCCCATTGCGCGCCAGGTCAGGTACGAGGGGTTTCCCGCCCTGACTGTCTGCCATGGCTCTCCCGGAAACGTGAAGGAGCAGTTGTGGAAGGGTGCGGAGCGGACAAGGGAGGTTATGGAAGGTGCAGGGACTTCGGTGGTTCTCTGCGGCCATACCCACCTTCAGTTCGCATACCGCCATCGGGGAATTGCCCTTATGAATCCGGGGTCTGTGGGGTTGTCCCACCAGGCAGGCGGGCTAAGCCAGTTCATGATCCTTCATGGGGAACAGGGAAGCTGGAAAGAAGAATTTGTGTCACTGGATTATGACAGGATGCTGGCCAGGATGCAGCTGAAGGAATCGGGGCTGGCAGAGAGGGCTCCTTATTGGTGTCGGATCACGGAACGGCAGCTGGAAGGAGATTTGTCAGGCGTATGCCATGGTGATGTCCTGAAAAAGGTTATGGAGTTGTGTCATGAAGACACAGGACAATGGAGTTGGCCTGATTTGCCCGAAAAATATTGGGATAAGGCATGGAATGAACTTTTTGGTGGGGAACCGTCATGAAGGCCGGCTTAATTGTAACGAAAGCCGGACAGGTATGCTAAACTATTGTGAAATCCTGCCGATATTGATATAAGGAAGGTGAAAGCAATAATCTGATCTATTTTTATCGGTTCAGACAGGTAAAATAGCAGGTCATTTTTGAAGATTCCTGAGCAGGGAAGTGTAATGAACAGGAAATGCCACGGATGGTAGAGAAGCAATTCGATGCCATCCGTATTTTGTTTTAGGCACTTAACAATGATTTCTTGCGCAAAGTGGCAAAATTTGGGTTCCGGTTTATCCGGGTTAGGGAAACGCTGATGAAAGCGTTTCCTTGAGGGATTCCGGAAGGATTATCAAAAGCAGGGAGGAAAGAAAATGAGGATTGGCATGGGTTTAGACGGTTATCGCACGAGGATGGCTGTCCAGAATACAAATGCGAGAGGAAGCAGGTTTTCACAGATTGCGTCCGATTCCGCAGGGAAGACCACGGACGGGGACGAGGTAACGGTGATGGGAAGCCTGATGTACCGGATGACGGAGAAAGAGAGCGACGACGGAGCGGTACAGGGGAACCAGGTCAGTCTGCTTGACAGTGAAGAAGCTGCCGGAGAAAGCGGAGCAGACAGGAGCGAGGCGGTCAAGGTCTATGAGGAAGCGTTTAAAGGCGGTCCGAACCCGCTGGAGAACCTTCTGCAGGCGCCCAAGGTTCCTTATGGTCACCTGGCGAAGGACGGGGTCATTGTCTATAACGGGGTACTCTTTACCTGTGACGAACGGAGTAACAGTATCTGCCTGGGCGATGTGTCAGATCCGAAGAAGACCATCAATATCGCACTCTCCGGAGGAGGACACCTGAAGGTGAACAGGGATTGCCTGGATCAGTTGGGCAAGGCTATCGGCATGTTCTCTCCGGAGGATGTGAACCTGATCATGCGGGCGATCCATCAGGACAACAAGGTACAGTCTATGCAGAAGGAGATCGAGGATCTGGAGGCCGGTGTGGGAGAGCAGATCGCTTCCGGGAATGACGCCGCGGAAACAGACAGTGATGCAGACGAAACAGGGGAATATTAATGGAATCGTTTATGGAAACAAAAGATTTGATACTGAGAAATTGGCAGGATAGTGATGCAAAGGCTTTATATGAAATGTGCCTTGACGAAGTCCTAAGAAAAAGCGGGATTTGTTTCTACAATTCGATTACTGACAGCCGGAAGGCAATCCATTGTTGGAAGAACGAGAGGGGGTTTAAAGTGATTGCGGGCAAAAAGAATGAGGACTTTATAGGATTCATAAACCTGGGAGATATGAACCGATATGAGGGCTATATGGAAATCGAATATGCTATCGCTGCCCAATACCGGAACAGGGGCTACGCAATGCAGGCTGTGGAAAGGATGCTTGATTATGGATTCAATGAGATGGAGTTATCAGTCATCGCCGCATGGGTGCGGTCACATAATAAGGAGAGCATAAAGGTTTTACAAAAATGTTCATTCACCTTTGAAGGAAGATTAAGACAACACGCCCGCGATAAAAGTGACACACTGTGTTACTCTGTTTTAAGAGAAGAATGGGGAAGAGAAAGGTAATTGCTCCATAAGTTGCGATAGATGGCCGTCCGCTGACTGTCGTGAATAAGTTCATTATCATAAATAGCAAAGGAAGCCGGGGTCATAACCCCGGCTTCCAGCCTTTCAGCACGTTTTCCATTGTATATTCAGCCGCCTCGGCCTCCGTCATCTGATGGGAGAAGTCTGCCCTTGCATCAGGGTTTGCGCCTGGACCGTAGGAATGATGTTCGGCGAAATAGAAATGGTCATGGGGTTTGTTCCAGTCCTTCCAGCCCTCGGGATGAATGTGCTCGCCCAGTTCACAGTTGATAAATACTGTCTTGGCATATTCCCGCCAGGGGCGTCCAAGGTAGATGGAGTGGGGAGGACAGTTGCCGGTAAGACGGCAGTCCTTAAATACATAGCCATATTTTTCCGATTCCGGCGTGGAGGGCGCAGCCACATAGCCGTAGATTTTCTCACTGTCCTCGGGGAATGGTTTTCCCTCCTGGAGCCTGGAGAAGATCTCACAGTTGTCGAAATAGACGATGGCACTGCCGAAGATAAAATCCACATCGCCCTGGATCAAGCAGTTCCGGAACATCTGCCGGGTCATGGTGCGGGGGCGAAATTCGCCGGGACCCCTGAAGCCGCCCTTTTCAAATTCCTTTTCCGGAAGGGGGGCTGTAAAGAGCGTATCCTGTCCGCCCAGCAGAGCGCAGTCCTCGAAGTAACAGCGGTCTCCATCCGTATAGAGGGCAAGGGCCTGTCCTACCTGATAACCAAAGCCGGAATCATTCTGGAAGGTCAGATGTGCCGCCTTGAAATCCTGGGCATCGATGCGTACGGTAGCGGTGCGGAAAGTACCTCTCTTTATGCCGTCCGGCATGATCTCCTGGGCGTAGTCCCCGTAGACGATGACCACGTCGCCGCGGTCGGTGCCTTCCCCCAGAAAGGTCACATTGGGGCGGTTGACGGTAAGCTTCTCCCGGTATACCCCCTTGCCGATATGGATGGTCACCGGGGGGATATCCACGGCGGGCGCCGGAAATTCCTTCTCCGGAGCCTCGTAGGGAATGCTCTCCAGGGCGGCGGCAACACTGGAAAAATTGGGGTCATGTTCCGGCATGTTGACATAGAGGTGCAGTTCATTGGCAGTAGACATTTTACTCTCCTTTCGGGAATTATATTTGTTAGATAATTGCGAACCCCCTCATTTGTCAAACAGACTTTGGGCAATTCGCACAAAATAAGAAACGATTCCAAAACGACCTTCGTTTCGTTTTTGTGCGGATTGAACAAAGGCGTTACTCTCATTTGGACTTCCGCAATTGGCTAATGATTTTTGTGGCAGTCCGGATCCTGTCCAGACTGCTTTGTCCTTAAAAGTATTATACAGTGGTTCAGGAGGACTTTGCAAGCGACATTTCATGCTGCCTGCAAAGGGTGACAGGAAAGGGGGAACATGATATAATAAACCTTATTCAAGGCAATCAGCGGCCGGATGGGCTCTATGCCATGTGCGGCTTTGGTATATGGCATAATAATGCAAAAAGATGCGAGGAGGGAAAAATATGCCGCATACGAAATTGAAGTTTCTCAGTATCATAATCATTATTTCAGGAGTATTTTCGCTGCTGGGCGGGCTTTGTGTTGCCGCCGCGGCATTATTGGCAGGAGATTTATTTGTGGAACTGCTGGCGGCGGAGAATCTGTCGGAGACCATGTCGAAGGTGGTGATAGTCTATACAGCGGTATTCTACCTGATCAGAGGCGGGCTGGAACTTTATGCCGGCATTACCGGGGTACGGTTTTCCGATAGTTCCATTGATGAGAAGTTTTGCAGGATCCCCGCGGTAATCCTGCTGGTGCTGCATGGATTGAACCTTTTCGTCAAATTGATTACCGGGGATTTCAGTAATCTGTTGAGGACGGTTTTCTGGCTGGCGGTCATAGGCGCATATTTTGCATTTGTTATGAAAGTGGAGGAATATAACAGGACCAGGCCTTTCGTGGAGGATACGCCGCTTTTTAATTTTAAGGATGGATATTAAGGAAATGGATACGCATCGTATTGCTGTGATATCGGATACCCACGGGATTCTGAGACCGGAATGCCTGCGTATATTGGAAACCTGCGAGGCAATCCTGCATGCCGGGGATGTGGGCAGGCCGGAAGTCCTTGCCGGACTCAGGAAAATTGCCCATACCTATGCAGTGCGGGGGAATGTGGACCGGGAGTGGGCGGAGGAGATTCCTGTGGAACTGGACATAGATCTCCATGGCTTTCGTTTCTATATGGTGCACAATAAGAAACAGATCAGGCAGGATCTGACCGGCGTGGACATCGTGGTTTACGGACATTCCCATAAATATGAGGAAAAAAGAATTGGGGACACCCTGTTCCTGAACCCCGGAAGCTGCGGCCCCCGGAGGTTTCGGCTTCCTGTCACCATGGCGGTGCTGACTTTTTGTCCAAAGGAGCACCGTCTGGAAGCGGAGCGGGTAGATTGTCTGCCGGAAGCTGTAGGGGATGTGATGTTACCTGTGTTTCCGGCACGGGACATGGATCGACTGGTTCGCAGGATCATAAAGGAGATGAAAGCCGGGAAAGGAATACCGGAAATTGCAGCCGGAATCCGGCAGGAGGAAGCCCTGGTGGAGCAGATCTGCCGGATCTATGCCACACATCCCGGTGTGGATGTGGATGGAATCCTGAACCGGATGGAGTGCAGGGATTTATGAGCAGCATGGCATATGATATGGTTATGGGGAGAGTGTGACTGGGATGAAGGACAGGTGGTGGCATCTGGGATATTCTGTTTCTCTGGCACTGCTGACCGTGGGACTGGCGGCATGCGCGGTGACCGGGACACCGGAAAGGGCGGGGGAAGAAACGGATGCGAAAATAGCGGAGCGTGGATTACTATTATATTTATGCAGGGGAAGAGGAAGCGCCTGTATATTGCCTGATTCTTGACCACAATACCGGTCTGCTGTGCGCGGAACTGCTGGAATACCACGGCCCGGGGAATCCAGTCAGGGAAACGGGGACAGACGGAAATGGCACAGGGGGCGGGAAGCAATGGCACAGGGGCGGGAAGCAATGGCACAGGGACAGACGGAAATGGCACAGGGACGGGGACATATTATGGAAGGATTGACCCGGCCCTTGCGGGGGTGACGGAAAACCGGTATGCGGCAGCTGTCCTGGAGGCGGCAAAGAAGGAGGGAAAGGATTACGGGGGGTATGTCACCCATACTTATGTCGCGGACTATGACGGGGATTCCATGACGGAGGCTTTTGTCATAGTGGGCAGGGAAATCAGGGATGAATATGAGTGCGATATAACATACAGACTGGATGAAAGCGGCCAGTGGAAATACGTGGAGGAGCATAAAAATTCACAGAAAATTTACAAATCCATTGAGCGGCGTCAGAAGCTTTGTATTGAAACTGCGGCTTTTGTATGCTACAATAAACCTTAAGTTTTGTGAATGGGAAGCTGAAGTGTTGGCGGAAAGGTATGGATGCTAAGTGAAAGTTATAGATAAAATATTTGGCACACACAGCCAGAGGGAATTGAAACGGATTTACCCGCTGGTGGATCGAATCGAGGAACTGCGGCCTGACATGCAGGCGCTGTCCGACGAGGAACTGAAGGGTAAGACAGAGGAATATAAGAGGCGTCTGGCGGAAGGAGAAACGCTTGACGACCTGTTGCCGGAGGCTTTTGCAACGGTGCGCGAGGCGGCCAGAAGGGTTCTGAAAATGGAACATTACCGGGTGCAGCTGATCGGCGGTATTATCCTGCACCAGGGCCGTATTGCGGAGATGCGGACAGGGGAAGGTAAGACGCTGGTCTCCACGGCGCCCGCTTACCTGAATGCGCTGGAAGGCAAAGGCGTCCACGTGGTCACTGTCAATGATTACCTGGCAAAGCGTGACGCGGAGTGGATGGGACAGGTGCACGAGTTCCTGGGGCTTTCCGTGGGCGTGGTCTTAAACAGTATGACCAGCGAGGAGCGCCAGAAGGCTTATAACTGCGATATCACCTATGTGACCAACAATGAACTGGGATTTGATTATCTGCGCGACAATATGGTCATTTACAAGGAGCAGCTGGTTTTAAGGGATCTGCATTTCTGCATCATTGACGAGGTGGACTCGGTGCTGATCGACGAGGCCAGGACGCCCCTGATCATCTCCGGCCAGAGCGGGAAATCCACGGCTTTATATGAGATGTGCGACCTGCTGGCGAGAAGGATGCAGAGAGGTGCGGATGTACAGAACCTGACCAAGATGGATGCCATCATGGGAGTGGTGCAGGAGGAGACGGGCGACTTCATCGTAAATGAGAAGGACAAGGTCATCAACCTGACCGAGGCCGGTGTGCAGAAGGTGGAGCAGTTCTTCCACATTGACAACTATGCTGATCCCGAAAACCTGGAGATCCAGCACAATATTATACTGGCACTGCGTGCCCACAATCTGATGTTCCGTGACCAGGACTATGTGGTGAAGGACGACCAGGTGCTGATCGTGGATGAGTTTACCGGGCGTATCATGCCGGGACGGCGCTATTCCGACGGTCTGCATCAGGCCATCGAGGCGAAGGAGCATGTGAAGGTGAAGCGGGAGAGCAAGACCCTTGCCACGATCACCTTCCAGAATTTCTTTAACCTGTTTACCAAGAAATGCGGTATGACGGGTACTGCGCTGACCGAGGAAAACGAGTTCCGGGAAATTTACGGGATGGACGTCATAGAGATCCCCACCAACCGTCCGGTGGTTCGTAAGGATCTGCAGGACGCGGTCTATAAGACGAAAGAGGAAAAGCTGAAAGCCATCGTGGATGCGGTGGAGGCGGCCCATGCCACGGGACAGCCCGTGCTGGTGGGTACCATTACCATTGAAGCCAGCGAGGAAATCAGCCGCCGGCTGACAAAGAGGGGAATACAGCACAAGGTGCTGAATGCCAAGTTCCACGAGATGGAGGCGGAAATCGTGGCGGATGCCGGCATACACGGCGCCGTGACCATTGCCACCAATATGGCGGGCCGTGGTACGGATATCAAGCTGGACGAGGAGGCAAGGGCTGCGGGCGGCCTGAAGATCATCGGCACGGAGCGCCATGAATCCAGGCGAATCGACAACCAGCTCCGCGGACGTTCCGGACGTCAGGGCGATCCCGGGGAATCCAAGTTCTATATTTCCCTGCAGGACGACCTGATGCGGCTGTTCGGCTCCGAGCGTCTGATCGGAATGTTCAATGCCATGGGTATCCCCGAGGGACAGGAGATCGAGCATAAGGCGCTGACCAACGCCATTGAGTCCGCCCAGAAGAAGATAGAGAACAATAACTTCGGTATCCGTAAGAATCTGTTGGAATATGACCGTGTCATGAGCGAGCAGAGGGAGATCATCTACGATGAGCGCCGCCGCGTCTTAAACGGCGAGAGCATGCGGGATGTGATCTATAAGATGATCACGGATATCGCCGAGAATGCGGTGGATATCAGTATCAATGACGACGCGGATGTGTCGGAGTGGGATTTCAATGAACTGAATACACTGCTGATCCCCACGGTGCCCCTGCAGCCCGTGACAGCCGGGCGTGTGCAGAATCCGAAAAAGAACAGCCTGAAACAGCAGCTGAAGGAGGAGGCTGTGAAGCTTTATGAGAGCAAGGAGGCGGAGTTCCCCGAGCCGGAGGCCATCCGCGAGCTGGAGAGGGTGATCCTGCTGAAGGTGATCGACCGGAAATGGATGGATCATATCGACGATATGGAGCAGCTTCGCCAGGGAATCGGGTTACAGGCATACGGACAGCGCGACCCGCTGGTGGAATATAAGATGAACGGGTATGATATGTTCGACGAGATGACCCAGAACATCAAGGAGGAAACAGTACGCCTGTTATTCCACATCAAGGTGGAACAGAAGATAGAGCGTGAGCAGGTGGCGAAGGTGACGGGCACCAACAAGGACGATTCTGCGCCGAGAGGGCCCGTGAAGCGCGACAATGCCAAGATATATCCCAACGATCCCTGTCCCTGCGGCAGCGGGAAGAAGTATAAGCAGTGCTGTGGGCGTAAGGCATGAGTTATGAAAGGGAGAAGAACACGGTTGGGCTGATTTTATATTTCATATCAAATAATAAGGAAAGAAGGTGACGCAATTGGTAGAATTAGATCAGATGAAGTCTGAGATCCAGGCTTACGAAACTCCATTGGCGGAAGTGAGGGATTCACTTTGACCTCGCTAATAAGGTAAAGAGGATCGAAGAGTTGGAGATGGAGATGGAGGCTCCCGGTTTCTGGGATGATCCTGACCGTTCCAACAGACAGATGAAAGAATTGAAAAATCTCAAGGACGTGGTGGAACAGTGCGATAAACTCTCCGGACAGTATGAGGATATCCTCACCCTGATCGAAATGGGCAATGAAGAAAATGATGAGTCCATGGTGGCCGAAATCAGGGGAGAGATAGATGAGTTTGTCGGTGAGTTTGAGGAACTCCGCATTGGGACGCTGCTCTCAGAGGAGTATGACAGGAACAACGCGATTTTAAAGCTCAATGCCGGCGCCGGCGGAACGGAAAGCTGCGACTGGTGCGGCATGCTTTACCGCATGTATACCAGATGGGCGGAGCGCAAGGGCTTTACCCTGGATGTGCTGGACTATCTGGATGGCGACGAGGCGGGAATCAAGTCAGTGACATTCCAGGTCAACGGTGAGAATGCCTATGGCTATCTGAAATCCGAGAAGGGTGTGCACCGGCTGGTGCGGATTTCACCCTTTAACGCCCAGGGAAAGCGCCAGACTTCCTTTGTGTCCCTGGATGTGATGCCGGATATCGAGGAAGACCTGGACGTGGAGATTGATGAGAAGGATCTGAGGATCGATACCTACCGAAGCAGCGGTGCAGGCGGCCAGCATATCAACAAGACTTCTTCCGCAATCCGCATCACCCATATTCCTACGGGAACCGTGGTACAGTGCCAGAACGAGCGCAGCCAGTTCCAGAATAAGGACAAGGCCATGCAGATGCTGAAGGCAAAGCTGTATCTGCTGAAGCAGGAGGCAAATGTGGAGAAGCTGTCCGACATCCGGGGAGAGGTGAAGGAGATCGGCTGGGGAAACCAGATCAGATCCTACGTCCTGCAGCCTTATAAGCTGGTCAAGGATCTCAGGACGGATGTGGAGACCGGCAATGCGGACGCAGTCCTGGACGGCGCCCTGGATCCTTTCATCAATGGCTATTTAAAGTGGATCAATACAAAGAACCATGACGCGTAACAATAAAAACGATGCGTCCGGGCTGTCATGGATACCAATGACATGGATTGTATTAGAAAATCCTGCGGAGAGGTCAGCTTTCCGCAGGATTCATGATATCCAGGAAGAAATATGTGTAAGTCATCTGCATATAGGGATTCAGCCACAGAAATCCGATTCCGACACTACAGATGCAAAGGATCATCATAGGAAGAAAGGAAAGCTGTAAATAGAACAGGCGTCCCTTGTTTCCCCTCATCACCTGGAAGGAGAGGACCAGCGTATCCTTTGCGGAGCGGTCCGGATAATCCAGCATCAGGTAAAACACCTGTGACAGGCCGAGGGAGACAGGGACATAAATGCAGAATCCAATCAGCATGAGCACACATGCGAGATACAGTATATGTGTGTCCCGGGTATTCAGGTAAGCGGACAGGCAATACTGGCTGGGATACAGACAGATGGCATTGCACAGCCCTACCGCCGCGGACAGGATCAGGAATTTGCCGGAATCCTTTTTAAAGCCATAGAACAGATTTCCCGTGGCAAAGGGCTGACCGCAGGCAAGGTTCAGGAAGAACAGGGTGATCCCGGCCTGCAGGATGCCCAGGACAATGACAGCGGCCAGGCTGATCAGCTCGAATACTATGGTTATTACGGTGACAGCAGACGGGGAGCCCGTCATGGCATAAACCGTGGCGGAGGTCATGTTGGAAAGCATGGTGATGAACAGGGATGCGCTGGTGGTGATCAGACTGTACAGGAACAGGATCAATACGGCGGCGCCATATTTGCCCTGCAGCTTATCCTTTGCCAGATTCTTCAATTCATAAGGTTTCTTGTATTGCTTCATGAAATGCTCCATATGCTCCCTGTACTCAGACTGCGTAATCCAGATTCATGCCGGCGTATTTTTCATGATCGGCAGCTTTCAGATCTTTCTGGTAGGGATTGTCTTCATTATAATATTTGATCTGGGTGTTGGTGGTGCCGCCCGACACATAACTCCGTCCGCACTCGGGGCAGATGGAGGTCTGTATGGAGACGGAGGCGGATATTACCTTGCCGTTTCCGGTGGCCGCCTTGGAGTATGCGTTGCTGACGTGCTCCTGTTCGTGCGCGCGGACGGCGGATGCGGCGCTCTCGGGAGAAATGTGGGCAGGGCTCTTGAAGGATACCATCTCATCGGATCCGTCCTTGTACTTGCGGTTTTTACAGGTCTGGCATTCTTCCTTGGGATCTTTGATCCCATTGGGATCCTTGATCCCAAGGCGTTCTTTGCGTTCCGCCTCCATTTTATTTTTGACGCCGGGAAGGGCTATGTCTTCCGCGGGGGCTGCGCTGCCGGCCCGGGAAGCACCGTAGCCGGGAGCCGTCATATAAGAGCGATTGCCGTATGAAGCCACATTCATCATCATAATAACCTCCTTATCTTAGTCCAACTGGATTGTCTATATTTATTCGGAAAGGTCAAATTCATAACCGTAGTACTGTTCCATAAATTCCGCGAAATCCATGCCGTACATCTGCTCCGTTATGGCGTCCACCTGATTTCGGAACATGGGATCGCGCATCATGTCGGGCAGTGTATAGAAAGAGTAGATGAGCATGGAAACACCTGTAATGATTCCCATGGTGGAGAGTACGATCCCTGTCATGGCAGTGCCGTTTATCTTCTTCCCCCTGCGGTAAGTCAGCAGTGCAAAGAGGATACCCAGGGCGCCCAGGGGCAGTGATAGGATGCCGGTGCAGCAGGCCGTCACGGATAAAGCGCCGCATATCATGGACGCAATCATAAAACCCTGCCCGTAAGGACGATGGGTAGGCTGATTATAATAGCTGCTGTTGGAGGCGCTGCTGTTCCAGCGGTCATGCTGCTGATTGTCACGATGCCAGTTGTTCTGGTTATTCTGGCCATTCCGGTTATAATCCATTCAAATAAACTCCGTGCTTCAACATTCTCTTAAGTATTTTAACTATAACACTTTGAGTGGATTCTGTCAAAGGTAACACGTGTGCCCGGTATTGCCGGAACGGAGCCATTACAGGATTCATGATTGCGGAGAAAGCCTTTTTTGGGTATAATAGGTGCAGCGGTCAAATCGCAAAAGAAGAAAGGACAGGTTTTAGCTTTATGGACATTATTCTGAAAATCAAAGAAGAATTGAAGGTGGAGAAATGGCAGGTGGAAGCCGCCGTCAAGCTGATTGATGAGGGAAATACGATCCCCTTCATTTCACGATATAGAAAGGAAGTAACGGGCTCCCTGAACGATGAGCAGCTGCGCGATCTCCATGAGAGGCTGGTCTATCTGCGCAATCTGGAGGAGAAGAAGGAGCAGGTGCTGGGCAGCATTGAGGAGCAGGGAAAGCTGACAGAGGAGTTACGGGAGAAGATCCTGGCGGCCCAGACGCTGGTGGTGGTGGAGGACTTGTACCGTCCTTACCGCCCCAAGAGAAAGACAAGGGCAAGCGTTGCCAGGGAGAAGGGGCTGGACGGGCTGGCCCAGTACATATTGGCCCAGGATGCCGCCGCGCCGCTGCTCGAGGAGGCTGAAAAATATGTCACCTCAGAGGACGTGGAGGCTGAAAAGCAGGTAAAGAATGCCGAGGAGGCTTTACAGGGCGCCAGGGATATCATTGCCGAGAGTATTTCCGACGAGGCGGATTACCGCATTTATATCCGTGAACTCACCATGGAGGAAGGGATTATCACCAGCGCAGCCAAGGATGAGAAGGCGGAAAGCGTCTATGAAATGTATTACAATTTCGAGGAACCGGTGAAAAAGGTGGCGGGTCATCGCGTGCTGGCTTTGAACAGGGGCGAGGCGGAGAAGGTTTTGACAGTGAAGGTCAACGCCCCTGTGGAGCGCATTTTACAGTATCTTGGCAAGAAGACCATCCTTTCCGATAACGAGTATACCACTCCTGTACTGCGGGAGGTGATCCAAGACAGCTATGACAGATTAATAGCACCTGCTATTGAAAGAGAGATCCGTAATGAACTGACGGAAAAGGCGGAGGACGGCGCCATATCCGTGTTTGGAAAGAACCTGGAGCAGCTTCTTCTGCAGCCGCCTATCGCGGGAAAGGTGGTTCTGGGCTGGGATCCCGCTTTTCGTACCGGATGTAAGCTGGCGGTGGTAGATCCCACCGGAAAGGTGCTGGACACCAAGGTGATCTATCCTACGGCGCCCCAGAATAAAGTGGAGGAGGCAAAGACGGAATTAAAGAAATTAATCAGGAAATACAGTGTGGATCTAATTTCGGTCGGAAACGGCACTGCGTCCAGGGAGTCTGAACAGGTTATTGTGGATCTGATCAAGGAGCTGGATCGCCCTGTGCAGTATGTCATTGTCAATGAGGCTGGCGCCAGCGTATACTCTGCCAGCAAGCTTGCCACGGAGGAGTTCCCCAACTTTGACGTGGGACAGAGAAGCGCCGCGTCCATTGCCAGAAGGCTTCAGGATCCCCTGGCGGAGCTGGTGAAGATTGATCCCCAGTCCATCGGTGTGGGACAGTATCAGCATGACATGAACCAGAAGAAGCTGAGTGAAGCTTTGAGCGGCGTGGTGGAAGACAGCGTGAATAAGGTGGGGGTGGATCTGAATACCGCGTCAGCCTCCCTTTTGGAGTATATATCCGGCATCAATAAGACAATCGCGAAGAATATTGTGGATTACAGAGAGGCAAACGGCCGCTTTACGGATCGGAAGCAGCTTCTCAAGGTGGCCAAGCTGGGACCCAAGGCATACGAACAGTGCGCGGGCTTTATGCGGATCCTGGATGGCGCCAATCCACTGGATGCCACCAGTGTCCATCCGGAGTCCTATGAGGCGGCAATGAGGCTGCTGGACAAGCTGGGACTGACCATGGAGGATGTGAGGGCGGCCCAGAAGAAAGCGGCGGCGGATAAGGCGGCAGGAAAGAAAGCACCTGTTGCGGAAAAGCAGCCCCCAAAGAAACAGCAGCAGAAGGCCGTGCAGGTCCACAATACCAATACAGCCATGGGGAAAGCGCTTGCGGCCGCCATGGGCGGTATGGTACTGGACGGCAGCAATGCGGGCAAGCGCTCATCCGGCAATGGCGTGAAGTCCGGCAAGGACCAGGGCAATGGCACGCCTCAAAACGGCAGCAGCGCACAGGCGGTTTCCGTTTCCAGCCTGGAGAAGAGAATAAAGGATAAGAAGCTGCTGGCGGAGGAACTGGGAATCGGAGAGATCACCCTGACCGATATCTTAAAGGAGCTGGAGAAGCCTGCCAGGGATCCCAGGGATGATATGCCCAGGCCGATCCTGCGGAGCGATGTGCTGGATATGAAGGATCTGAAGCCGGGGATGGTTCTGAAAGGCACAGTCCGCAACGTGATCGATTTCGGCGCTTTCGTGGATATCGGCGTCCATCAGGACGGCCTGGTGCATATTTCCCAGATCACTGACCGTTATATCAAGCATCCTCTGGAGGCTGTCAGTGTGGGGGATATCGTGGAAGTACAGGTGTTATCTGTGGATGTGCCCAAAAAGCGTATCAGCCTTACCATGAAGATCAAGCCGGTGTAAAAATCTAAAAGAATTATAAAAATGCTGGCAGTACTTGACAAATAAATTCATTTGCGATAATGTTAGTGTGCTAACAATAAAAGTTAGCGCACTAACATTTTTTGCGTAAGGGAGAAGGGACAGTTTCTGTGAGACCGCGCAAAATATACTTACTTATTCAGGGGGATACATATGGAAAAGGAGAAGCAGAAGTCTATTGCGTTTACACTGCGTGTGATCCATAACCGGATCAAGGCAGTGATCCACAAAAGCTTTCCCAGGGATGGCAATGCGCCCCAGTCCCAGCTGCAGGGCGGTATCATGGGGTATTTGTTCCATCATCCGGAGGAGCCGGTGTACCAGCGGGATATTGAGAAGGAATTTCGCATTTCCAGGGCCACGGCGACGAATACGCTTCAGGTGATGGAGAAAAACGGCTTGATCGTAAGGAAGAGCCAGGATAAGGATGCCAGATTGAAGCGCATTATGATGACGGAGCCTGCCTGCGAGAGGCAGGCAAAGGTGGAAGGGCACATGCGGCTCATGGACAGAATGATATTACAGGGGATGACGGAAACCGAGGTTGCCGAATTATTCAGGCTGTTGGGCATGCTGCAGGACAACCTGGAGCGGATGGAGGCGGAATGCGAAGGGGAGGACGGTGAAATACCTCCCAGAGACTGTCCGCAGCACGAACAGGCAGAGAAGACGGAGTAAAACAAATTCTGTGAAGCTATAAAAGCAATAAAGCTATAAAAAGCAATGAAACTATAAAATGAAGAAAGGAAGAGTATTTATGTTAAAGACACTTGGAGCACAGATCAAGGAGTTTAAAGCGGCTTCTGCCGTGACCCCGGTCTTCATGATAGCGGAAGTGGTCATGGAAATGATTATTCCGCTGTTGATGGCGTCCATTATTGATGACGGCGTCAACAAGGGAGACATGAAACATATTTATCTGGTGGGAGCACTGATGATCCTGGCGGCGATCCTGAGCCTTTCCTTCGGCATCGGGGGAGGTGTGTTCGGCGCGAAGGCATCCACCGGCTTTGCAAGGAATCTGAGAAAATCCATGTACGAGAACATACAGACCTTCAGCTTTGCCAACATTGACAAATTCAGTACCTCGGGCCTGGTTACCAGACTGACCACAGATGTGACAAACATGCAGAACGCGTACCAGATGATCCTGAGAATGGCCATGCGGGCGCCTTTCAGCCTCATCATTGCCATGTGTATGTCCTTCTACATCAGCCCCAGGCTTGCCAGCATTTATTTGATAGCAGTTGTTATACTTGCCTGCATCCTGGGAGTGATTGTCACCAATGCCACAAAGCATTTTACACAGGCATTCCCCAAATATGACGACCTGAACGAAAGCGTACAGGAAAATGTGTCTGCGATCCGTGTGGTGAAGGCATATGTCAGGGAAGATCACGAAAATAAGAAATTTAAGAGAGCCAGTGAGAATCTATATAAAATTTTCTGTAAGGCGGAGGGTATCGTTGCATGGAATGCACCTGTTATGAATTTCACGGTCTATACCTGCATCATACTGATCAGCTGGATCGGCGCGCATCTGGTGGTGCAGAACGAACTGACTACGGGGCAGCTGATGAGCCTTTTGACTTATTGTATGAATATTCTGATGAATCTGATGATGTTGTCCATGATCTTCGTCATGATCACCATGTCCAGCGCAAGCGCAAAGCGTATCTGTGAAGTGCTGACGGAGAAGCCCGACCTGGCAGATCCTGCGGATCCTGTCCATGAGGTGAGGGACGGAAGCATCCGGTTTGAAAACGTTTCGTTCAGCTATAAGAAGGGCGCCGGCGATCCCGTGCTGAAAAATATTGATCTGGACATCAGGTCCGGTGAAACCATCGGCATTATAGGCGGTACCGGCAGCGCCAAGTCCAGTCTGGTCAATCTGGTCAGCAGGCTCTATGATGTGACGGAGGGAAGGCTTCTGGTGGGCGGCGTGGATGTCCGCGATTATGATATGGAGGCGCTGAGGAACCAGGTGGCGGTAGTGCTCCAGAATAATGTCCTGTTTTCAGGAACCATACTGGAAAACCTGCGCTGGGGCGATAAGGAGGCGACAGAGGAAGCGTGCAGGCATGCCTGTGAGCTTGCCTGCGCCGATGAGTTTATACAGCGGATGCCGGAGGGTTACAATACATTTATTGAGCAGGGCGGCACCAATGTGTCCGGCGGACAGAAGCAGAGGCTCTGTATCGCCAGGGCATTGCTGAAAAAGCCCCGCATCCTGATTCTGGATGATTCCACCAGCGCGGTGGACACAGCCACGGACGCGAAGATCAGGAAGGCTTTTGCGGAGGAGATTCCCGGAACCACCAAACTGATCATTGCCCAGCGGGTGTCCAGTGTGGAGCACGCCGACAGGATCATCGTCATGAATGAAGGTCAGGTCGATGGGTTTGGCACTCATGAGGAGCTGCTTGCAAACAATGAGATCTACCGTGACGTCTATGAGTCCCAGACCAGCGGCAGCGGCGATTTTGATGAATAAAATTTAGGCGGAAGTGAAGAGACGGAACTGGAATAGGAGGTTAAGTATGGCGGAAGAGAGAAAACCGAAAGTAAATCAGGGACCCGGCCCCCGCGGCATGAGAGGCTCCAGACCTAAGATAGAGAATCCCGGCAGACTTTTAAAGAGGATGCTGGGCTATACCTTTAAGGATTACGCGATCCAGTGGGTGGTGGTAGTGATCTGCATTTTCACCACCGTGCTCTGTACCTTGCAGGGAACCTTGTTTATAGGAACCCTGATTGACGATTACATTGTTCCCATGCTGGGAAACCAGAACCCTGATTTCAGCCCTTTGGCGTGGGCCATCGCCAGGGTGGCCTGCTTTTACGGGCTGGGAGTGGCTGCTTCCTTTACCCAGTCCAGGCTCATGATCGTGATTGCCCAGGGAACCATGAAACATCTGCGTGACGATCTGTTTGAAAAGATGGAAACACTTCCTATCAAATATTTTGACACCCACGCCCACGGCGACATCATGTCCCTGTACACCAATGATATCGACACCATGCGGCAGATGATCAGCCAGAGCATTCCGCAGTTCCTGAACAGCGGGATCACGGTGGTAAGCACCCTTGTGTCCATGATCGTGCTGGATATCCCGCTGACAGTGATCACCCTGCTGATGGTGGCGGTCATGATCCTGGCGGCTAAGAAGATCGGTTCCCAGAGCAGCCGTTTCTTCCTGGCACAGCAGAAGGATCTGGGCAAACTAAACGGCTGCATCGAGGAAACCATGACCGGGCAGAAAGTGGTAAAGGTATTCTGCCATGAGGAAGAGAGCCTGGCGCAGTTTAATGAGTTGAATGACCAGCTGTGCGACAGCGCCTACAGGGCGAACAAGTTTGCCAATATCATGGGACCCGTGAACGCCCAGCTGGGCAATTTAAGCTACGTGATCTGTGCGGTGTCGGGAGGAATCCTTGCCATCACCGGCGTGTCGGGGCTTACCCTGGGCAACCTGGCAAGCTTCCTGACACTGAACAAGTCTTTCAGCATGCCCATCAACCAGATCAGTATGCAGTTCAACAGTATCATCATGGCTTTGGCGGGCGCGGACCGTATCTTCAAGCTGATGGATGAAACGCCTGAGGTGGACGACGGATATGTGGAACTGGTGAACGCTGTGAGAAATGACAGGGGAAAGCTGGAGGAAAGTACGGAGAGAACCGGCCTCTGGGCGTGGAAGCACTACCACAAGGCGGACGATACCACCACGTATCAGGAACTGCGGGGGGATGTGGTCTTTGACCATGTGGACTTTGGCTATACGGATGAGAAGATGATCCTTCATGATATTGTACTGTACGCGAAGCCGGGACAGAAGATAGCATTCGTGGGCGCCACCGGCGCGGGAAAGACTACCATCACCAACCTGATCAACCGCTTTTATGATATCCAGGATGGAAAGATTCGCTACGATGGTATTAACGTAAATAAAATCAAGAAAAATGATCTGCGGCGTTCCCTGGGGATCGTTCTTCAGGATACCCATCTGTTTACCGGAACGGTTATGGAAAACATCCGTTATGGGAAGCTGGACGCCACCAATGAAGAAGTTGTGCGGGCTGCCATGCTGGCCAACGCGGACGGATTTATCCGGCGTCTTCCCGACGGCTACAATACCATGCTCCGGGGGGATGGCGCAAACCTGAGCCAGGGGCAGAGACAGCTGCTGGCCATTGCCCGGGCAGCGATAGCGGATCCGCCCGTACTGATCCTGGATGAGGCGACCAGCTCCATTGATACCAGAACGGAGAAGCTGGTACAGCGGGGCATGGACGCGCTGATGAAAGGCAGGACCAACTTTGTGATCGCCCACAGGCTTTCTACAGTCAAGAACAGCGACTGCATCATTGTGCTGGAGCAGGGACGTATCATTGAGAGGGGAACCCACGACCAGCTGATCGAGCAGAAGGGCAAGTATTACCAGCTGTACACAGGCAACGCCATGGCGCAGTAAATTCCGGATAAATTTCTGGATGGGATAATAGCTGACGCAGAGGAAGCGCTGATGAAATCAGCGCTTCCTTAATTACCATCTTCCAGCATTGACTGAAAAATATCTCTTACTTTCCTAAGCTCTTCGTTGTCAGGTGATTTTTGTAACGCCTTTTCGAGCAGTTCCAGGGCAAGCCTTATAAAACCCTGAAATTGCTTATTTGTCATTCCCATATCTTTTACCATCCTTCCACCATCCTTTAATTGATGCAGCTGTTTCGTTTAGTACATTTATTATAGCGGATTGTGAAAAGAGTGTAAAGTCTTTATTTCCTTTTTGGAAAAGGCCTTGCTTTCAACACAAAAGCGCGTTATAATACTTGATGTAAATAAGGCAAAATTCTTCAGGGTCGGGTGCAATTCCCTACTGGCGGTAAAGTCCGCGACCCGTGGCAGGAGGAGATGCCGCCCAGACATTATTTTCGGGTGTCGGCATGGTCTCAAGTGTTACGGCTGATCCGGTGAAAGTCCGGAACCAACAGTATAGTCTGGATGAAAGAAGAACAGTTGTTATCAGTGGCAAAAACGGCTACTGGTTATGACGATGCGAGAAAATTTGACCCTGGATCTTTGGATTCAGGGTTTTCTTGTGTTGAAGAATTTTCCTGCAAAGAAACAGTCCCGGAACAAACGGCGGGACGGAAACCGGAATGGAGGAAAATATGAACGGATTATTTGAAAATGTATCTCAAAACCTTGCCTATGTGCTCAGCTTCCTGGCCATCATTGCCGTCATGTTTGTGGCGGCAGTGCTGCTGGAGAAGGCGGCTCAGAAAAAAAACGGTGTCAGCGAGCCCATTTTTAGTACCAGAAAAGTGGCTATGACCGGCATGTTCTCGGCGATCGCCATGATCCTGCACCTGTTTGATTTCCCGCTGCCTTTTGCCCCCGGCTTTTACAAACTGGATTTCAGTGAACTTCCTATCCTGGTGGGAACATTTGCTTTCGGGCCTGCGGCAGGCGTTATGATGGAATTTGTGAAAATTATGCTGAAGCTGCTGATCAAGGGAACCAGCACAGCCTTTGTGGGAGACCTGGCGAACTTTGTGATAGGATGCAGCCTTATCCTTCCCGCTTCCGTTATCTATGCTTTCCGGAAAAATAAGAAAAGCGCCATTTTTGCCTGTATCACAGGCACACTGATCATGACCGTCTTTGGGACGGCCTTTAACGCCATCTATCTGCTCCCTGCCTTCTCCAAATTGTACGGTATTCCGCTGGATCAGCTGCTGGCCATGGGAACCGCGGTGAACCCCCTGGCCAGGGAAGGCAGTATCGTAAGCTTTGTGGCTGCATGTGTGGCACCCATGAATTTGATAAAGGGAGCAGGCGTATCCCTGGTGACACTGCTGATCTACAAGCCTTTAAGCCCGATTATTAAATCCGGACATAAGAAATAGTATTCAGGAAACAGCAATCAGGGCAAGAAGCATCTTAAAGGGAAGCATTCAGAGGAATCAATATATTAAGGAAACAATATTTTAAGGAAATGCTGGACACAGGAAGATCGTTCTCAACTTTGGGGACGATTTTTCTTTAGAAATTTTTAAGAAAAACATGTGGAAACTTTTTAGTAAAGCCTGATATAGTATCTTCGAAAAAATTTTCCATCTGCATATTGACATATGGAAAATGACGTTGTACTATACATACAATACATTAGTACAGCAATACAAAACAGTAAGGGGAAAGGGGATCACAATGGGTGCACTGGTCGAGATCAGGGATGTATGTAAGGTCTATAATCCCGGTGAAAATGAGGTGCGGGCGCTGGACCATGTCAGCGTAAATATCGACGAGGGGGAGTATGTTGCCATTATAGGCCAGTCCGGCAGTGGGAAATCCACGCTGATGAATATGCTGGGCTGCCTGGATGTGCCTACCAGCGGCCTGTACCGGCTGCACGGGCAGAACGTTTCGGAACTGGATGATGATGAACTTTCCGATATCAGGAACAGGGAGATCGGTTTCATTTTTCAGGGGTTTAACCTGATCCCTAACCTGACGGCCATTGAAAATGTGGAACTGCCCCTGATCTACAGGGGAGTGGGCAAGGCGCAGCGTATGGAACTGGCAAGGAAAGCGTTGGAAAAGGTAGGATTGGAGCACCGCATGGATCATAAGCCTGCTGAAATGTCCGGCGGACAGCAGCAGAGGGTGGCAATTGCCAGGGCGATTGCGCAGGCGCCGCCCATTATCCTCGCGGATGAGCCCACAGGTAATCTGGATTCCCACTCCACACAGGAAATCATGGGGATCCTCAGGGAACTATATGAAGAAGGCAGAACCGTTATCCTGATCACCCACGACAACGAGATCGCCGCCAAGGCAAAGCGCGTGATCAAGATCAGGGATGGACACATTGAAGCGGACACTACGGGAGCCGACAGTGAAATGACGGGGAACAGCCTTGGAATGATGGGTAAGGCGATGACGCAACAGATTGCCGCCAGCGCCAATTAAGGGCTGCGATGAAATCAGAAAGGACGGGGAGTATGAAAAGGAAAAATAAGCACGGGGAGGCCGGCGCAGTGGAGCCAGGCACAGAGATCAAGACCGCAAAACCTAAGAAAAAGAGAAAGAAGGCGCCGATTATTATTGCAGTGGTCATTGTGCTGTTTGTTATAGTCAGGGTGGCCGCCTGCTCTTCCGGCGGCAGCGCAGGCGCTGTAGTGACCACGGCCAATGCGGTCAGGGGGGATCTCCAGGAGAGCATCAACACCAATGGCACAGTGAAAAGCGAGGAGGTAAGCGTGATTTTTGCCCCGGTGAGCGGCATACTGGAATCTGTGAATGTGGCGGCCGGAGATGCAGTGGAAGCAGGCGAACTCCTGGCCACTTATGATATGGCACAAATGGAAAACAGTATGCGCCAGTCCGAACTGCAATACGAGAAGAGCAATGCCAATTACAGCAGCGCCATGTCCGATAATGCCCGGAACCAGGCAAAGCTGAATGAAGCGACCGTTAATCTGGATGTGTTAAACAGGCAGATCGAAGATACAAAGGCGTATTTAAGGGACCTGCAGAATGAATTGAGCGACAGCCAGCGGCATACCAGCAACGCATTGGCGGAGGAGAGGATGAACCTGACCAATTCCATGCGGGAAAATACAAGCGAACTGGAAAGCTTATCCGTCCAGCAGAAAGCGCTGCAGGCGGAACTGGAGGCACGGGAGGCGGAACTGAAAGCACTGATGGAACAGCCGCCGGCGGCTTCGCAGGAGGAAGCAGGCGGGACCGGAAACGGATCTGATACGGCAGGGGCGCCGGACGGGGCCACTGCTGAACCGGATGCGGCAGGGACACCCGGCGGCGGATCGGACGGAGCAGCCACCGCGCCGGCCGCAGCTGACACCACCCAGCTGGAGGCACAGATCGCGGAACTCAGGAATCAGATTGCGGAACTTCAAAATAAGATAGCGGAAAAGGAAAAAGAAGCCTCGAATATCAATAATGCGCTTTCCAACAATGAATATGTGTCCGCAACAGCCAACAATTCGGATTATGTGGCGGATCTCCAGAGGAAGATAACGGACGCGCAAGAACTGCTGCAGCACTATGAATCCTATAAGGCGGAAATGGAGGGACAGAAGAGCTCCACGGAAAATACGGTGTTTGATTCCTATGACAGGGCTTCCTACAATGCGGATAAGGAACTTGCAGGGATTACCTACCAGGAGTCCGAGGAGGACTTTGAGCAGGCGAAAAGCGGCATCTGCGCGGCATACGCAGGCATCATCACGGAATGTACCGCGGTCTCCGGCTCCGGGGTGAGCAACGGAGCCCATCTGATGACGCTGGAGAGCAGCGAGAATGTGAAGGTCATCTTCTCCGCCTCCAAGTACGACCTGGAAAAGCTGGAGATCGGCCAGAAGGTGGATGTGACCATTTCAGGGACAGTCTATGAGGGCGAGATCAGCAAAATCAACCGTATGGCGGAAATAAATACGTCCAATACGCCCATGGTAGGGGTGGAAGTACATTTGCTGGCGCCTGACGACAGGATTATCCTGGGCATGGACGCAAAGCTTACTGTGTACACCAAGAAAGCGGAGAATACCCTGATGATCCCGGTGGAGGCCATCAATGCGGATAAGGAAGGCGATTTCCTGTACGTGGTGGAAAACGGCATCGTAGTAAAGAAACCCATTGTCTGCGGGATTTCTACCGATACATATACGGAGGTGCTGGAAGGCATCACGGAGGAAGACGTGATCATAGTGACGTCCTATTCAAACCTGGAGGAAGGTATGCCTGTGACGGTCATACCCGCACAATAGGGTGACAGGAGGTTAGTATGGCACAGGTATGGGAATATATTAAAATTGCCCTGATGAACATACGGAGTAATAAAGGTCGATCCATTTTGACTATGCTTGGTATCATCATTGGAATATCATCTGTTATTATGATTATTTCCATTGGTAACGGCGTCAAGGGCGGTATCAATGATGAGTTGAACAATATGGCGGGCGGACAGCTTTATATTTATTCCAACGGCAATAATGACTCGGGAATCAGCGTGACTTTTACGGATGAAGATATCGAGGCGATCCTGGAGAAGGTGCCCCATGTAAAGGCTGTTACGCCGAACTACGGGTGGCAGGGTTCGGCGTCTGGCCGGAAGGGGATCTTTACTGCATCGGCGACTTTCGGTATGCCCGGTCTGGAGTATTCCAGCAAGGATCCGGTGATCAAAGGACGCTATTTTGACGAGAATGATTATTATTCGGCGAACAGGGTCTGTGTCATTACGGAAAGTAGCGCGAAGACACTGTTTGGAACCACCAATGTGATCGGCATGACCTTTGACTTTGCGCTGTATGGTGAAGAACAGGAGTTTACGATCATCGGTATCCGGCAGGACAATGCTTCCATGCTGGGAGGTATGATGGGAAGCAATATTGTGACTATGGAGGCTCCGCTCTCGGTTCTCACTGCCCACTATGGATTTTGGATTGAGAACAGTGACCTGCTGATCATCGCAGACAGCGCGGAATATGCGAATCAGGTGGCCCAGGACACGGTGCGGCTGATGGAAAACAGGCATAACGTCCGCGGGATGAATGCGATCTCGGTGGAAAACTTTAACGACTATATGAGCCAGATGGATGAGATCCTCAGCTATATCACCATATTCGTGGTGTTTGTGGCGGCTATCTCACTGCTGGTGGGCGGAATCGGCGTCATGAACATCATGCTGGTGTCTGTGACGGAGCGGACCAGGGAGATCGGTATCCGTAAATCCCTGGGAGCCAGGACGAACTCTATTCTGCTGCAGTTTCTGTCGGAATCTGCCATCATCACACTGCTGGGCGGCATCATAGGCATCCTTATCGGCGTGACGGGCGCTTACGGCGTCTGCTCCCTGATAGGATTCACCGCAAAGGTGAACCTGAGCACGGTGCTGGGGGCGAGCCTCTTCTCCTCGGCGGTGGGCATTTTCTTTGGTATCTATCCCGCCAGAAAAGCGGCGAAGCTGAGCCCCATCGAGGCATTGCGCCATGAGTAAGAAAGACTTGCTTTTTCAGGTTTTATAGAGTAAAATTGCATAGAGAAAAGGGAAAGCGCCTACCGGAAAGTCAGGCGCTTTTTCGAAGTAACTGTGAAGGTTTTTCCGCGGTTCCCGGGGAAGCGGAAAGAAACCATCAGGCACATGACTGGATAAGCTGCAGGGGATACCGTTTCGAAGGGGAAAGGAATATGATCGAGTTAGACATTAAAATTGAAGCAGGCGATCTGTACGACTATATGCTGCGCCACTCCTACAACAGTTCCGCCGGGATACTGGGGAGCGCACTGGGGGCGGTGATGATCATTGTGGCGCTGGCGCAGGGCCAGTGGATCTTCCTGATCGGCGGACTGGCGCTGCTTCTGTATCTGCCCTGGATCCTGTTTATCAAGAGCAGGCAGCAGATCCTGAATAATCCAGCGTTTAAAGAAACACTTCATTATAAACTGGACGATGAGGGGCTGACCATCACGCAGGGCGGGGCGGAGGCAAAGCAGGGCTGGGGGGATATGCACAAGGCGGTATCCACCGGAAGAAGCATTATCCTCTATACCTCCAGGGTAAATGCCACCATTTTTCCCAAGAGACAGCTGGGAGATCAGAAAATGGCGGTTGTGGAGATGATCTCCACCCACATGCCCCCTGCCAAAGTTAAGATCCGCGGCTAACGTGTGAAAGGCGAAAAGATTTCTAAGGTTGAAAAGAACCCAACCTAAGAAAATCTAAGTTTCGCCTCGAAGAATTGCCGGTCGGCAATTCTTCCCAAGGCGATCCTTGCGCTTTGGTTTCACGGATTGTCTGTGCTGCCGGAGACGGCATGACGGGGAGGATGAAAGATGGGGGTGGATTGCATGGAAACGATTGTTATGGAAACAAATGCTCCGGAGGAAACTTTTGCGCTGGGGAGAAAGCTGGGACAGGAAAGCGCCCCGGGGCAGGTCTATACCCTGATCGGGGATCTGGGAGTGGGGAAAACGGTTTTTACCCAGGGATTCGCTTCGGGGCTGGGCGTGACCGGACCGGTGAACAGTCCCACCTTTACCATATTGCAGATTTATGAGGATGGAAGGATTCCCTTTTATCATTTTGATGTGTACCGGATCGCGGATGTGGAGGAGATGGACGAGATCGGGTATGAGGACTGCTTTTACGGAGATGGCGTCTGCCTGATCGAGTGGGCTGACCTGATCGAAGAGATTCTGCCGGAGAAATACCGGAAGGTCACCATAGAGAAAGACCTGGAGAAAGGTTTTGACTACCGCCGCATTACGATAGAGAGCGTGTGAAGCACACAAGGAAGTTTGGAAGTAAACTTCCAAATATTGATTGGTATGCGTGCTGAAGCACGCAAGGGTATGTATATGAAAATTTTAGGTTTGGACAGTTCCGGACTGGTGGCGAGCGTCGCCGTCGTGGAAAATGACGTGCTGCTGGCGGAATACACTACTGATTATAAAAAGACACATTCCCAGACGCTCCTTCCCATGCTGGAGGAGCTCCGGAACATGATAGAACTGGATATGGAAACCATAGATGCCATTGCCGTTGCTTCAGGCCCGGGTTCCTTTACCGGACTGCGGATCGGTTCTGCCACGGCGAAGGGACTGGGACTTGCCCTGGACAGGCCTGTCGTGGAGGTGCCGACGCTGGAGGGGCTGGCGTGGAACCTGTGGGGAACGGACTGTCTGGTCTGTCCCCTGATGGATGCCCGCCGGAATCAGGTCTATGCCGCGGCCTATGAATTTCGGGCGGAGGGTGCGGACTTCCGGCTCTCAACTGTGATAGGACAAGTGCCGATAGATATCGTGGAACTGATTTGTAAAATAAACGCCCTGCAAAGAGAAGTGATCTTTCTGGGAGACGGATTGCCGGTTTACCTGCCGGTGATAAAAGGGCAGATTAAGGTACCTTTCCGACTGGCTCCCGCGGGCTGTAACAGACAGAGAGCGGCCAGTGTGGCGGCTTTGGGCGCGGTATATTATGCCTGTGGAAAGACGGTGGAGGCGGCCGCACATCAGCCGGTATATTTGAGGAAGAGCCAGGCGGAGCGGGAAGCGGAGCATAAGGAACCAGCTGCAAATGAAAGAAACGGATTTTCGGGGAAACGTTTGGGGCAGTGTATTTCTGAGAGTAAGGATCAAAATGGCAAGTGAAACATTACAGAAAGAAATCAGAAAACTTCAGGAGGAAGATATTGAACCTCTGAGCCGCATTGAGGCGGAAAGCTTTAGTATGCCCTGGTCGCCGCAGGACTTTCGGGCTCTTCTGGACAGGGATTACTGTATTTACCTGGTGGCGCTGGCGGAGGGGGAAGTGGCCGGCTGCTGCGGCATGACGAATATCTGTCGGGAGGGCAATATTGACAATGTGGTGGTGGCGGAACGGTTCCGCAACCGCGGCATTGCCCGGGCCATGCTGGAGGAGCTGATCAGGATGGGCGGGGAAGCGGGCATCACGGCCTTTACCCTGGAAGTAAGGGTCAGCAATGCAGCGGCGATCCATCTGTATGAGATGCTGGGATTCGTGTCAGAGGGAATCCGCCCGGGGTTTTACGAAAAGCCCACGGAGGACGCAGTGATCATGTGGAAGAGATAACAGCAATTACCAACGCATAATTCGATAAAATCCTGTACAATAACCATGTAACTTGTTGGCATGGCGGGATCATGGCCATGTTTGTAAGGAGAAAAGGCGGAGGATAAAATGCGTAAATATCAGGTTGGACAGGAACAGGTTTTGACACGGGTGTTATGCAATCAGTGCGGCAGGGAATTGAAGGTTGAAAACGGATATCTGAAAGAAGGATGCTTTACGGCGGATGCTGTTTTTGGATATTTTAGCCAGAAAGATGGAAAAAATTTCCATTTTGATCTCTGCGAGGAATGTTTTGATAAGATGATTGCCCGGTTTGCGGTGCCTGCGGAGATTGATGAAGAGACGGAACTGCTGTAAAAGTGTGAAGGAAATCACTAGTACATCGTTGCATTAATCCTGAAGTAATAAGTGCTTGATGTTTGCGTCAGTGCAAGGCGGCGGAGGGAGGCGATGCGGTGGCATCGTTGACCGACAACAACGCAGCAATGACGTGAACAGCGAGTGCTGATTACTCAGGAATTAATGCAATGATGTACTAGGCTCGAAAAGACCTCGCTAAGTGATTTCACGCTCTGCAGCGCAGAGCTTCTTCACACTGAAGAATGCCAGGAACGGGCATTCTTCTTATTGAATGTTTGTGCCGCCGAAGGCGGCATGGCGGGAAGTGTAAGAAGAAACGGAACTGGAATAAATAAAACAGTTTCGGAACGGAAGCGCCCGAAAGAAATTACCAGCAGCGGTTTGTGCTGATGGAATTTCTTTCAGAGCAGGGGGCGCAGGAGTGGAGAAACGGAACTGGAATAGGAGAAGAAAGATGTTGGATGTTAGTCTGCTGGGAACGGGCGGCATGATGCCCCTTCCTTACCGGTGGCTCACTTCGCTGATGCTCCGGTATAACGGAAAGAGCATATTGATCGACTGCGGGGAAGGAACCCAGATCGCCCTCAGGGAAAAAGGCTGGAGCCCTAAGCCCATTGATATCATCTGCTTTACCCATTTCCATGCTGACCACATCAGCGGACTTCCCGGTATGCTGTTGACCATGGGCAACGCGGAGCGCACAGAGCCGTTGCTGCTGATCGGTCCCAGGGGACTGGCCAGGGTGGTCGGTTCCCTGCGGATCATTGCACCGGAACTGCCCTTTGAGGTGAGGTGCATGGAGATAGCGGAGAGCGAACAGACATTTTCTTTTGATGGATTTCAGATTAAGGCTTTCAAGGTGAACCATAATGTGGTATGCTATGGATATAGCATGATCGTGGAACGAACCGGAAAGTTTGACAAAGCCAGGGCTTTGGAACAGGAAATTCCCATGAAGCTCTGGAGCAGGCTTCAGAAGGGGGAACGCATAGAGGAAGAGGGGAAGACCTATACTCCCGATATGGTTTTGGGGCAGGCGAGGAAGGGTCTGAAAGTAACCTACAGCACGGACACCAGGCCTGCGGATTCCATTGTTTCCAACGCGGTGGGTTCGGACCTGCTGATCCTGGAGGGAATGTACGGTGAACCGGAGAAGCTGGCCAAAGCGCGGGAGCATAAGCATATGACCATGTATGAGGCGGCGCAGGTCGCCCGTAAGGCGCAGGTGCCGGAACTGTGGCTGACTCATTACAGTCCGTCCCTGCTTCATCCGGAACAATATATGGGGGAAGTCAGAAAAATTTTTCCGGCTGCTGTGGCGGCGAGGGATGGCAGGACGGTAGAGCTCAACTTTGAGGAAGAGTGAAGCGATATACTTTTGAAAATAGGGTAAAGTAATGAAAGAAGGGGTTCCTATGAAAAAATCCACAGTGAGAATCACCATTGTACTGATCATACTGATCGTAGGCGTGGTAGGGGTTTACGCTTACCTGGCCAACAGATCCCGAAGCATTGCGGACAGTGCTTCCATGACAAATGTGGAAAAGGTGCTGAGCCGTGACATGGCGTATGATTATCCGCCAACTCCCAAGGAACTGCTGAAATATTACAATGAGATCCAGAAGTGTTTTTATAATGAAAACTGCTCGGATGATGAGATTGAGGCGTTGGCTAACAGGGCCAGGGAACTCTATGATGAGGATCTGCTTGCCAACAATGAACTGGGTGTACATATCCTGTCATTAAAGGAGGAGATCAAGGACTATAAGGATCATAAGCGTATTATCACCGCTGTGTCCGTGGCGGCCAGCACCAATGTGGATTTTTTCGAGGAAGACGGTTTTGAATTTGCCAGGATCTATTGCGGCTACAATGTGACGGAAGGCTCCACCACCAAGCAGACAAGGCAGATTTTCCTGCTGCGCCGGGACGCGGACAGACGGTGGAAGATATATGGCTGGGATCTGGCGGATCACGTAAATCCCCAATAAGGAACTGTAAAGAATGTGAGGAATTTGCCCTTGGAACAGCAGAACAGGGAGGATGTCCTGATATTGGCTATCGAGACATCCTGCGATGAGACAGCAGCTTCTGTCGTGAAGAACGGCAGGGAGGTGCTGTCAAATATTATTTATACACAGATTGCATTACACACGAAATACGGAGGCGTTGTGCCGGAGATCGCGTCCAGGAAACACATTGAGAAGATCAATCAGGTCGTTGAGGGTGCCTTGGAGGAGGCAGGCGTAGCACTTCGGGATATCACGGCGATTGCGGTTACCTATGGCCCCGGCCTGGTGGGTGCCCTGTTGGTAGGGGTGTCGGAGGCCAAGGCCATCAGCTTTGCCACCGGGATCCCTCTGATCGGCGTGCACCATATCAGCGGTCATATCAGCGCCAACTATATCGAATACCGGGAACTGGAGCCTCCTTTTGTCTGCCTTGTGGCCTCCGGCGGCCATTCCCATCTGGTGGTGGTCAGGGATTACGGCGAGTATGAGATCATCGGCAGGACGAGGGACGACGCCGCGGGGGAAGCTTTTGACAAAGTTGCCCGAGCCATCGGCCTGGGATATCCCGGAGGACCCAAGATAGATAAGTTGTCCAAAGAAGGAAATCCTGACGCCATTCCTTTTCCCAGGGCAAAGGTGGGGGAAAACGAGTATGATTTCAGCTTCAGCGGCCTGAAATCGGCGGTCCTGAATTATCTCAACTCCTGCCGGATGAAAGGGGAAGAGATCAATCAGGCGGATGTGGCGGCATCCTTCCAGAAGGCGGTGATCGACGTGCTGGTGGAACACTCCCTTCATGCGGTAAAGGAGTACGGGTTTGACAAATTTGCAATCGCAGGAGGCGTTGCCTCCAACACTTCCCTGCGGGAGGCATTTGAGAAGGAATGCGCTGAAAGGGGGATTACATTTTATCACCCCTCCCCTGTGTACTGTACGGACAATGCGGCCATGATCGGGGCTGCGGGATATTACGAATATGTGAAGGGCGTCCGCCATGGGTATGACCTGAACGCGGTGCCGAACCTGAAGCTTTGAGGAGGAACGGCTTCCATGTTGGATTCATGCCGTGAAGCGGCTTCCCAAATCAGACCCGTTTGACCGGAGACCTGTGTGCATCCGCCGGAAACAGCATTTCCCGGCATGATGGAGTGAGTGATATTATGGATACAATGAAAAAGCGCTGCACTGCGGTGGTGCTGGCGGCGGGGAGCGGCAGACGCATGCATGCGGCCACGGCAAAGCAGTTTATGGAACTGGCGGGAAAGCCGCTGGTCTGGTACTCCCTCCAGGCCGTGGAACAGTCGGAAATCATAGATGACTGTATCCTGGTCACGGGAGAAGCGGATATTTCCTTTGTGCGCCGGGATATCGTCGAGAGGTATGGATTCAAAAAGGTAACAAGTGTTATTGCCGGAGGAGATGAGCGCTACGCCTCCGTGTGCAATGCCATGAGATATATTGTGGAGTGCAGGCAGCCTGTGCCCAATGAGGATGGCTATGTGTTCATTCATGATGGGGCGAGGCCTTTTCTCTCAGAGGAAATCCTGCGGAACACCTATGAGGCCGTGCAGCGGTATGGCGCCTGTGTGGCGGCGGTTCCCTCCAAGGACACCATCAAGATCGCGGATGAGGAAGGCTTTGCTGTCACCACACCGGACAGACGGCGGGTATGGAATATACAGACACCCCAGGTCTTTGACACGAAGCTGATCACTGCCGCGTATGGGGAACTGGAGAAGGAACTTTCACGGTCGGGCAGTGAGGATACAGACAGGGAAAGTTCAAATGCGCAGGGCGCAAGGGGAGCCAATGCAGGCGCACAGGGCGCAGGAATGCAGGGAAGAATTGGACAATGCTCCCCTGTGACAGATGATGCCAGTGTGGTGGAATTGTTTACGGATCACAAGGTAAGGCTGATTTTTGGGTCTTATGAGAATATTAAGATTACCACGCCGGAGGATCTCAGCACGGCGGAAGGGTTCCTGAAAAACAGTAACAATTATTCCCGCGGGCAATGAGCCAAGTCAACTGTGTTGACTATGTGCCGTTGCTGGTATGGACAGTTGGCGAATGCCGCGAGGTCAAAATGACATGACATATAAATTTATATAAAATGATATGGCATATGTATTTGTATCATATATGGAACAAACAGAAAGACGAGGGACAATGAGATGAACAAAATTTACTGGGCAGGGGATTCCACGGTACAGACCAACGATTACACCACATATCCGCAGAACGGCATCGGCCAGGTGTTTCCTTTTTTCCTGAAGGAGGGGTACACGGTTGAGAACCACGCGAAGAACGGCAGAAGCACGAAAAGCTTCATGGATGAGGGCCGGCTTGCGGTGATCGAAGAGCGGATTGGAGAGGGGGATTTCCTGTTTATCCAGTTTGGCCATAATGACGAGAAGATCAATGACCCGACCCGATACACGGAGCCCTTCGGCTCTTTCCAGGACAACCTGAAGACCTACATCAGGGTTGCCAGGGATCACAAGGCATATCCCGTGCTGATCACGCCCCTGGAGCGCAGGTGCTACGTGGAGGAGCATAAGCTTGGTCCCGGTGAGCATGGTGATTATGTAAAGGGCATGAAGCAGGTGGCGGAAGCGTGCAACGTGCCTCTGGTAGACCTGAATGCCATGAGCCGTGATGCCCTGGAGGAAGCCGGCGAGACGGCAAGCCGGAAATGGCATATGTATTTTGAGGCCGGCGAATATCCCCAGCATCCCGAGGAATCCCATGACAATACCCATCTTCGCTATGAGGGAGCCGTCAAGTATTCCTCCCTGATTGCCAGAGGCCTGAAGGAGATCGGCGGTATCTACGGGGAGATGGTTCTGGACGGGATTGTTTGAGAATATGCTGTAAAGCCGGAGGCGGGATTGTGACGGGGGACGATACGGCGGGATTGCCCGGGGCACGGCAGGAACGGAAGAGAGGTAGATAATATGGGATGTCTGGGCAATTTGTTGTGGTTTGTCTTCGGCGGGTTCATCAGCGGAATGAGCTGGTGCCTTGCCGGAGTCCTCTGGTGCATCACCATCGTGGGCATACCGGTAGGCACACAGTGCTTTAAATTCGCAGGACTGAGTTTCTTTCCCTTTGGCAAGGAGGTGACTTATGGAGGCGGTGCGGGATCTTTGATTCTGAACGTGATCTGGCTGGTGGTTTCCGGTCTGCCTCTTGCAGTGGAGCATCTGGCCATAGGCATCGTTCTCTGTATCACCGTGATCGGTATTCCTTTTGGGCTGCAGCAGTTTAAACTGGCCAAGCTGGCGCTCATGCCCTTTGGCGCAACGGTACAGTAAAGTGACGCGTATGACCTGTATCGGGGTGTAACTGAGATGTTTCCTGCATAGGGTAAATGGTATGATTTTCTGGAAACGAAATAAATCAGGCAAAAATATGAAAAAAGTTGTTGACATTACATTCTCTTTTTGCTAGAATAATTTTTGCCGCTGAGATAGCGGCACGCTTGGAGAGATATCGAAGTGGTCATAACGAGGCGGTCTTGAAAACCGTTTGTC
>CAOKWI010000019.1 GCA_948473115.1 uncultured Lachnospiraceae bacterium | reverse complement strand
CAGATCCGCGTTGCCCCGTCCGCATAGGACAGGACAGCACGTCGCCGCCGTCCCTCCCCCCCAAACCGCCTGGTGCGATCAGGGCTGAATTGTTACAAACTCAAAGTATGGCTGAAAACCGGCATTCCACTGAGCTCCTATCCCCGCACCTGTCCGGTCCCTTCTATCGTATACTTATAGGAAGTCAGTTCTTTCAGTCCCATGGGACCTCTCGCATGGAGTTTCTGGGTACTGATGCCGATCTCCGCCCCAAAGCCAAACTCATAGCCGTCCGTGAACCGGGTGGAAACATTCCAATAGACACAGGCAGCATCAATCTCATTTAAAAACTTCTCCGCCGCCGTCCTGTCCTCCGTCACAATGCATTCGGAATGTCTGGTGCTGTAACGGTTCACATGTTCGATGGCTTCCTCCAGGCTGTCCACCGTTTTTAAAGACAAAATATAGTCAAGGTACTCTGTTCCGTAATCCTCCTCCGTGGCCGCGGTACAATCGGGCAGAATCTCCCTGATGCGCTCGTCCCCCCGCAGCTCCACCTTCTTCGGCGCCAGGATCTCCGCCAGCCTGGGCAGGAAGGCTTCCCTCACATCCCGGTGCACCACCAGCGACTCGCAGGCATTACAAACCCCGATTCTCTGTGTCTTCGCATTATAAATAATCCGCGCCGCCATATCCAGATCCGCAGCCTTATCCACATATACATGACAGTTTCCCGTTCCCGTCTCGATCACGGGAATGGTGCTGTTCTCAACCACGCTGCGGATCAGTCCCGCGCTTCCCCGGGGGATCAGCAGGTCAACATACTGTTTCAGTTTCATAAATTCCACCGTCACACTGCGGTCCGTATCCGCGATCAGCTGCAGGACATCCGCAGGGATCCCGCTCTGCTCCAATGCCGCCCTGAGTACCTTCACAATGGCAAGGTTGGAATGCAGGGCGTCGCTGCCCCCTTTCAGTATCACGGCATTGCCTGTCTTAAAGCACAATCCGAAGGCATCCGCGGTCACGTTGGGTCTCGCCTCGTATATAATGCCAATGACTCCCATGGGGACACGCACTTTCCTCAAATGCATGCCGTTAGGGCGGTCAAATTCCTCCATCACCTCGCCGATGCAGTCGGGAAGCTCCGCCACCTGCCGTAATCCCTCCGCCATGGCACGCACCCTGTCCTGCGTCAGCTTCAGGCGATCCTGTAATCCCTCCTTCATGCCGTTCTTCACGGCCGCTTCCATATCCGCCCGGTTGGCTTCCAGGATCTCCTCACAATGACTGCACAGCGCATCCGCCGCCGCAAGCAGTGCCCGATCCTTTTCCGCCGCCGTCAGCCGGTTCAGCTGTGCCTTTGTGGCTGCCGCGCGCCGTCCCATTTCCTGTAAATCTGTCATATATTTTCCTCCTCAAATACACTTTTCACACACATATGATCTGGCAGGGCCTGATGTCCGTCTCCTCCGCCGGAAGCTCCTCCACCAGCTGGCAGAGATAGCCAATCCCGACGGAGCGCTGCTGTAACTCAGGATGCTCCGCCAGGAACCGGTCGTAAAAGCCCTTTCCATATCCGATACGGTTCCTGTTCCTGTCAAATGCCACACCCGGCATCAGCAGCAATGTCCTTTCCGCCGCCTGCTCCCCGCCGCGGTAGCATTCCCCGTTTTCCACGGGCTCCGGAATGCCCTTATATCCCCGCACCAGCTCCGAGAGACCGCCAATGCGGTAGAAGGTCATGCTGTCTCCCTCCACCCTGGGCAGAAAAACCTTTTTCCCTGCCGCCAGCGCTTCCCCAATCAGTTCTCCGGTGCTGATCTCACTGCCATAATCCGCATAACAGAGGATCGTATCCGACAGACAGTACCACGGATGCCCCAGGATCCGTTCCGTCAGCAGACAGGCCGCACGGCTGCGCTCCTCTTCCGTAAGGGCATTCCTGATCTTTAAAATCCTGCTGCGGATCCCGGATTTTGTTTCCCTGTCTGTCATATTCTTTTCCATTGGACTCTTTTTTGACTCTTTTTCCTGCATGCCGTCTCAATCGTTGTGAAGATTCTGCACAAAATCCGGCAGATCAAAGTTCTCATCCTCATGTGCCACAAACAGCGTACCCTCGTGCTCCCCCGCAAGTATCATGTGCAGCACACCGATATCCCTGCTGTTGGCAATGATCATGTCCGCCCCTGACCTGGTGGCGATCTCCGCCGCGATCAGCTTTGTGTTCATGCCGCCGGTGCCCACACTGCTTCCTGTGCTTCCCTTGCCCATATCC
The DNA here is from genome assembly GCA_948473115.1 of uncultured Lachnospiraceae bacterium. Lineage (GTDB taxonomy): Bacteria > Bacillota > Clostridia > Lachnospirales > Lachnospiraceae > Acetatifactor. The sequence goes on along the minus strand of CAOKWI010000019.1, from coordinate 61,951 downwards.
AGATACTCGTCCGTCAGTTCATCCACCTGCTCGACAAATTCCGCCTCCGGATTCTTTCTGGGGTCGTCCGTGTACAGACCGTCGATATCCGAGAGCAGAATCAGAAGGTCAGCCCCCACCAGCGCCGCCACAATGGCCGACAGGGTGTCGTTATCCCCTATCTCGATCTCATAAGTGGCGATGGTATCGTTTTCGTTTACAATGGGGATAACCCCAAATTTCAGCAGCTGGGAAAAGGTATTGTGGGCATTATAGCGGTTCAGATTGTCAACAATGGTGTTTTTGGTCATCAGGATCTGTCCCGCTATCTGGTTATACTCCGAAAATAACCTCTGATATGTCATCATCAGCCGCGCCTGCCCCACCGCCGAGCATGCCTGCTTTACCGCCATGGCCTCCGCCTGGCTCTCCGCCTGTATCTCCTTCAGATGCATGGCATTCTTTCCCGCCGCAATCGCGCCGGAGGAGACCAGGATCACCTCTTTGCCCTGGTTCCTGATATCGCTGAGTTCCCGCACCAGCTTCTCCATGCGTATATAATCTATATCACCCGTCTCCTTATGGGTCAGGGAGGAAGAGCCTATCTTTACCACGATCCGCTTTTTATCCCTGATCAGTTCTCTCAAGTCACTCATTTCTTTCTCCATATCTGATTCATCGTAACAGTTCAGCCATACGGCATCTCGTTCATCTTTAACAGTATATCACCTGTCAACGGCTTCATCAATCAATTCTTTTCAGGACTGAATTCCGCCGCAATGGCCTCCGCTGCCCTCAGCCCGTCCATGGCGGCGGAGGTAATGCCTCCCGCGTAGCCCGCTCCCTCACCGCAGGGATACAAGCCCCTGATCTCCGACTGTAATGTTTCGTCCCTTCCGATGCGGACCGGGGAGGAAGTCCTGCTCTCCACCCCCAGCAGTATGGCATCCTCCCTGTCAAACCCCCGGATCTGTCTGCCGAAAGCTTCCATGCCCTCCACAAACGCTTCATTGCATTCCCCGGGAAGGATCCGGCTCACATCCGTCCAGCAGAACATGCCCTTGCACTGGGGTTGTAATGGGCTGTCAGGCATGGAATCCGTATGCTCCCCTGCCGCTTTCACATCAGCGGTCCTGTTTCTCTCCGCTTCGCCTTCCGTTCCCCCAGGCGCCTTCTTTCCCGCCTCCACCGCTTTCCTAAAAGCCCCATACCGCTGTGCCGGGATCTTCCCCCCGCCCAGCTCATAAGCGCGCCTTTCCAGACTCCTCTGAAATTCCACTCCCGCAAGAGGATGTGCGCTGCCAAAATCCGACCGGGACACGGAAACGATAATGGCACTGTTGGCATTCCTGCCATCCCTGCCGCTGTAGCTCATGCCGTTGACCGCCGTCATACCCGGTTCAGAGGAAGCATTGACCACATACCCTCCGGGACACATACAGAAAGAGTAGACGCCCCTGCCGCTGGAAGCCTTCGCCGCCACCTTATAAGCCGCAGCGCCCAGACCGACGCTCTCCGCCGCATCCTCCCCGGGCGCCGCATGTCCCTGCTCTGCTTTCCCTTCCCCGGGCACCGCGTCCCCCGTCTCTGCTTTCCCTTCCCCGGGCACCGCGTCCCCCGTCTCTGCTTTTCCTTCCCCGGGCGCCGCATTTTCCGTCTCCGCTTCCCTTTCCCCGGATGTCGTATCTCCTGCCCCCGCCCTTCCATACTGGCTCTCATTGATCATGGACTGGGGATGCTCCACCCTGAGCCCCACCGCGAAATCCTTCGCCTCCATGGGCACCTGTTTTTCATAGAGCATCTGGAAAGTATCCCTCGCGCTGTGCCCGATGGCCAGCACCAGCTGCCCGCAGGGCAGAAATTCCTCCCCGTTTATCACCACGCCGGTGACATGCCTCTCCTGAATATGTACCTCCGTCACCTGGCTCTCAAACCGCACCTGGCCGCCCAGCGCAAGGATCTCTCGTCTCATGTTCCTGACAATGCCGCGTAGGACATCCGTACCGATATGAGGCTTTGCCTCATAACAGATACTTTCCTTCGCCCCAAACCTCACAAAGGTTTCCAATACCTCCCTGTTGCGCCCGTCCTTATCCTTTACCAGGGTATTCAGCTTGCCGTCGGAAAAGGTCCCGGCACCGCCCTCACCGAACTGCACATTGGATGCGGGATCCAGAATCCCCGTCTCCCAGAAACGCTCCACATCCTTCTGCCTTTCCTCCACGCATTTCCCTCTCTCCAGCAAGACAGGGCGATAGCCGTGCAGGGCCAGATAATAGCCGCAGAAGAGTCCCGCCGGTCCCATCCCCACGATCACGGGAGGATGCTCCGGTTTCCTCGTCCCCGGCTCCGGGAAACGGTACTTTACCATATCCGCCCTGGCAATCTGCAGCCTGCCCTTAAGCCTCCGCAAAAGCTTTTCCTCCCCCGGCACCTCCACATCCAGTGTATAGCTGTAAAAGATTTCCGGCTTCTTCCTGGCGTCAATAGACTGACGCACAATGGTGAGGGAGCGGATCTCCCCCGCCGGAATGCGGAGCATATCCGCCGCCTTCTTTCGCAGCTCCCTCTCCGTATGACCTGCCTTTACCTTAACCTGATTCAACCGTAACACACTAACCTCCCTGCGGATCTGCCGCCGCTTTTCCCGCCAGATAACCGCTGCACCATGCCCATTGCAGGTTATAGCCGCCGCATTTTCCGTCCACATCCAGGATCTCCCCGGCAAAGTACACCCCCGGCGCCCTGAGGGATTCCAGATTCTCCGTCACCTGATCCAGAGGCACCCCGCCCGCACACACCTGCGCATTGTCATAGGAATGATGCCCGTTCACATGAAGCTTCCATTCCCGGCACAGCCTGTAAACCTCTTTCATGGCATTTTCATCCGCCGCACCCGCGGATTCCCCCGGCTTCAGCCCTGCCATCTTCACAAACTGCTGCATCAGCTTTTTATGGAGCATTCCCGTAAAAAATTCCTCCACTGTCCTGTCATTCTGCAGCAGCTTCCTGCCCGTCTGCAACACCTCATATTCCTTCTTCCCATAATCGGGCAGGAAATCCACCGTTACCTCTACTTCCTTCTGCCTCCGCAATATGTAATTCACCTGCCTGCTGAGCTGAAAGACCGGAATCCCTGAAATCCCGTAATCCGTCAATTGCAGTTCCCCCCGCTCACAGGCGACGCACCTGCCGCCGTCCCAGACCCTGACCATGGCGTCCGCCCGCACGCCTGACACCGCTTTCAGATAAGGCTCGCTGCACCTTAACTGCACCAGCGCCGGAACCGTGGGCTGTAGCTTATGTCCTATCTGCTCCGCCAACCGAAAACCGCTTCCGTCCGAGCCTGTCTTAGGCGCCGCCTTTCCCCCGCAGGCAATCACCACGCTGTCAAAGCAAAAGCGCTGCCCCTCACTATGTACTGTGATCTGCCCGCCCTTCTGCCCGGGCAGGATCTTCTTCACCTTACATCCGGTGATCACATGGACACCCAGTGCCGCCAGTTCGAACCGAAGCACATCCAGCACTGCCGAAGCCTGCTCACAGGCAGGATAAAGATAACCGTTCTTCTCTTTTAAAAGCAATCCGATCCCCTGAAAAAAGGCAATCGTATCCTCCGTCCCAAACCGTTCCAGGCACTCCTTCAGCCGACCGGGCTGTCCCGTATAATACTCCTCCAGATCCAGCTTCCTGTTTCCCAGGTTACACTTCCCATTGCCTGTGGACAGGATCTTCTTCCCCACGCGGTCATTCCCTTCCAGGATCGTCACTGACGCGCCCTGCCTGGCCGCCGTGACCGCCGCCATCATTCCCGCCGCGCCGCCGCCTATGATTCCAACTGTCCTTTTCATTTCCCTACTCCTCTCATTTATTTCTGAAGCATTTCTTCCCCTGAGTTTCCGTGTGCAATTAATGCAACGATATCCTTCCAGGAGACAGGCGCGGAGCGGCAGGGACATTTCCCGCAACGTGAACGAGATGTAAAGATTAATTCTTTGACAGTTCCTAACTGGAATAACTCTCCAAAAAGTGATACAAACTCTCCTCATCAGGCATCCACATCATCTGTATGATCTCCTGCTGCAGTTCCTCCGGCAAAGAGGACAGCGGAATCTCCGTATTAATATAGATCGTCTGCCTGTCCTCCAGATAGACCACTACCTCATTGTCATAAACCGCCAGATAGAAGCTTGCGCTGGGCTGCACATAACGATAATTCATCCGCACCACCACCCTCTCCCTGGAAAAGGAAAGGACCTCCAGCCCCACAAATCCCCTCTCCCTCTCCGACAGGGGCGGATGTGCCTCATACAGTTCCATGGCCTCCAGAAACTCCTTCCGGTTCATCCCCATGTACTGGGAGGGCAGGCGCCATGTAGTCTGCACCACGGACTGATCCAGAATATTGGTCTCCTCCAGCACATACTCCGTATCCGCGGAAAGCGTTTCAGAGGCGGCAGCCGCCTCCCTCAGAAGCTCCTCCTCCGAGGCAGAGAGCTCCTCTTCCTCCCGAAGCTCCTCCGCCACACCGTAGTCCAGGTTTTCCTGCAGTTCCACAGGTTCCCCCAGGATGGGTTCCCCGGACGGAACATCGTTTTCGCCGGCTCCGGGGGTCTGCTCTCCCGGATAAAAAAAATGGCTGGACACCACGCCACCATAAAAACCGATACAGAGCATTACCATGGGATATATAAAATACAAGCTGATACCTTTTACAAATTTCATGTTTGCACCCCTGCATATCGCAGGTTCCTGCCTGCGATACCGCTTTAAGCAAAAAGCTTGAAAAGTCTCTTCAAACCTTCTCTCTTACCGCCGTTTCAGCGGCTTTGCAATCAGTATCAGCTTTTTTCTGTCGTTTTATACAACGCTTTTATAAAAGATGAAGCATCTGCCCAAAGGATATGATCCATTTTCCTCCGGGAATATTTTCCAGCTCCTGCTCACTGAAATTCCTGGCCAACAGCAGAAGTCCCCAGTACACTACCGCCGAAAGCGCACCGCAGACGATCAGCGTCACTGCGTTTCCAAGATGAGGGGAGATCAGCCGGGAGAGCAGCATACACAATACTCCCGTGATGCAGGCGGCTCCAGCCGGAATAATAAAGATCTGAAGCCACAGGTCACCGACCCTCAGCTGCTTGTAGGTGATGATTCCCAGCAGGACGCAGCAGACCGCGCTGCCCATGATCCCCGCATAAATCAGGGCCAGGATACCGGCTTTCCACACATTCAGGAACAAGGTCATACTCAGCACATACAGAAGGTCGGAAATAACGAGCGCGCCCAAAACCAGAAGATTCTTCCCTGTCAGCATCAAAAACCTGGCAAAGTAGAAAGCCAGCACCGCAAAAGGGATCATCAAAGCCCCGCCGTGGAACAGCTTCACCACCAGCGCACTGTTCTCCGGGTCGAGAAGCTCCGCCGCCTGGTCTGCCATCACCGCCAGAAAAGCCGCCAGAAACAGGGAATGGATCACTGCGATATGGACACCGCTCTGAAAGACCACCCTTGCCAGCCGTGGCTCTCCCTTCCGAAGCGTGATCACCGTCCTGCTGCATATCTGAATAAAAGCCCCCGCCGCCAATAAGATCATCAGCAGGACCACCGCCAGATATTTTCCAAAATATGCGCCGTATTCCAGCATTCCCTTTTCCCAGTCCGCCGCGCTCTTTCCAAAAAACAGAAGCCCTGAAATGACAGGCAGCAGAAGCAGAAGCTGAATGGCAAAGCCGGGCGCCCTGTTGACGGTAAAGCTCTGTACCGCCCCCGGGAAGGAATCCGTGGCGCGCAGCCCCTCCAGCTGCTCTTTCCTCCCGGAGGACCTGCCGATCCTCCTGACCACCAGCAGGAACAGGATCACGAGGATCTCGCTTACGTCCACCGCGATACAAAAGCCCGCCGCCGTGTGCATGGACGCGAAATCAGCCTGCACCAGCAGTCTCCCCACCTTTTCCCCGTAGCTTCCCAGGGAACGGCAGAAAATCAGGCTGAATACCAGTATCAGAACCTGGCGGATAACACAGGCTGCCGCCGTGGGCAGTTCCGAGCTCTCCCCCTGGCAAAACCCCATAAGGACAGCGGAGATGCCCCGCAGAACCAAGGCCGGACACAAAAGCATGATCAGATATGCGCTGTACTGCACATGAAACAGCTTTCTCGCGATAAACCCCGCCCCCAAAAAAAGCACAGCCGTACCCGCCAGCCCTGCGGCCAGCTGAAATATCATGATATTGCGGCGCATTTTCGCCGCGCTCCTGTACTGTCCCTTGGCAATGCGGACCCTGAGAAGCTTGCCCAGGACATCCGCCGTGTAACCGCTGTACAGCGACCATAGGAAAGCAACTGCCAGCACCGCCGCCGCAATATATGCCACACCGTTATCCCCTGTCTTCCTGCCAATAAGCAGGATCGTGACCAGGGAAATGATATGGGCCGCCCCCTGTATCTTCCGTCTCTTTATCTCATGTGAATTCATCTGATGTCCCTCAAAATCTGTAACAGCTCCGCTCATGCAGCAATTCGCAGATCACACCCTGTGTGCAGGCGCCCACGCGCAGTCTGTGCATTGTGCATGGGTAAGCTTTTCCAAAGTCAGTCCCTGGTAATCCCCAGCCCCGTCAGCAGTTCCTCCTGCTTCTGCTCCATAACTTCCGCTTCCTCTGGCTCCATGTGATCGTAGCCGCACAAATGCAGCATACTGTGCGCCACCAGAAACGCAAATTCCCTCTTTGTGCTGTGGCCATAGCTTTCCGCCTGCTCCCGCACCTTATCCACGGAGATCATGATATCCCCCAGCACCAGCTCCCCCGTATCGGGGTCAAAGCAGTCAGCCTCCGCCCCCTCAGGGATTTCAAATACACCCTCCTGTCCGAACTCCAGGCTGGGAAAGGAAAGGACATCCGTCTCTCTGTCAATCCCGCGGCATTGTCTGTTCAATTCCCTGATCCCCGCATTGTCCGTCAGGACCAGGTTCACCTGTGCCTCGAAAGGGCAGCCTTCCGACGCAAGGGCCGCCTCACATACAAGCCTTCCCACGGCTTCCACGTCAAAAGGTAACTCTGTACAGGTCTCGTTCTCAACGCAAAAAGTCATAATACAGCTTCTCCTCCCTGAATATCTTATGCATGGCCTTATATTCCTTCATGGAGATTTCACACTGCCAGAAATACCCGTCGTTTATCAGCTTTTTAAACATATCGTCAATGAACGCCATATAGTCTATGGGCTTGTCCCCGTTTTCACGCAGCATGCGGGTGATGGAGGAGACTACCTTGTCCGAGCATGCCAGGATCGCTGTCTCCTTATTCTTCGGCGGCTTTTCCGTGCCGTATTCCGTCAGGATCTCTTTCAGCTTCGGCGGAAAATGCTTCCTCACCATCACTTTAGGCAGCTCGTCCCCCATTCTGTGATAGAGCGCCGCACACTTTAACATATTTTCATCCATGCCTATCTCCTTACAGATCAGGTCACAGAAATGAGCCGCATGGATGCTGATAAAATAATCCTCCCTGGACTCTTCCTTGAATTTCACAAGGGTGGGATTCTCCGTGTCATTGATCTCCAGATAATTCACCCTGTACTGATAGATCACCATGGAGGAAAACAGTCTCAGCCCCCCCACAAGCATAATGCTGTTGACTATGATATTGGCTGCCGGCACCAGAAACATCTCAAGCTCCGGCCTGGCATTGGCAAGCAGTATCACATTGGCGGTCTCACAGACCAGCAGACAGAGAATGGACATGGTAAGGGGAAGCCCTATCGTAAAGTCGATCTCCAGGTGCTGAAAAAGAGCAGCCGCAAAGCACCCGCTGATCAGATACATCACAAAATAATTCATGGAGACGCCGCTGATGATCACAGGGATCATCAGTAAGACGGAAGACGCCAGGATTCCCGTGCCCAGATTGCTGAACAGCGCCAGCATCACAAAGATGGTGAGAAAGGGCCAGCCCGCCGCAGGCAGAAGCACACAGGCAAACGCTATCGCCAGTCCGATACAGACACAAAGCCAGAACCGGAAAGGATATTTCTCGTTATTGTAATCCAGCTTCCCCTTGACATACTCCTGGCGCAGCTGGAACCCGATCACTGCAAGCCCTGCCACCGTCATGACCAGATTTGAGAGAAGCCTGTCCGGCTCCGTATGCCGTATCAGTCCGATCAGCAGGACGCAGCCACCCCCAAGCGCCATGATCCCCAGTTCCGTCAATATGAGCAATATCGTTTTATTCCGCTTATTTCTTTCCATATTTTTGTCTGCTTCTGTGTTTCTCCTTCATCTCATAGTCGTCATAAGCCTTTACGATCTTCTGTACCAGGGGATGGCGCACCACGTCCTTGCTCGTCAGCTGACAGAAGGCAATGTCGTCGATCCTTGCCAGCACCCTTGCAGCCACGTCCAGACCGGATTTTGTCCCCGATGGCAGATCCTTCTGGGAGGCATCCCCGGTGACAATGACCTTGGAGCCGAACCCGATCCTGGTCAGAAACATCTTCATCTGCGCAGGCGTGGTATTCTGCGCCTCGTCCAGAATAATGAAGGCATTGTCCAGGGTGCGCCCTCTCATGTATGCCAGGGGCGCCACCTCGATCAGACCCTTCTCCATGTTTTTCGCAAAATTCTCCGCGCCCATGATCTGGTACAGCGCGTCGTACAGCGGCCTCAGGTAAGGATCCACCTTGCTTTGCAGGTCGCCGGGCAGGAAACCCAGCTTTTCCCCGGCCTCTATGGCGGGCCTGGTAAGGATGATCCTGCCCACCTCCTCGTTTTTAAAGGCCATGACCGCCATGGCCATGGCAAGATAGGTTTTACCCGTGCCCGCCGGTCCTAAAGCGAATACGATCATATTTTTCCGGATGGCATCCACATACGCCTTCTGTCCCAGCGTCTTCGGCTTGATCGGTTTGCCGTTTACCGTGTGACAGATACAGTCGCCGTCTATTTCCGTGATCACTTTTTCCTGTTCTTCCATACCCATTGTAATAGCGTAATCCACGCTCTGCTCCTCAATTTCATTTCCTCTGTCCGAGAGAATGGAAAGCTGCCCCAGCACCGAGGCCGCCTTTCTCACCATTGTCTCCTGCCCTGTGACAACCACGCTGCCGTTCCGGTTCACGACCTCCACATTGAAATCCCGCTCGATCTTCTTGACATAGGCATCCTGCATGCCAAATATATTCTGCATCTGCTGGGAGGACATCTCCAGCTGCATTGTAAATGAATCACTCATAACTTTCCTCACCCGGCTCTTTTGTTTTCTTGACAGTACTTCTGGAAGCGTCAGTCAACGCGCTTCCCCAGGAATCTGCCATCACCAGATTTATCCCGCTGCTTTTCAGATTCCTTATTCCTCATTGGGTCTGCTCCGGCTGTTCCGTTTCCGCTCCCGACTCCGCTGTCTCCGTCCTGTCGATGGCAGTCCTGACTCCCACCGGTTCCTGCACCAGGAACTCCCCGTTCACAACCCATGAATCTCCATTCCTATCTATTTTAACATCTTTTTCAATAATTTGTACCCCTTTTTCCTCTAAACTTTCAATATATTCGGAAATTTTTTGATTTAACAGTATTTTTGCCTCATCCAGCGTGTATTCATACTCCACATTCTGATATTCCCTGTGGGTGCAGCTGCCCAGGAAGACAGGGATCGAAAGCTTCTGGAACAGCAGTGTGCGGCTCTCCCTGATCACACTGTCATAGACCAGGAACGGCCTGTCTTCCGGCAGCTTCCACTCCTTCTCCCCCAGTCTGAGATAGTATCTCTGCTCTTCCCTGCCGGTATACTCTTTTTCTATGTAGTCCAGGGGCAGTGAATCCGTAAACTGTAACGTATGCTCCAGGACCACATCCGCGTCCGCGTCCACATAGATGTATTCCCGCACCGTGCTGTCATCATTGTAGACCGGCACCCTGCCCTCCACCAGCACGGTTCCTGCCTCCACCACATCCCCCGCCGCCACAGCGGGAACGCCGCTGCGCACCATAACGGAAACCACGGTTCCCGCGTACTGGGACATCAGATCGGCTCCGGCCGGCCGTTCCCTGGTATCCGTGATGATGGGGGCGTCATTTTCCTTGATGGAAATCCGCAGCCGCGTTCCCTCCAGCTTTGCGGAAGCCCAGGTCACCTGGGGAAACTGCCTGCGTATCTCCTTTTCCAGCGTTTCAATATCCAGCAGTTCCTTCCGCATTCCCTCCGACACCTGATTTTCCCTCAGGAAATCGTTGAACACATCCTGGGTGATCTGATAATTGCCCTCCAGCTCAATATCCCAGATATGGGTGGACGACCAGATCCAGAAGGCCACGGTCAGAAACAGTCCCGCCAGAAAAACCTTCCTCTTCAAAAGCCTGGGCAGAAAAAAAGGCAGTCCATATCGCTGCAATATGGCTACCCTTGTTCCAGTCTTCTTCGCAATGGGACGAAGCCTGTAAAATCCCTTCAGGGTGATATTCATGTAATAGACTTCCCCATCCCGCACAATGTCCCACAAAAGGATATCCTTGTTGCTGCACAGATTCATAAACCGCTCCGGCGAAAATCCCCATACACGTATCCGCAGATATCCCCGGAGATACTTTAAAAACTCTATCATGGCATTCCCTCGCTTCCCTTTCAGATATAGCGGACACAGGAGATACACCCGCTGATCTTCATATCCTCATTGGTATAGTAGTCTATGCAGAGCCCTGTCCCCTCGAAGCAGACCTGGCAGGTCTTCCCCTGCAGCAGGATCATCTGCCCCGTGTACTCCAGAATGCCACGATAGTTCTCAATCCACGCCTCCCTGTTTCCGGTCATTGTGACACGCATTGCCCCCATGCAGATATCCTTGGGCAGTTTCAGGGAATCCAGGATCATTTCCTTTTTCGGCTGTAGGTTTTTGTTGTTTTTACTATTTCTCATGTTCCCATTATATTATGGGAAGTGCAAAGCTATGCTATGGAATGTTCGCAAAATATATCAGGCTATTTCTTTCAGCTTCCAATAATTCCTTTGATAAAAGGTCTGATCCCCGGTTTTTCGGAAGTGATGGTACAGGCTGACAGAAAGCGTCTCTGCGCTTCCTCCAGCTTCTCCTGCCGGTTGGCATGGATCACCGCAAGGGTTTCTCCCTTTTTCACGAAATCCCCCACCTTCTTCCGCAGCACAATGCCAACAGACAGATCGATCACACTCTCCTTCGTCTCCCTGCCGCCGCCCAGGATCAGGGAACAGATCCCCACTTCGTCACAGGCGATATGGCTGAGATACCCTTCCGCAGGAGATTTGACCTCGTGAACGACAGAAGCCTTTGGCAGAAGTCCCGTGTCGTAGACCGCTTTCGGATCCCCTCCCTGGGCTTCCACAAATTCCGCCAGCTTATCCAGTGCGCTTCCATCCGCTATGACTGCCTGCAGCTTTGCAAGCGCCTCCGACCTGTCCGCCGCCTTTCCGCCGGCGATCAGCATCTGGCTGCCCAGGGTCATGCACAATTCCAGGAAATCCGCGGGGCCGTTTCCCCTTAAGGTCTCAATGGCCTCCTCCACTTCCAGGGCGTTGCCCACCGCAAAGCCGAGAGGCTGATCCATATCCGAGATCACGGCGATCGTCCTGCGCCCCGCATTGTTCCCAAGCCTGACCATCTCCGCCGCCAGAGCCATGGCGTCCCCTTCCTCTTTCATAAATGCGCCGCTTCCCGTCTTGACGTCCAGCACGATGGCGTCCGCTCCGGCCGCCAGCTTCTTACTCATAATGGAACTGGCAATGAGGGACATGTTATCCACCGTGGCCGTCACATCCCGCAGGGCGTACAGCTTCTTATCCGCAGGCGCCAGATCCGCCGTCTGTCCCATAATGGCGATACCGATGCGGTTCACATTCCGGATAAACTGCTCTGTGGTCAGCGCGGTGGTAAAACCGGGAAAGCTTTCCAGCTTGTCGATGGTGCCCCCGGTATGGCCCAGTCCCCGCCCGCTCATCTTCGCCACGGGAATCCCGCAGGCCGCCACCATGGGCGTCAGCGCCAGGGAAGTCTTATCCCCCACGCCGCCGGTGCTGTGCTTATCCACCTTGATGCCGCCAATCCGTGAGAGATCCAGCATGTCCCCGCTGTGGGCCATGGCCATGGTCAGGGCCAGGGTTTCCTTTTCCGTCATCTTTTGGAAATAGACCGCCATCATCAGGGCGGATACCTGATAATCAGGTATCTCGCCTCTGGTGTATCCCTCTATAAAGAAATGAATCTCCTCCTTTGACAGTTCACCGCCGTTTCTCTTTTTCATAATGATGTCATACATTCTCATGGCATTTCCCTCCCGTCATCTATATTCCAGCTGTCAGCCAAACCGCCATTGCCCTTACAGTATAGCATATTCCAAGCCGGATTTCCACAGATTACGGTTCAGGGTTACGTCTCGCTATGTCTACCGGATGCTTACCTCATCCATGTTATCGCCCACCAGGAGCGCGCTGACCTTTTCCACATCGATGACGCTGGAAAGCCTTGCCGTCTTTGTATAATTCCCCTCTGCGTATCCGGCCTCAAGCTCCTGATATCCCATTTCTTCCACGACCGTGCCGTCCTGATACCGGATGCCATTGACAAATAAAGCGCTGAGACTGTCCGCCTGTTCCAGGCTGATCCCTTCCATCTCCTCCAGCTGTCTGGCATCTTCCCCGTCGCAGACCAGTTTTATACTGATCGGCGTAAGTTCAACCCTGTTGACCGTAATCGGACAGCCCGCAATCTGATATTCTCTGTCAAGCTCATAGCAGACCGGCTCCGCAGCATGCAGATTGAGTGCAAACTCCCAGTTGCCTTCCAGAAGCTGCTCCCCTTCCATCGCCTTCTCCCCTGGCGCATTCAGTGAAGTGAACTGGATGACCAGATCCAGGTCTTCCTTTCCGGGATTCATTTTCGTCCCTATCATTTCAAAATATCTGCTGTTGGAGACAGCCTGGCGGCTCTCGTCCACAAATCCCCAGCTTAACATGCTGAAAAGATTATCTTCCCCCTGACGTTCAGTAAGGAAGTCCATACTGCAGTCAGGGGTAATCTGCACCGACTCATCCTCTGCCGTTATCTCAAAAAGCGCATAAAAGCAGTTGTTATCCTGTATGGTCTGGATCGACCGTATGGTGAGGCCATTGTCCGATATGGTCTGATATTCCTCCCGGGCAATGTCCCCCATTACCAACGCTGTCTGCTGCTCCTCATCTGCCCCAAAGACTTCCCCGGCCTTCTGGTTCCATTTGAAGATCTCCGATGCACTAACAGTCATTCCCAGTACGGCCACCATTGCCGCCGCTAAGATAATCATTTTACCCTTTTTCATTTTTCTCACCTTTTTGACCTTTCCGTCATCCAGTCCGGCAAGAGTACTTAACACAACCTGATGCACATGCTCCGGCACCTCGGGAAACGCTTCGTTCCATTCATTGTTTTTCATATCCATACACCTCCTCTAATTTTGCCCTTAAAAGCTTCCTGCCCCGGTACAGCCTCATTTTTACCGTACTCTGTGACAGCTTTAAAATCTGGCAGATTTCTTTCATGGAAAACCCCTCCACATAAAACAATATAAAGGGAGCCCTGTAATTTTTTTCCAGACCCATGACCGCTTCAAACACTTCCGGATAATCTTCCTGCTCCGTCACTGCCCGCACGTCGTCATAATAATCCTCATAAGGAATCTGCTCCTTCCTGGAACGAATGATCTGTTTACATTCATTGATCAGTATCCTGGTAAGCCATGTCCTGAAATACCTCTCATTCCGTAAGGTGTGTAATTTCTCAAAAGCATGTAATATTGCATTTTGCATCGCGTCAGCGCAGTCTTCCTCATTATTTAAATAAGACCTTGCTATGTGATACAGGCTCTTTTCAGCATCGAGCACCTGTGCCGTAAACTGTTCCTTGTTCATCTTTTTCATGTTCCTTATTGTTTGATAATGGACCATGTGCCCATTTTCACGAAACGGCCGTTTCATTTTACAATAATTAGATGCATAAGAATCAAAAAGGTCACAAAAAATCCGGGGCCGGTCAGTTTAACACTGTATCGTACCCCGGACCATACGCCGGTAATAGGAACCCATTGCAGATTTTTCCTCATCCTTCAATGGCAATATACTTCTTTTCCGCTACCTCAGGCTTTTTCTCTTCCGTCTTTGGAACGTTCAGCTTCAATACCCCGCCTTCATACCTCGCCTGGATATCTTCCTGCTTCACATCCTCTCCCACATAGAAAGATCTGCTCATACTGCCCGCATAACGTTCCCGGCGTACGAACCTGCCGGATTTTTCTTCCTTCTCATCCTTGTCAAGCCCTTTCGCCGCGCTGATCACCAGATAGCCGTCCTTCAGTTCCAGGGAAAGCTCCTCCTTCTTAAAACCGGGCAGGTCAATGTCTACCTCATAATGGTCTTCATGCTCCCGCACATCTGTTTTCATCATGTTCGCCGCATGGCGTCCATACAGTTTTCTCTGTGCCTTCTGCATTGCCTTGTCATCAAACACAGGGAAATCAAGCAAGCCGTCAAAAAAGTCATCAAATAAGTTTTCTCCGAAAATACTGGGTGTCATCATAAGTCATCTCTCCTTTTCTAATATGAATTTACTACCCGAACCTGGAGATATCTGGAAAGATACCGGAACATACGCTTCTGCCGATGCTGTTCTGTTCCTTCCTGTTCCCTTGTTCTATTTGTGTTATAACACCCAATTTAATATTTGTCAATAAAGCCCGCGGACTTTTTTTGTGAACATTTTGTGTTCAGATTTTTTCCGGCTTTTCCGCGACCAGCAGGAAGCGGTGGATCTTCCCCTCTATGACATCGTCCCTCTCCAAAAGTTCCTGTGCACGGTAAAGGTTTTCCAGACAGTCCCTGACGCTGAAGCCCGGGAATTCCCACTCAATGATCCGTGCAAACCAGACAAGGGCGCCCACATCCCAGAACCTGATGGGGCGAAACACTTCTTCTGCCTCTGACACAGAGAACCCCGTTTCCTCGAAGGCCTTCCGGATAATTTTCAGATATTGGTCCGGAAACGGAAGCTCCGGGACATCGTTTAACAGCAGTTCCACAAGTTCCCTGTCGTTCTCGGCTCCCACCTGCTCCGTAATGAAAATGCCGCCGTCTTTTAAGACCCGCCATATTTCGTCCGGCCTAAAATCCCCATGCCGGTTTATCACCATATCGAAACTCCGGTCATCGAAGGGCAGTCTTTCATTCCCTCCGGCCCTTTTGAAATTGATTCCCAGGGGAAGCAGTTTCTCTTTACATAATTCCACATTGGGCGGATAGTTTTCTGTTGCCGCCAGGTTATGGACCGGATGGCCTAAGGATAACAGGAATTCCCCTCCGCCCGTGTCCATGTCCAGCAGCTTCATTTCCGGCCGCAGATATTTTTCCACTATCTTCCTGTAATTCCATGGCAGATCATGCTCTTCCTCGTATTTCCCGTTAATATGTGAGAAATCCCATCCATGGATATGGGCAATTTCCTCCTCGTGCAACCATGCCTCCAATAATGCTTTTTTATCCATATTTTGACTACCCCTTTTCGTCAACCGCTCCGTAAACTCCTTAAAATCTACAGAATGAACTCGGAAAAATCAATTTCAAGATCTTCATAAATCCCAACTCTTACCCTGTCTGAAAATGAATGCTCTTCTACCGTGTCCTGCTCAAAATTATAAACCATAATACGCTTTTTTCAGGGTCAACGATCCAATACTCCTTTACACCGGCTGTACCATATTTCAGCAGTTTCTTATTATAATCCATGGAACGGCTTGAGGGGGAAACAATCTCAATGATCCAGTCAGGGGCGCCCTTGCATCCCTCGTCCGTGAGTTTATTTTTATCGCAGATAACAGACAGATCCGGCTCCAGATAAATAGTATGATCAGCATTTAAAAACACTGCAAACGGCGCAGGATAAACCTCACACTCTCCATTGTTACCATGAATGTAGCTTCCTATGGCCCAATCCAGAAAATGTACCAGTTTTTGGTGGATTCTGCCAGGTGTTGACATCATATATAATTCACCGTCGATCAGTTCCGCCCTCTGTCCGTCAGGCAAGCTATAGATATCCTCTATTGTATGACCTTCCAACGCCCTTACCGCATCCACTTGTCCAAACTCCTTTCAAACCGCTTATATCACATTTCATTTTTCCCAAGGAATATCCAGCACTTCCACCTTCTTGTCCCGAAGCATCAGTTCCTTCACTGCCTGGGCCGCGCTGGCGCCCTCAAACAGCACCTTGTTCACCTGCTCAATAATGGGCATCTGGATCTGGTATTTCTCCGCCAATTCCATGGCGGCTTTGGCGGAATATACGCCTTCCACCACCATCTGTACCTCCGCCATGGCCTCCTCGTAGGACTTGCCCTGGCCGATGAGTATGCCCGCCCGGCGGTTTCTGGAGTGCATGCTGGCACAGGTCACGATCAGGTCGCCGATTCCCGTCAAGCCGCAGAAGGTTTCAAATTTTCCACCCATTGCGATCCCCAGTCTCGCGATCTCCGCGATGCCCCTGGTGATCAGCGCCGCCTTGGTATTGTCCCCGTAGCCCAGGCCGTCCGCAATGCCTGCCGCCAGGGCCACCACATTCTTCAGGGAACCGCCCAGCTCCATTCCCAGCACATCCGGGCTGATATAGACACGGAACACCTCGTTCATGAACAGATTCTGGATATACTCCGCCGTGGCCTTGGATCTGGCGCCCACCACAATGGTGGTGGGGATTCCCCTTCCCACTTCCTCCGCGTGGGAGGGGCCTGACATCACAGCCACATCGGCCTGGGGAATCTCCTGCTCAATGATCTCCGACAATGTCATCAGGGTATGCTCCTCGATTCCCTTTGCCACATTCAAAATCTTCTGATCCTGCGCCACCAGGCTGCTGAGGCGGTGCGCCGTACTCCTGGTATAGGCACTTGCCACTGCCATGACCAGCAGATCCCTGCCCTCCACCGCCTTCCTGTCATCCGCGGTGAAAAGAATATCCTCCGGCAGCTTCACGCCGGGAAGCATTTTATGTTCATGCTTCTCCCTAAGCATCTCCACTTCCGCCTCCAGTGCGGACCAGACCGTGATCTCGTGCCCGTTCTTATGCAGAAGCACTGCGATGGCAATGCCCCAGCTTCCTCCCCCAAGAATCGTTACCTTTGCCATATTCCCTCTTTTCCGTGCATAGCACTATACATTTTTCCACCTGCTCCTTTACAGTCGTTTCTGTCAGACCACAGACCCGACCGTATATTTCATGGGTGTGAACCGGATTCCGTCCTGTTCCTGTTCCTCGGACAGCGGTTCAAACCCGACATGAAGATAAAAAGGTCTGCCATAGGGCGAGGAATTCAGGGTGATCTCCTTCAGTCCCGGATTCTCCCTCCTGAGATCCTCCAAAAGATACCGGAAAATGGAAGTTGCAACACCCTGCCGATGGTATTCTTTCTTAGTAAACACCAGGTTGATATGCGTCCTGTTTGCACGCATCCCCATGATGCCAATGATCCTTCCCTTGTCAAACGCGGCATAAATGGGGCAGACACCCTGTCTGCATTTTGCAATGTATTCCTCACCCTGCACAAACTTCCGGAAGGTTTCAACCCCCTCGGGCTTATAATCCGGCGCCTCAAACTGCATGAATACTTCCATTGCCAGGTTTAAGGCTTCCTCCACTTCATTTTCCTTGATTTTACGAATCTCATACATCGTATTTTCTCCTCCCTTCATTCCATTCACTGAACTTGTTCCGCTTCGCAGCGTAAATCGGCAAAAGGAACACATTGATCAGCGCTTTCCCATAAAAATCTATTTATCCGCATTCTGACCACGGTTCACAGCCTCTTCCACATCCACCTTATTCTTCTTCGTCAGGTAAGTTTTCCTCTCGTTCCCATGGATCAGCCGTACTATGTTTTCCCGGTGTTTCCAGTAGGCCAGCACTGCCAGCGCAAAGGTCAGCCCGTACATCTCGTAAAGCTGTGCCTGGGACATCCCCGCAAACAGCCCCATCTGTCCACAGACCACCATCTCAATGATCAGTCCCAGGTACACCAACAGGGATCCCAGGGACACATAATGGGTGGTAAAAAAGATCCCGAAAAAGATCACCACACCCATCACAATGAAATAGGGATGAAAGGCGAGGATCAGCCCTGCCGTGGCCGCAATGCCCTTTCCTCCCTTAAAGCCCATATAGAAAGGATAATTATGCCCCAGGATGGCTCCCGCCGCTGCATAGAGACTGAGCAGATAGATGGTATCGGGATGGGATCCGCCGAAAATCAGCCTTATCACCCAGATCGCCGCCATACATTTCAGACAGTCCCCCGCCAGCACAATCAGCCCCGCCTTGGTGCCCAGCACACGCAGGGTATTGGTGGTTCCCGCATTGCCGCTGCCGTGCTGCCTGATGTCGATGCCATGCAGTTTCCCGTAAAAATACGCTGTCTGGAACAATCCAAACACATACCCGATTAACAGACAAATGATTCTTTCCATCACTGTTCCTTTTCCTTTCGTTCCCTGATGATGAACCTGAGGGGCGTTCCTTTGAAGCCAAAGGTTTCCCTGATCTGGTTCTCGATATATCTTGTATAGGAAAAATGCATCAGTTCCCTGTCATTCACAAAGATGACGAAGGTTGGGGGCTTTACGGACACCTGTGTGATGTAGTAAAGCCGCAGACGCTTCCCCTTGTCGGAGGGAGGCTGCTGCATCATCACCGCCTCCGCCATGATCTCGTTCAATACCCCTGTGGCCACCCGCATGGCGTGATTTTCGCTGACCATGTCAATGGTCTCGAAAAGCTTGGGCAGACGCTGTCCCGTCTGTGCCGACACGAACAGGATCTCCGCATATGGCATATAGGAGAGGACTGTTCTCACCTTCTCGGTAAAACGGTAAATGGTCTTGTCATCCTTCTCCACCGCATCCCACTTATTCACGGCGATGATCACCGCCTTGCCCCTGTCGTGGGCGATCCCTGCGATCTTGGCATCCTGTTCCGTGACGCCCTCCACCGCATCGATCACCAGCACCACCACTTCCGCCCGTTCCACCGCGCTGACCGTGCGGATGATCATATACCGTTCCAGGTCTTCCTTCACCTTATTCTTGCGGCGCAGTCCCGCCGTATCGATGAACACATATTCCCTGCCGTTATAGGTGATCTCCGTGTCCACCGCGTCCCTGGTGGTTCCCGCGATATCCGACACGATCAGGCGGTTCTCGCCCAGAAGCCTGTTGATCAGGGAAGATTTCCCCACATTGGGTTTTCCCACAATAGCCACCCTGGGGCGGTCATCCTCTTCCTCATCGGTCTCCACGTCCTTGAAATAGGAGATCACTTCATCCAGCATATCCCCCAGTCCCATCCGGTTCACCGCGGAGACCGGGTGCGGATCCCCGATGCCAAGGTTATAAAACTCATAGACATCCGCCATATATTTGTCAAAGCTGTCCACCTTATTGACCACCAGCACCACAGGCTTGTGGGAACGGCGCAGCAGATCTGCCACCTTGGAATCCGCGTCCACCAGCCCCTGCTTCACATCCACCAGAAAAAGGATCACATCCGCCGTGTCAATGGCAATCTGCGCCTGGGCGCGCATCTGGGATAAAATGATATCCTTGCTGTCCGGCTCGATTCCTCCCGTGTCGATCAGGGTAAAGTCCTTGTCCAGCCAGGATACATCCGCATAGATGCGGTCCCGGGTGATACCCGGTGTGTCCTTCACAATTGAAATATTCTCTCCTGCAAGCGCATTGAACAAAGTGGATTTCCCCACATTGGGTCTTCCTACCACCGCCACAATGGGTCTGTTTTTCTTATTTGCCATCCTGTCCTCCTATTCGATCCGGATCACGTCTGCCTGCAATTCTTCAACACTGCGTCTACAAAATCATATCCGCTTGATTTTACAATATAGACCGGTACTTGTAAAGTTTTTTCCACATCCGAAACATGCAGGTCATCCAGAAAGACATCCTCCCCGCTGCGCAGGATGTTCTCCGGCAGAAGCAGCCGGTCTCCCAGCCGTTTTCCCTGTAACTGCGCCACCAGATCCTGGCCGGTGATCAGTCCCGACACCGTGATCTTCTCCCCGAAAAAATGATTTGTGATAGGATATACACGCACCCTGATATTGGGATACGCCTCCTCCATCCGTTCCGCCATCCTCCTGATATAGGGATAGGCCAGCAGCCCTGTGGCAATCGCCATCTCCCCCCGGGCCACAGGATTGGGAAATCCTTCCGCCGCCCTGTGCTGTTCCATGGCATCCGTAAATTCATTCATGAGAAGCCGTAACATACCAACGCCGTTTTCCAGCTGGAGATATCCGTCATACCGCTCCTCCTCCGGCATTTCCATGTCAGCCAGGATATACCACTCATCGCTGGCATGGACAAAATGGCTCCTGTATTTATCATAGCATTCCTTCTGATATCTTTCAATCAGTTCGACCACATCTTTCGCATCCTCTTTGGTAAAAGGCTCCAGCGGGTAAAGTCCCTCCCGGTACTTTGACAGTCCCACCGGCACCACGGACACGCTTTCCAGTTCCGGCATGTACTTCATCAGCTCCGTGATACTGTACTCCAGTTCCTTCCCATCGTTGAGCCCTTTGCAGAGGACGATCTGGCCGTTCATGCGGATGCCGGCCTCTTTCAGCCTGTCCGCCTTTTTCAGCGCTTCCCCCGCGAAGCGGTTATTCAGCATCTTACAGCGCAGTTCAGGGTTCATGGTCTGGAACGAAATATTGATGGGGGACAGATGATACCGGCAAATCCTTTCGACATCATGCCCAGACATATTCGTCAATGTAACATAATTCCCCTGTAAGAACGAAAGCCTGGAATCGTCATCCTTAAAATACAAGGTATCCCGCATCCCCGGCGGCATCTGGTCGATAAAGCAGAACACACACTTGTTATGGCAGTGGCGGTATTCATCCATCAGGCCATTTTCAAACTCGATCCCCAGATCCTCATCGGATTCCTTGTCCACCTCCAGAAGCCACTGCTCCCCGTCCGGCTTTTCCACCAGTACCTCAATATAAGTGTCCTGTACCAGGAACTGGTAATCAAAGATATCCTCTATTTCCGTATTGTCAATGGCGACCAGCCTGTCGCCTGCCTCTATTCCCATCTCCTCCGCGATACTGCCGGGGAGAACCCTCTGAACCACATGACCCTTCTTCATCCCAAACTCCATTCTTTCCTAATCCGCCATTCCAACCTGTCCGCCATTCCTTACCTTTCTCCACCATCCGCAAGATACAGGAGCCCGGGCGGCCGGGCTCCGTCCCCCTTGCCATCCCCTATAATTTAACCATAAATTTCTTGACGTGTCACTAGCATAATGTTATAAAATAAATAGTACAATCCAACCATGAAACACATATCTATTTACTACACCTGGAGGTTACTATGCCTAATTTACGTGAACTGGAAAACGCTATGCCTGTGGCTCCCCTGAAGATTGCTGCCCTGCCCTCCGCAGAGCATATGGGACGCAGGATCAACAGCTACATGGTTGAGTTCCGCAAGAATATCCACAATGACAAAGTAAAAAAAGACCCCGCTTTCCACGGGTACAGCGAGAACAATTATCTGGCGGACGTCTCCATCCCCCGTTTCGGGACCGGCGAGGCAAAAGCCGTTTTCGGCGAGTCCATCCGCGGTAAAGATCTCTTTTTGTTAGTGGATGTGTGCAACCACAGCATCACCTATGAAATGAACGGTTATACCAATCATATGTCCCCTGACGACCACTACCAGGATTTAAAGCGCGTCATATCCGCATGCAACGGCAAGGCCCACCGCATCAACGTGATCATGCCCTTCCTCTACGAGGGCAGGCAGCACAAGAGAAACGGCAGGGAATCCCTGGACTGTGCCTATGCGCTGGAAGAGCTCCGGGATATGGGTGTCAACAATTTCATTACCTTCGACGCCCACGACCCCAGGGTACAGAACGCTGCCCCGCTGAACGGTTTTGACAACTTTACGCCCCCCTACCAGTTCATCAAGGCGCTGCTCAACTACGAGGATGACCTGATCGTGGACAAGGAGCATCTCCTTGTGATCAGCCCCGATGAAGGCGCCCTGGACCGGGCCATCTACTTTGCCACCGTCCTGGGAGTCGATACCGGCATGTTCTACAAACGGCGGGACTACTCCACCATGGTAAACGGCAAGAATCCCATTGTGGCCCATGAATTTCTGGGGGATAATATCGACGGTAAGGATATCATCATCATTGACGACATGATCTCCTCCGGCGGAAGCATGCTGGACACGGCAAAGCAGCTGAAGGCAATGAATGCCCGGAGAGTGTTCATCTGCTGCACCTTCGGACTCTTTACCGACGGTCTCAAGGCCTTTGACACCGCCTATGAACAGGGCTATTTCGATAAGGTGGTCACCACTGACCTCACTTATCTGCCCCCCGAACTGTACAGCAGACCTTACTTCATTGAAGCGGATATGAGCAAGTTTGTCGCCTCCCTGATCGACTTCATGAACCATGACGCTTCCCTCACCAACGCAATGGCCACCACGGAAAAGATCCAGGATATTGTGATCGCATACAATAACCGGATGATGATGCAGATATGATGCTGATATAGGGAAATATCATCCTTCTGTTTCTTCCTCCGGCCCTTCCTCCACATACTCGGGAAACTCTATCATGATCTTAAACAGATCCCCGTCCAGATAGATCTGGAAGCTGCCTCCCTGTACCTGCACAAGGCTCTGCGCAATAGACAGGCCCAGGCCGCTTCCCTCCGTGGACCTGGAGGAATCTCCTCTGATAAATCTCTCTGTCAGTTCCTCCGGGCGGATGTTCATCTGCTGTTTGGAGATATTCTTGAAGGAAACCCCTACCTTGCCGTCTTCCACCATCATATCCACATAGACGCGGGTGCCCTCCATGGCATATTTACAGATATTGTTGAACAGGTTCTCCACCACCCGCCACATTCTCCGGCTGTCCGCATAAATATAGGCTGGAGAACTGTTATTCTCAAATACAACCTGCAGCTTCTGCTCCTCCAGCTTCTCGGAAAATTCCCCGAAGCTCTGATTGATCAGCTCTGTCAGATTCAGTTTTTCCTGATTCAGTTCAATATTTCCGGAAGAAATCTTGGAGGCTTCCACCAGGTCATCCGTCAGCTGCTTCAGCCGCTGCGCCTTGCTGTCCAGGATATCGATATAACTCCTGGCAGGTTCCTGCCCTATCTTCAACCGTTTCAGCAGATCCACATAATTGATGATTGAGGTCAGGGGCGTCTTGATATCGTGGGAGACATTGGTGATCAGATCTGTCTTCATCTGCTCGTCCTTCATGCTGGTCTTGACCGCTTTCCGGATACCTTCCCCGATATTGTTCACCGCGTCCGCCATTTCCCTGCTGGCGCCGTGCAGGTTATTCGTTGCCAGCTTAAATTCCACCTCTCCGTCACGGATCCGGTTGATTCCCTCCACAATCTCCACCTGTTCCGCGCTGCGCTTGAACATCAGCACCCCCACAACGCCGTCAAACAGGATGATGCCCACCAGGATCAGGCCCGCCAGGAGACGTTCCTGTCGAAAACTGTAAACGGAAATCCCCCCGATCAGGTTTGCAAACAGGAACAGATTATACGGGATCAATGTGCTGATCACAGAATTTTTATGCCGAAATACAAAAACAACCATATTGCGGATCCACAAGCACAGGCTGTGCAGAAAGCTGTCCGTCCACAGGTTGCCGCATCTCACCCGGCGCACCAGGCTGTACCAGATCAGGCTCACGGACAGGCTGACATAAACGCCATATGCCGCAAACACGCCATACCGATATAGCCTGGTCAGCTGGATCCCCCAAATTTCCGAAGGGACCACCCCCTCCGTCCCGCTCATGCCACGAAGCATCTGATATCCCCAGCGTCCGCCGTATAAAAAGGCCAGGGCCAGCAGCAGTGCCACCTCTGTCCAAAGACGGTCAAAACGGTTCAGCAGTTCGACCCGCTCCCCCTCCTCATTGAAGGAAACACCTGCCGTTACGGTCAGATACAAGCCCAGCCCCAGCCAGACCATGGCAAGCATAATGATCCATACCAGGATCCTCCCTACATTGGGGACGATCCGGTTATAGACGGCCCATGCATTATAAAAAGCGTCCTCCTGCACTCCGTAACCGGTGTCAATTCCCAGCCAGATGTGGGTGGTGTCAGGGTAGGCGTAGCCGTAGACACTGATATATTCGTCGATCTCCTCCTCGCTCA
This sequence comes from uncultured Lachnospiraceae bacterium, assembly GCA_948473115.1. GTDB lineage: Bacteria > Bacillota > Clostridia > Lachnospirales > Lachnospiraceae > Acetatifactor. The sequence continues at coordinate 37,686 of CAOKWI010000019.1, read as the reverse complement.
GGACGGTATTCCCCATAAACACCAGGCTGTCGGGATAATAGATCAGATACCTCCTGTACTCGGAAAAGAACTCCGTCACGGCATTGTCCTCCGCCTCCTCCAGATCAGAGACATTGGTGTATGTGCACATTCCCTCATCCGTCATCATGCGGATCATATATTTTATATTGCTGTTGCCCTCCCTGTAGGCATCATTGCACACCTGGTAGCGCTGGTAATTCCAGGTAAGCTGCTCTATGGACAGCACCGTATTTGCCTGTAATTCCATGTAATCGATCCAGTTATCCGCATAGGCCAGCAGCTGCTTTTCCCCGTCCACGGTCTCATAACGGCAGTTCAGCAGGGAAAGTGAAATAGAGATGATCCCGTCATCTTCCCTGGAGGAGACGATCCCATCAATCCCCTGCTTCATGATATAAGAGGAAACCTTGTCCTCCAGAAGATCCACCGGGCATGTTTCAAATGCTGTCCTCAGCTTCTGCTCATACTCCGTCTCCGCAACCGGCTGCTGTTCCTCACTGTCCGGCTGCTCCTCGCCTGACATATCATCCTTTGGTTCCCCGTCTTCCGCGACTACCTTATGAAAGCCCACAAAGCAGAGCTGTCCGTCCTCGTCCAGCCCAAAGTTGTCCACATAAAGCACATTGCCGAAGTAATTAACAAACTCCGACTGGCTCATGGTCCGTTCTGTATAACCCACCCCCGCTTTGCCCCATTTGATCAGATCGTCCAGTTCATAGACAGCCGTCACCGGACACTGGTGCTCCTCGTCCATCTGGGCGGCATATTCTGTCACATCGATCTTTCTGGAGGGATTGAACACACCACCTGTTTCCAGCTGCCCCTTGATCATCACCAGCTGGGTGATATCAGACACCGCATTGCGGAACAGATCATGGAACACCTCCGATTCCTCAAATTCCTGATCCGTCTCAAATGGGAATATCTTATAAACCTGGGGGCCGTCGATGGATTCCACCTCCACATAGGAATTGAGGAGGAGACCCGCCACCGCGATCAAAACAAGGGCTGCCAGTAAATGCTGCAACAGCCCGATGCCGGTTCTTTTTAATGTGTTGTTCTTTGCGGTCCGCTTCATGTTTCTCCGATCACTATTGTTTGTCTATTTTATAACCCACGCCCCATACCACTTTCAGGTACCTCGGCTCCTTGGGGTTGATCTCTATCTTCTCCCTGATATGCCTGATGTGGACGGCCACTGTGTTGTCTGCCCCGATGGCATTCTCATTCCAGATGCTCTCGTAGATCTGATCGATGGAAAAGACCCTTCCCTGATTCTTTACCAGCAGCAGCAAAATGTTATACTCGATGGGAGTCATCTTGACCGGCTCATCATCCACGGTCACCTGCTTGGTCTCGTCATTGATCACCAGCCCTCCCACCTGATAGATGGCCTTATTGTCCATATTCAGGCTTCCCAGGGAGGTATAACGGCGCAGGTTTGATTTCACCCTGGCTGCCAGCTCCAGCGGATTAAAGGGCTTTGTGATATAATCGTCGGCGCCGATGTTCAGCCCCAGGATCTTGTCCGTGTCCTCAGATTTCGCCGACAGGATGATGATAGGGATACTGCTGTATTCCCGTATCTTCAGCGTGGCGCGTATGCCATCCAGCTTAGGCATCATGATATCCATGATCAGAAGCTGGATATCCTCCCTCTTCATCAGTTCGATGGCCTGCTCACCGTCATAAGCCTTGAAGATCCGATAACCGTCCTGACTCAAATAAATCTCAATGGCATCCACGATTTCCTTATCATCATCACAAACCAGAATATTCGCCATAGTTATACTCTCACTCCTGTCCACTTAATACCCTTATAGTAGTAAACCAGATTTTTTTTAACAGTTCCATGGGAATTTTATGAAGATTTCCTTAACAATCATTTCAGGACAACGGTTTCAGCATGAGGAAAACCCCCAGGTTTCCCCTGTGCCCCCTGCTGCCCCTGTGGGAAAACAGATACCCGCTGTTATGGCAGGTGCAGATATCCGTGACGGATATGCGTTCACGGGAGATTCCCGCCTCTTCCAGGATCCGTCTGTTGGCAAGCCATAAGTCAAGCTGGTATTTTCCCGCGTCCTTTCCCTGCGACACGATCCTTCCGCAATGCTCCTTTCCGCCAAAGGTCTGCCAGAACTGTTCCGCAACCTCTTCACCCACTTCATAGCAGTCCCGGCAGATCGACGGCCCTATCGCCGCGATCAGCTCCGAAGGCCTGCTGCCAAAGGCTTCCGCCATGGCCTCTGTCATGCATTTCCCCATGCGGCACACAGTGCCTCTCCAGCCGGAATGGGCAAGCCCGATAGCCCTGTGCACCGGATCCAGGAAAAGCAGTGGCACACAGTCCGCGTAAAAGGTCGCCAGCGCGATCCCGCTTTCATCGGTCATCAGCCCGTCTATCTTTTCATAGTCCCTTGGCTTAAGGATACCCTTTCCCCTGTCCGCCGCCGTGACACGGCGGATATTTACCGTGTGGGTCTGGTGGGAGGCCACCATATCCTCCAGGCCGCATCCCAGCACCCCGGCGATCCTGCGGTAATTCTCCAGTACGTTTTCCTCCCTGTCCCCCCGCGTAAAGCTGAGGTTCATGGTGGCAAGTTCCCCGGTACTGACACCGCCCAGGCGGGTGGTGACCAGGTGCTCCACCACGCCGCTCTCCTCAAAGGACGGAAAGGTGAGATACTCCAGCTCCTGCCCGTTCTCCAGTCTGATGCCATTCTGTCTCAGGACTTCCCCTGCCTTCCCTGTGCGCGTGATCCGATACATACCATCCTCCATGCCGCAGCTTCGCTGCGTCTCAAATCAGAATATAATGCCGTGTCTTCAGCCGCGGGAATAAATATGGGGGAACGCATTCTGTATCCATCTGATCTCTGTCCCCTGGACCGCCACCACATCATACCGCACGGGACGGTCCTCCCCCAGCCGGTGCAAGTACCTGTAGTAATCAGCCGTCCTGCAGATCCTGCGCTGCTTGCGGACATCCACCGCCTCCAGGGCGGTGCCGAACTCCCCCGTGCGCCGGTATTTTACCTCCACGAACACCAGATAGCCGTCATGAAAGCCGATCAGGTCGATTTCCCCCTGCCGGCAGCGGAAATTGCGCTCTTTCACACACATTCCGCGGACGGTAAGGTACCTGGCCGCCAGCGCCTCCTTATCTGTCCCTGTCTCCCTTTTATTCAAAGAATTACCTCTTTTTGATCTTACTCTTTAATTTATCCATGGAATCCACAAATATCAGGATTTCCGCCACCACCTCATACAGCTCCGGAGGGATCATATCGCCGATATCCAGCTTTGACAGCGTATCCGCCAGTTTATCGTCCCTGTGGACAGGCACGTTGCTCTCCTGGGCCTTCTCAATGATACGCTCCGCCAGTGCGCCGCGTCCGCTTGCTATGACTCTGGGGGCGTCGTCCTCCGGGTCATACTCCAGCGCTATGGCCTGCTTTAATTTCTGTTTTTCCTCTTTTTCCGCCATGCTGCCACCCCCATCGACATACATCTCGCTTCCCGCGCCAGTGTACCGGCACGCTCCTGCTTCTTCGGCACATCAGGTGCGGACGTCAAATGCATAATGGCTCAGCGCCACACCCTTCTCCTGTTCCAGAAGCGGCCCCAGGCCTCCTTTTGTGGAACCGGATGCCTTTTCTCCCCGTATTTCCATGGACATGCTGCAATCGTAGCCGCGCTTCCGCAGTCTGTCCGTGAGCAGATCCATATGCGCCCCCAGGAAATCCAGCATCTCGTCATCCGCCACAAAAAACCTGGTGCTCACTTTGCTGTTCTGCATTGCCACATATACATCCACAGGTCCCAGATGATCCATGTCCAGGTGCAGCAGCGCGCTGACCGTGCCATCCTTTCCCGCCAGATTCCTCTTATTGGTATAGACGTAGAGGTCTCCATGGGCATTTCCCTGCTGCATACGGAGCGGAAGCTGCACATAGGTGTACATCTGATTGACCTGCTGTAAAAAATCAATATTCTGGGACAGATTGGACGCCGCCTTACATGCCTCGGAGCCGCCCTGTCCCACAGTCTCCAGAACCTGTGTCAGTCCCTTGACCTGACGGTTCAGCCGCTGATACAAGTCTTCCACCCTGTGGGGATCAGCCACTTCCTGGGGACGGACTGTCCAGGCATTCTTTATGGTATCCGCAAGCAGCGTCCGGAGCCCTTTTCCGGACAACAGCAGCTGTAACGCTTCCTTTCCACCCGGGTTTTCCCCATCCGCCCTCCCCAGCATCTGCTGCAACCCCTGAAAAAGCTTGCCCACGTCGGAGCTTCCCTCGGCAAACTGCCTGATCTGCTGCACCAGCTGTGCGCTTTCCCGGGGAGTCAGCTCCAGATGGGAAAGAGCCTGCCCCAGTTCCCGGGCAACCGCTGCCCGAAGTTCCTTTGGGATCTCCTGCTCCTGTCCTTCCTTCAGCGCCCCGCTGGCTTTCCCAAAGGGAAGGGGTTCCGCCGTTTCTATTTCATTGGGATCCGTGGACAGCTTTACCGCCATCTCCAGTGCCTTGGATCCTTCCAGTATCCCCTGCCCATTGATGCCCTGCGCAGCCGGATTCTGTGTATCGGGATCCTGTACGCCAGGATTCTGCAGCATTGTCCCCTGGGCGCCGCCCCCGTTGCCTTCCGCCACATTTCCCGCTGCTTCCCCAGAGGGAAGGGCTTCCGCCATACCGTTCTCACCGGCCATATGCAGCAATTCCTGATAGAGCCGCGTTGCACCTGCCATATCCCCCTTTGTGGTGAGCTCTTCTATCACATTGGGCAGGGCATCCATAACAGTCTCCATCCCCTGCAGCAGCTGATAATTCAGATTGCGGTAAGCCGCCATCTGGTTTACGGTTTCCCTGTTCACGGGCAGACCCAGCTTATGGAGATTGACGATATCCGATATTTCAGCGTCAGGATAGGCATTCACCTCCCTATACAGCAGCTGGATGGCATTTCTGTCCACGGGAAGTCCCGCCTTCATCATCTGTTCTGTCATGGCAACAGAAGTCTCATTTGCAGAGATTCCCGCCATATCCAGCGCCTTAAGCACATTGATATCGGTGGATACATTGGTAAACAGGGGACTTAAGGTAAGGGCGCTTCCGTTATTTTTCACCTCGAAGGTCATATTTTTCCCGACCTCGATGTTCATACTCTGATCTACCCTGGCATTGAAAACCAGATCATCCGGTGTCCTGATCTGGACTTCCCCGCCGTTCCGGGACACAATTTCCCCCTGGATCGTCTGCCCCGGCACCAGGGACCTGATCTGCCGGTTCACAGCCGCCGCATTGGAGGATGGAGGCGCTGTTGTCTGCAGCCTGCCGATATCTTCATTTTTCGTCCTTCCCGCAAAAATATCCGTTAATTTCATAGTATTTCCTTTTAATTTATAAAGTTTTTGATAAAACTCCTGCGGTGTATGGGAGTAGGACCATATTTCTTTACCGCGGCGATATGCGCCGCGCTTCCATACCCCTTGTTCCCCGCAAAATCATATTCCGGATAGACCTTGTCATATTCCGCCATAAGGCGGTCCCTTGTAACCTTTGCGATAATGCTCGCAGCGCCGATGGAAATGCTCTTGGCATCCCCCTTGATGATCGGAACCTGGGGGATCGCCACCCCCGGGATCTTCACCGCGTCATTCAGCAGGATATCCGGCTGGGGGCGCAGCTTTCCTATGGCCTCCCGCATGGCCTCATAAGTAGCCTGCAGGATGTTGATCTCATCGATCCTCTCCGGGGTGGAATACCCCACCGCACAGGCGACCGCCTGTTCCATAATGACCTCGTAGAGTTCCTCTCTCTTTTTTTCGGACAGTTTCTTGGAATCATTTATATATAAGATCCTGCAATCTTTCGGCAGGATAACCGCACCTGCGACCACAGGCCCTGCCAGGGGACCCCTTCCGACTTCGTCTATCCCGCAGATCAGCCCGCAGCCTTCATACTGTCTCTCATAGGTCCTCAGCTGTTCTATGCGTTGTCTCTCCTTCTCAAGGGAAGCCATTCGCTTCGCCGCCGTCTCCACCAGCTTTTGCACGCCCGCCCGCTCATCGCTTTTGTAGGTGTGTACAAATTCAGGCAGCCCGTCTATGGAAGCTGCCTGTAACTCTGCCCTGATCTCACCTGTACTCTTCATAAGAATGCCCCATTTCTCTACTGATGTTTCAAAATGCCTATCTCGGACAGCGGCCAGATGCGCATCCAGGCCCTTCCTATGATATCATCCCTGTGGATATTTCCCACCACTTCCGTCCTGCTGTCGCTGCTGTTATTCCGGTTGTCGCCCATGACGAAATATTCATCCTCCTCCAGCACCACAGGTTCAATGGCAATGCCTACATTCTCGGGCTTTATGACCTCCCTGCCATAATTTTCCTCCAGCGCCTCGCCGTCAATGTAGATCGTGCCGTCCAGCCCGATCTGCACCGTTTCTCCCGGCAGGCCGATGATCCTCTTGATATAGTAGGTATTCTCCTCATATTGAAAGGGAAACACTATGATATCAAATCTCTGGGGATCCCTGAAACGGTAGGTTATCTTGTCCACGATCAGATTATCCCCGTCATTCAGGGTGGATTCCATGGAGGCGCCCCACACCTCCGTCCTCTGTCCCACATAGTGGATCACAACATAGGTAATGCATAACACGATCAGCAGATAGAGCAGCGTACTGATCATTTCCCTCATGACCCTGTTCAGGCCTTTACCCTTTCTGCTTCCTTTGGCCGCCCCGCTGTCAAGGCCTTTACTGATGCCTGCTTCCATACCTTTTGTCATGTCTTGTCAAACCCTCTCTTCCGCCGGATATTCTATGGTAATTCGCCCTAGCCTGCCGCTTCTGAAATCTTCCAGCAGGACAGAGGCCGCCTTCTTCAAATCAAGGCTCTCGCCCTTCAGGATACATCCCCGCACCCTTGCGATCTCCTCCAGCACTTCCGCGGGAGCCCCCTTATGTTCCACGCCGTACCTGGCCGGTACCGCTCCGGGATACAGCGTTTCCAGGCAGTCCAGCAGATCCCACGCCAGTTCTTCCATGACAATGATCTCATCATTCATGGAACCGATAAAGGCAAGATGCATTCCCACCTGCTGGTCTTCAAATTTGGGCCACAGGATTCCCGGCGTATCCAGCAGTTCCAGGTTCCTGTTCAGACGGATCCACTGCTTTCCCTTCGTGACTCCGGGCTTATTCCCCGTCTTCGTACAGGCTTTTCCGGCAAAGGAATTGATGAACGTGGATTTTCCCACATTGGGTATGCCTACCACCATGGCCCGGACAGGCCTGTTGACGATTCCCCTCTTCCTGTCACGTTCCAGCTTGTCCCTACAGGCCTCCTGCACCACACCCTGGATCCCCTTGATGCCGGCGCCGGTCTTGGAATTGATCTCCAGCACATGGACGCCCTGCCCTTTCAGGTGATCGACCCACTGCCTGTTGCGCGCCGGATCGGCCAGGTCGGATTTATTGAGCAGCACCACCCGTGCCTTATTCTGTCCAAGCACATCGATATCCGGATTGCGGCTGCTTATGGGAATCCTCGCATCCACCAGTTCTATGACCAGATCGATCAGCTTCATATTCTCCTGCATCATTCGCCGGGCCTTTGTCATATGGCCGGGATACCATTGATAATTCATATTATTTCACAAACCCCATTCCCAGTTCGGGGCATTTCCCCCTGAACCAGACTTTTCCTACAATATCCGTTTCCTTCACCGGCCCGATGTTGGCGGAACGGCTGTCCTCGCTGTTGCCCGGATTATCCCCGATACAGAAATATTCGCCGCTCTCCAGCGTAAACTCATTTTCCGCGATCCCGGCTTCCACAAGTTTATCCGTGATCCAGGGGCTTTCCAGCCCGTTTACAAAAAGCACGCCGTCCTTCACCACCAGATGATCCCCCGGCACCGCCACCACACGCTTGACATAGTAGTGGGCGTTTTCATTTCCGTTCGGCAGGAAAACCACCACATCCCCTGCCTGAGGCGAGGACAATATATAGAGGAAACGATTGATATATATCTTTTGCCCATTGTACAATGCGGGTTCCATGGATACCCCTACCACATTGGTAGTCATGCCCAGGAAATAGGCCAGCACAGCGGCGATAAATACCGCCGCCAGTATCCCGAAAATCCAGCTGAAAATCTCCTTGATCGTAGCAGCGCTTATGGATTTCTTTTTCTTATAAAAACTAAGCCCTTTGTTTTTTGCCATCTTCCGCTTCCTGATTCCAGTCACACATTTATATTAGTATATCACATATTATAAAAATAGAAAAGGACAACTACACAGGTAATTGTCCTTTTGCATGTAATTTTCAGGTAATCTTCTGTTCCAGTGCACCACCGTTATTTTACCAGTTCTTTTACCTTTGCCTTCTTGCCCACGCGGTCTCTCAGGTAATTCAGCTTCGCACGCCTTACCTTACCTCTTCTCACCACTTCGATCTTTTCCACATTGGGGGAATGCAAAGGCCATGTCTTCTCAACACCGATACCATTGGAAGTCTTTCTCACGGTAAAGGTCTCCCTGTTGCTTCCGCCCTGCCTCTTCAGCACAACGCCTTCAAAGACCTGGATTCTCTCACGGTTACCTTCCTTGATCTTACCGTACACCTTAACGGTATCACCGACATTAAAATCATCAACTGTCTCTTTTAACTGTTCTGCTTCGATTTCCCTGATAATATCACTCATATTGAGCCTCCTTCATAAAATGGATGTTCTTAATACCTTCCGTAACAGAGGACCATCTCGTTTTCGCAACATTCAGATTTTACCATATCCGTATTCTTTTTGCAAGTTTTTTATTTGCACGTCAGTTCTGAAGTGTAACAGTTCAGCCTTCGGCCAAACTGTTACGAGAATGCACACAAAATGAGTTTTCAACTCATTTTGGCGCCTGCAAGTCTCGCAAAATTGCACAGGAGTGTGTCCCCATGGGACACACTGCAATTGTTGACTTCGCGGTGCCGTATGGCTGAACTGTTACTCTGAAGTAACTATTCAGACTGAATAGCTACACTCTGAAAGGTAGTCGGCGCGGACATTTCTGTGACATTTGAAGTTTACAGTAGCCCAAGAACAACGTTTTTCGTTCTTTATTAACAGACGGACAGTCTTGAAAGGAGCTTTCTATTATGAGCATTTTGCAGACCATTGACCTGAAAAAGTATTACGGCACCGAGCCAAACATCACCCGTGCCTTAGATGGTGTCAACTTCTCTGTGGAGCAGGGGGAATTTGTAGCGGTGGTCGGGACATCCGGCAGCGGCAAGTCCACCCTGCTCAACATGATGGGCGGGCTGGACTCTCCCACGTCCGGCAGCGTCATTGTTCGGGATCAGGAATTAGCCAAGAAGAATGACGAGGAACTGACAATTTTCCGCCGCCGCAATATCGGCTTCATCTTCCAGAACTATAACCTTGTCCCCATTCTGAACGTCTATGAAAACATTGTCCTGCCTGTGGAACTGGACGGCGACACGGTAGATCAGGGATTCATGGACGGGATCGTGGGTATGCTGGCCTTAGACAACAAATTAAAAAATATGCCTAACAATCTCTCCGGCGGGCAGCAGCAACGTGTGGCTATCGCCCGTGCCCTGATTACCAAACCCGCTATCGTCCTGGCCGACGAGCCCACCGGAAACCTGGATTCCAAGACCAGCGCCGATGTACTGGGGCTATTAAAGCGTACCAGCATGGAATTTAACCAAACCATTGTTATGATTACCCATAACAACGAGATTGCCCAGCTTGCCGACCGCATTGTACGAATTGAGGACGGCAGGATTGTGGAAAAATTGCCAAAATGATAATTAGGAGGTGACGGATCATGACTTGGCCTTTTGAAAATGACACCTGCGCCATAGCAAAACGCGTATCTAATCGAAGTATATCAGCAAATCGAAAAAGAAATACCTTTATTGTTCTGACAATTGCACTTGCGAGCGCATTGCTGTCCGCCATTGTCCTCTATGGTTTTGGGGTCATACAGGAAACGCAAGACCGCAACCAAAAAACAGCACAGATTATGTATCATGCCATTTCTGAACAACAGGGACAGGAACTATATCATCAGGAAGAAATTGCGTGGGTAGGAGAATTTCTTAACGCGTTTTCTGAACAGGTAAATCATTCCACCGTTCATTTTACTTATGCAAATGCAGATATGCTAAAATCGCAAAGTATGCCCTGGTCGGGGGATCTACCAACTTTTGAAGATGAAATTGTAGTACAGGAATCTTTTTTGGACAGTTTAGGGTATTCAAATGAATTAGGCCAGACAATCCAAATCCCCTTTTCTGATGGAACGATCCATGACTTCAAATTGACAGGAATCCTAAATGTGAAAACTGGCGATATTGGACGCTATACAGCCATTATATCGAAAGAATCAGTAAGACGGCAGTATGGCAGCAGGGGCATGATTGATTATTACATCGGGCTGAAAGACGCTCAAGGCATGAGCGAGGAAAAAGCCTCCTCCTATGCAAACACGCTGGCACAGCAATTGGGAATTTCCGATGATAATGTGATTGTCCGTTCCACTTATTTTGACCTAAGAGACGAAAACCGCGGAAGTGACATGCTGTTTTATTTTCTGATCGGATTTATAACTTTCATTGGCTCTGGCATTGTTATCTATTCGATTTTTTATATCTCAGTAGCAGGCAATATCCGCAACTATGGACAGCTTCGCACAATCGGGACAACAAAACGGCAGATCAAAAAGATGGTTTACCGCGAGGGAAAATTACTTGCTGCCATTGGTATCCCTGTCGGTTTGGTTATTGGAAATGTGATCGGATTTTTTCTGGTTCCCGCTGGCTGGTACTGGCTGACTGCTTTATTTGTGACGGTTGGAGTTGGCCTTTTTGCTTTTATGATTGTGATGATTGCCATTCGTACTCCTGTAAAAAGAGCTGCGTCAGTATCTCCGATGGAAGCATTGCGATATTCCGATTATAAAGGGGAGATAAAAGAAAGTTCTGTGTTACACCGTAAAGTAACACCTGCTTCACTTGCCAAAATGAATCTGTCCAGACAGAAAGGCAAATCCGTTTTAACAATTCTCTCTCTTTCACTTGGCGGAGTATTGGTTGTACTGATTTCGACAATGTTAGCTTCTTATGATGGTGTTGCAGAGGCAAGGGGCAGGGCTTTCCCCGTCGGTGAATTTAATATTAAACTCAACGCGAATCAATCCTTTGATACTGCACACATTTCATTAACCGAATTACAGCGACAAAACCTATATCATGATGATTTTGAAAAAGCAATCGAATCCATTGACGGTGTTACCGAAACAGTGCGTTGGTATTATACGGACGCAGAATATAGCGTAAATGGTAATTCCGGAAAATGGATTCAGGGCTTTCGTCGAGATGAGCAGCAGAATTTGGAGAAAGAACGAGTTGCGGGAACGGTTGATTATGATGAACTGATTGCTGGCAATGGAATTGTCTTGCTTCAAGGGCGTGCCGACCTCTATGACATAAAGGCTGCGTTGGGCGATACTGTTGAAGTGCAGTTTGAAACCGAATCTGGCCAAATTCACACAAAAACCTATACGGTCATGGGGATTGTAAACGAATATTCTTACCCTGGCTTCCCAAAATGCTTTACGCTCCCAGAGCAGCTTATGGAGGAAGCGACCGGAATAGATTGCACAGGCACTATTTCCGTAATGACTGACACAGATAAATTCGATACGGTTGAAGCTGCATTAAATCAGCTGATAGACGGAAACAGCGATTTGGTTATGGAAACCATAAAAGAAAGTATCACTTATTATAGCGGACTTCAACAGCTATCTTTCGGGGTGTTGTTGATAGTGGCTGTTATTGTCGTGTGTTTTTCCCTAATCAACCTTGTGAATACGACAATCACTAACTTTTTGTCCCGGAGACAGGAAATTGGAATGTTACAGGCGATTGGTTTGAGTAAAAAGCAGCTAATCAAAATGCTTTGTTATGAAGGGTTGATTTATTCCGTTTTTGCCACGCTTGTGACATTGCTTTTGGGAACCGGACTTGGCTTCCTTTCCGTACAGGTAGTCGCAAAAGCGATGAGTCCCTACTTTTATTATTCATTTCCGTGGCTGATCGCATTGATCTATTTAGTGATGCTACTGATGATGCAGTTTATCCTGATTTCTTATACAACCGGAAGTTTGAAAAAGCAATCCCTTGTTGAGCAGATCAGAGCGATGGAATAACCGTGTGGGATCAGCGGGGCGGCGCGTGCTGCGCCGCCGATCCTTAGCCGGAAACCCAAGCCACCCGGCACGATCAAGGCCAAACCGTCGCTTTTAGGACAGGTCTCTTCTTTCCACATGACAGATTGACAGTACGGCAAATCCGAAAGAGATCACAGTCAGCACAAACGGAAAGACCGCATTGCCGGACATTGTAAAATCACCCACATTGGCCTGCGTGAGAAAGATCAGTAAAAACGAAGTAATGATAGCGGCCTTTGAAGATTTCAGCGCCATTCCCACAAACAGCGCCATAAAACCCATACTGACGATCACGAAGGATTTCAGGATCAGCTGGAGATAAAACGATGGGCTGCCCATATCAAAATCCACCGCGAAGAATGACGGCATAAACCCTGATCCGATAAAGACACACAGGTAGATTGCCAGTTTTGACAATACCAGCGCCGCAAAGTTAAAAATCCAGACAGATACCATTTGAGAGATCAGTATTTTCTGGCGCCTCACCGGATAAGTGAACATCAGGTTCATGGTCTTATTCTGATAGGCGCTTACAATAAAGGACGACAGCATGACGCTCGTAAAAATGAGAAATGCCATACCGGTAAACAGTTCTATCAGGGAAGAAACCGTATCCATTCCCGGCGCGGCGTCCAGCGTCCCGTCAGGGTCGTTGGCGATTCCCAGAAAGGTAAGGGCAAACACAAACAGGCACAGAAGCGCCGATAAAATGACTGCGTTCCGTATATACTTTCCAATGTTGTTCTTTTTCCATTCAAGCCGGATCAGTTTTAACATGATTTTTCCACCTCCGCCGTCATTTTTAAGAAATAGTCTTCCAATGATCCGGTGTGTTTCGTTATGGAAACGATCTCCACCCCGTTCAGAAGCAGCTCCCTTGAAATATTCTGTGTCGTAACAGTTGCGTCATAGATACGGATCCTCACATCATCCAGAACCTTGAAGCGGTCGAGATTCAGCTTTTCCGTGAGCACATAAGCGGCTTTCTGCGTGTTCTCTACGGAAAGCTCTATAAACGCGGTATTCATTTCCGAGATTTCCTCCATGGAAACTTCCCTTACCATTTTCCCGTGGCTGATGATACCCACCGTATCCGCGATACTTTCGATTTCAGACAGAAGATGGCTGGATATCAGGAACGTGATGCCATATTCTGTTGACAGCATTTTAAACAACTCCCTGATCTGTTTCAGTCCGGCCGGATCCAACCCGTTTGTGGGCTCGTCGAGCACTACCAGCTCCGGTCTGCACAACACGGCGCGGGCAATGCCCAGCCGCTGCTTCATTCCCAGGGAATACTTTTTCACCGGCTGATCCGCCGCCCCGGCAAGTCCCAGCATTTCCAGCGTCTCGGGTATGCCGTCCCTGTGATAGTATCCCATATATTCACAGTGAAGCCACAGATTGTCCCTTCCGCTCATGTGCTCATAAAATGTGGGAAATTCAATAATGCTTCCCATACGCCTGAACACTTCGCAGGAAGTGTTTTCAAGGGGTACCCCGAACAGTTCAACAGTCCCTTCTGTAGGCTTCCAGAGGTTGGTGATCATCTTCATCACCGTGGTTTTCCCGGCCCCGTTGGGACCCGCGAACCCATAGATCTCTCCCTTTTTTACATGGATGTTTACATCGTTTACCAGTTCTTTTCCATCTATTCTTTTCGTAAGATGGTTCGTTTGCAAAACATAAGACATATTCGCTGCCTCCCTTCTGAAAACCATTGTAGCAGCATGGATTTTCAAAACTCTTGACCAAATCTTACGAATTTCTTTCCTTATGCCATGTCATGCCTGTAACTCACACTTTTTAGTCTCACCGTAAATACGGTTTTGCTATTTGGGATGCTGTCCAAAGAAAGATCACCGCCCAATTGGACGGCAAGATTTTTCGCAATCGCCAGCCCCAGGCCATTCCCCTGCATCTCACGGTTTCTGGAGTCCTCCATGGTGTACAGCCGTTCAAACACGCTGTCTGTAAATTCCTCTTCGATTCCTTTTCCCCTGTCTACCACGTCTATGAATACGCTGTCTTTCTCTTCACGCAAAAAAATGCCAAGATATTTCCCGTCGCTTCCATACCGGATCGCATTGGACAGCAGATTAAACAGGATCCTCTGCAATGCATCTTTCTCGCCCTGGGCATAGACAGGTGATTCCGGTATCGATATCTCCACCTGAAAGTCTTTCTGTGACAAGATCTCATAGAAACCCAGGGCGCTTTCCCTGCATATCTCGCTTACATTGATTTTGGACAGCGTTATATTGGTATCTCCTGCCTCAAGCTTTGCAAGGGTGAAGAATTGATGGATCAGATCCATCACCTGTTTTGCCTTGTTTTCCACCTTCTTCAATCTTTCATCGCCAGGATCGGCAAGGCGCATGATCTCCAGGTATCCCAGGATAACAGTCAGTGGCGTCTTTATGTCATGGGATATATTCGCCAGCATCTTCTTAGAGGCAATCTCGCTCCTCTTAAAGTCGGCTTTTGCCCTTTGACGGTCAATCAGCAGTCGGTTGATCCCGCCTTCCAGTTCCATCAGGGAGGGTTCCTCTGTAAATACCATCACCTTCTCGTCGCTGTCAGAATTGGAAATATTCTCCAGCTGTCGGCTGATCTGCTTCAGTTTCGTCCGGATCCCTCTCGAAAACGCAAAGCGCTGATACAGGACGACAGCCGCCAGCACAGCGGTCAAAACCAAGAGGAAAAAGATGATTGTCCGGTCACTCATTTTGCAGATCCCCCGCTTTGTAACCGATCCCCCAGACGGTGACAATGTACCTGGGGTCACGGGGATTGTCCTCTATCTTCGTCCTCAGCCTGCTGATGTGGACATTGACGGCATTCTCGTCCCCCAGATATGCGTCGTTCCATACCAGGGAATAAATCTGTTCCTTCGTGTATACTTTCCTTGGATTCTGTAGCAGCAATTTCAGAATCTCAAATTCCTTTGATGTAAGTTCGATACGGGTTCCGTCCTTTTTTACGGAATAATCATTCAGGTCCATCGTCAGGGCACCTTTCGTAAGAACCGGCTGCCCCACGGAAGCCGCCGCGTCATACTGTGTATTTCTCCTGATATTGGCCTTGATGCGCGCCAGCACTTCCGTGACGGAAAATGGTTTCGTGATATAATCGTCCGCCCCCAGTCCCAGACCCAGGGTTTTGTCTGAATCCGTATCCTTTGCCGACAGGATGATAATGGGCACGGTACTGGACTCCCTGATCTTCCCCATGACCTCCATGCCGCTTATCCGGGGTATCATCAGATCCAGCAGCACCAGGCTGAACGTATCCGAAAAAAACGTCTCGCAGGCGCTTTCCCCGTCCGAAGCGGTGACCACTTCATAGTTTTCCGTACTCAGAAAGTTTTTTAACATGGTGCTGATCTCCACATCGTCTTCCACCAGCAAAATTTTCATAATGCCGCACTCCTAACCTTTTTTATCTGTACGCCTCCGCGCATAAAGCAACAGCCTCAACCGCCAGCAGGCACAGCAGGCCGGGCAGCAGCGCAGGCCGGGCGGAGACGGCTCCCGCAAGCAGCAGCATCACCGCAGGGACCACATATTTCCGGGGATGGTGCCACAGATCACTCTCGATCTTCCAGCCCCGGATGGGGTAAAACCATTCCAGCAGCACCGACAGGACCGCACTCTGCAGGGCAAAGAAAACAGCCCCCGCAGCCATAAACGCCGTGACGCCGCCGCGCTGTATCTGCCAGCTGCAAAGGAAGATCACGTCCGCGGCCATATTGCACAAAAAGAGAAATAGGCAGTACGGAATGCAGAACGCCTTTTTCTGTCCGGGCAGGAAACGGACCGCCTGCTCCAGGTCATGGTCACAGGACAGCAGGATACAGACGGGCGTATTCAGGGATAAGACCGCAAAGCCTACAGGCAGCACGGACAGACCGGCTATTTCGCCCAGAAAACAAGGCAGAACCACGGCCACGCACCACATCACTGCGGTGTTGAGCAGATAATTTTTGTGGCAGCCCAGATAGCGGAAAAAATAGCGCCACAGGGAAGCATTTTTTCTCTGCCTTATGACATGGCTTTTCCCACTCTCCCACCGGTAAAAGTCATATCCCTCCGCCCTCCCTAAAACCAGGACAGCGAACAGTCCGTTCACAAACAGCAGCGGAACCAGCCACGGCTCACTTCCGAACAGTAAAATGACAGCTGCCATGACAGCAGCCCAAAGGCCAGCAACCAACCAATATTTTCTCAGGGAATAGACGGCGGCAGCCACAAGCACTGCATGGATCATGCAGACGGTCATCCCCAGGACCTCCATGGGCTCCCAGGCAGAGACAGCCAGCAGAACCGCCAGAAGCAGCCCAGCCTTTGTAAGCACCGCATAGGCGCCCAGCGCCGCCACATAGGAAAAGACGAATTCCCGGCGGTCATAGGGCAGCATCAGCATATGCCGCAGTTCTGCGGCGGTATCTTTGGAGGAAAGCGCCTGCCACATCACCCCGGCGGTAAAGGCGCTTATCATTAAGATCCGGACAGAGGGCGCGACCTGCACCCTGAACCCGGCAATGTACAGTCCCCAGAATACAATCAGATCCACCAGAAGAGTCCGGGGCAGCCTCTCATATTTCGCCCCGAACAGCTTCCTGGAAAAAGCCTTACCCGTCATTTTCATCGCGCAGCGCCTCCCTGATATCCGCGGCATTGATCTGCCCGCGTTCAAATGTCTGCCGGATCTTCCCCTCCTCCAGGACGAATACCCTGTCGGAGGTCAGCGTGATGCTCTCCAGGATGTGGGAGGAAAAGAGGACGGTTCCATGCTCCTTATATCCTGAAATCTGCTGATACAGGTACTCCGTACTCTGGAAATCCAGGCCGTTTACCGGCTCATCCAGAAGCAGCAGGCGGGGTTTCAGGGCAAAAGCCGTGATCAGGAACGCCTTTTTCCGGTTGCCGGTTGACAGTTCCTTTAACAGGGTATCCGCATACGCTTCAAAGCGAAAGCCCCCAATCAATTCCGACACATCAGGCACTTCCCTGCCATAGGCGGAACATACATATGCAAGGTACTCCCGGAATGTAAAATACGAAAAGGAATTGTCCTCGGCAAATACGGTATAGCGGCAGCGTTTAAAATCCCGCTTCCTGAAATCCACAGGGGAACCGCTAAAGCGGACACCCTCCGCGCGAAAGGTGGGAAGCAGGCCGGACAGCACCTTCAGGAATGTGGTTTTTCCGGCTCCGTTCAGTCCGATCAGTCCTGTCGCCTCCTGTTCGGCCAGCTCAAACGAAAAATCCGAGAGCACCGTCTTCCCTTCACTGTACCATGATTTCGTGCGCTTCAGCGCGCATGGAATCAAGAGTTGGCTCAGATGCCTTTCTGAGTCAACATTGTACCAGGCGCTTAAATTTTTTACGGTCAAAAGCGGCGCGCTCATATTATCTGCCCCCTTTGCCGTCTTTTTCTTTCTTCCATGCCGCGTAAGCGGAATACAGGAATACACCTGCCAGAACAAGGTATAGTCCCATCATCTGGAAGCTGCCGGATACACCGCATACCACAGCAGCGACCAACCAGATGAGACCGATGATTCCACGAATGTATATATGACGCATCATTTTACCTCCCTGTCCGCTTCAGCGGACCTTCTTTCAAAACCTGTCTACAACCCCTTTTCCGACAGGATTTTATCAAATTTCTTCTCCGACAGGATTTCATGGGTCACAAGCTGTCCGTCATAGAAAAGGGAAAAGGTGGTAAACGGCGAGGGCGCATTCTGCGCATCCCTGCCTGTCTGGATATGTATGGACTGAAACGCCGCATTCCTGGCTTTTGCCATATTTTCCAGCAGGGGGACATATTTCGCCGTAAAGGGGCATTGATCCGTGTAATAGAGCGCAAATCCTTCCGGCAGGGATTCATGCCTGCGCACCGTGTCCCGGAAACGGGGGATCTCCGCCCCTTCCTCAAAGGGCAGATACAACAGTTCAAAATAAGGCTCTGCCGTATCCGCCGTCTGAAATCCCTTATATCCCATATATTTCGGATCGGAGAGAAACCCCATCTTCTTTTCGGAGGATAGGACCACAAGCCCTTTTTTCCCTTTCGCCCTGCTGTCTTCGATACAGGCCTCCAGCAGAAGGTTCGAATATCCATGCCCCTTGAACTGCCCGGATACCCAAAGACAGTCGATATACATATAGCCCTCCGCCTCGACGGGCGCCCACGCATATTCCGCGGGAATGTACTCAATAAAGCATTTCCCCCGGACATTGCCCTTTAAGAACACGAGTCCCTCGTCCATCCTGTCCTTAAGCCAGTTCTTTTTGGACATGACCTGGATATCCTTATTGTTGGATATGGCACAGCAGATGTGTTCCTGATCCAGATTTTCGTGTGACAGTTTTACAAGTTCCATGACCTGTTGCCTCCTTTATTCCTCTATTGCGTGATTTTATGAAAAAGAATGGTCTGCTCTTTCATGGATATTTTCCCCACCTGATAACCGTAATCCGTCAATTCCCTTTTGTATTTGAGAAAAGAATGGTCGATTGGTATTCCCGCAATCTCCCGTATCTCCTCAAAAGTCAGCTGAAAGGAATCCTTTCCTGTTTTCTTCACGTATTCCCACAAAGCGTTATATTTGCTCATTGACTTATCTCTCCTGTCCAGACTGCATTTCCCTGCAAATATTATTTATCCTTCATTTTCACAAGCAACAGAATCGAAAACACCGCCATAAACGAAATCGTGACCAATCCCGTCGGGTTCGGTCCCAACAGGCCGCTCTCCATATCAGGGGTCATATAGACAGGAAGTTCGCCAATCACGTTCGCAACTCCATGCATGACCGCCGCATACATACAGTTTCTCGTCCGTATTGTGATATAGGAAAACAGGATTCCCATGACCACGCATACCGCCAGCATCAGCGACATGTTCGTATAAGGCGCTCCCGGATTGTCCAGGCTGTAATTAAACCCAAACCAGATCAGGGGCAGATGGGTCAGCCCCCATTCCACTCCATTGATCAGCACTGCCTTCCGTCTGCCGTATTTTTCGATCTGAAATCCGAGAAGATACCCTCTCCATCCGATTTCCTCCCCTAGTTCAAGCAGTTGTACCGGTATCATGACCGCAGCTATAACGACACATATCAATGCGAAAAGCAGCGGGGATCTGACCACAAGCTCCGCATCTGTACCCAAAAGCATTCCATACCGGAAGATTCCGCTGTATTCATCCGGAAAAAGGAAAAAATACAAAGCCGCTCCCAGCGCAATTAATATTCCCGGCACAAATGCCGAAAACAGCCAGGACTTTGCATCCTTCCAGACTTTCAGGGAAAGGCGAAACTTTCCCTGCGCACCTGTCATGCGGCGTGTAAGGAATGCCATGACCACAGGGAAAAAGGTAAAGGAGATACCCAGGAAATGATAAAACTTTCCTGTTCCGGTCACAAACTCCAGAATCCCCAGTCCATAACATACAATAAAAATGAGGCATAAATATAGTTTAATTGGATTTTTACGGATTTTCATTTCGTGTTTCTTCTTTTTTCCCTTTCTTTTTCCTGCAGACATGGACAGCGGCACTGATCAGACACAACAGCACAAAGAGACATGTAAAATTGATCCAGATATCCCTGTATGCCGTTCTCGCCAGGGGCTCCCGCAGTCCCGTAAACCAGACGTATGCGAAAGCCAGCAGCTGGGAAGGAATATATGCAGCCACATATCTCAGGATCAAGGGTCTGACAGGCAGCTTCGTACACAATTCAAATGCTGCCACACCGATCAGAAGAATCATGGCTCTGTCCAATTCGTGCCAATTACCGCTTGGATCCTCGTAAATACCGCTGCAAAGATATAGAATGCTGCTCAACCACGTTATTACCGTGTATATGATACAATAAATCGACACAATTTGAAACCACTTTTTCTGATTCATTTTTATACCCCCAGCGTGCTTTAGCACGCATACCAATCAATATTTGAAAGTTTACTTTCAAACTTACACCCTCTGTCCGCTTCAGCGGACATTAATTCAATATTTGGAAGTTTACTTCCAAACTTGTACCCCACCCATATCAGTCAATTAGGCAATTGCGAAAGTCCGAATTCAAGTGACGCCTTTGTTCAATCCGCACAAAAACGAAACGAAGATCGTTTTGGAATCGTTTCTTATTTTGTGCGAATTGTCCAAAGTCTGTTTGTCAAATGAGGGTTTCGCAATTACCTATATCAGTCAATGCTTGAAAGGAACATTCAAGTTGGACTTAGGAAAAATCCGTCTCATTCCACCTGGGAAAAAGCAGTGTGCTGCCGCCTGTAGGTATCATTGTCCTTCCGGCTCAATTCCTGTTCTACCTGCGCCAGTTTATTCTTCAGTTCCCGGATTTTCTTTTCATCCCCGGAAGCGGAATGAATCTGCTGCTCCAGCTGCTGCCTTTTCTCCTTCAGCTTTCTGATCTCCCTCTCAACCGCATTCGTATCGCCCACGCATTTCTCCGGCTCCTCCCGGTTGTTTCCTGCTGCCTTCGGCTCTTCCCGGTTATTTCTTTCTGCCTTCGGCTGTTTGCCGTCAGCTGCCTCCCTGGAACGACCCGCATCTGCCCCCGGCATTTCCTTCCCGTCCCCACGGGCAGCCTTCGGATCGTCATAAAAGATTTTCCGGCCGCCGTTCTCATCCTGACCAATCCGGTAAAGTCCGGTAGGTTTTTCCCCCGATTTTTTACTGCTGATGTACTCATCCTGCGGTTCGGGCAGTTTGCCAGGGTTTTTCGGTTCCGCCGTTCTGTCCCCTTCCCTTGCCCTGTCCGCCCTGTCTGCGGCCTGCTTTTCCGCCACTCTCTCTGGGTAGCCGCTTCCGGATGGATCATAGTTTCCATTGATCTGCATTGCCATAATTGTTTCCTCCTTGTAATTTGATTTTGTCGGGCAGCAGCCTTAACAGATGACTGCTCCTTTCCTTTTTCGACCGCAGGAGGCAGCGGGTTAATCCATCTGTTGTGGGATGCTTTCTGGATGTTGCGGGATGATCAGCAGCACGTGGAGGACAAACGCTCCCTCTCCTGTCTCTATGCTCATGGTGCCGCCATACTTTTCGGCAACCGTTTTTACGTTTGACAGACCTGTCCCTCTTTTGAATGTGCCTTTTCCATGGAAACTGTTCTCGACTTCCAGCATAAGGAAATCTCCCTGCACCCGTCCTGACACATGGATATATTTTTCTGTGCCGGCATCCAGGCTTTTACACGCATAAATGGCATTGTCCAGGGCATTTGACAGCACAACGCAGATATCAATGTCCCGCAGGCCGCAGGGATATGGCAGAAGGAGGGAACAGTCGGCGCGGATCCCCATGCTCTTTGCGAGCCCCAGCTTATTTCCCACCAGGATATCCACTACCGGGTTATTGGTGCTGCACGGGAAAGACATTTTCTCCGCCATATCGTCCATGTCCTCGATATAGTTTATGGCCTGTTCCAGTTTCCCGCCCTGCAAAAGCTTTTTTACCACTGTAATGTGGTTCCTTATGTCATGACGGAATGATTTTGTCTCTTCATAGCGGGTCTTGGCCTCCTCCACGTACCTGTTCAGGGAATATTCTTCCTGCTCCAGCAGTGTCAATTCCGTGCTGAGACGAAGGTTCTGCAGCAGCTTCTTACAGGCGAACAAAATGCAGAACAGGCTGCCCATCCCCAAAAGCTGTATCGCCAGCATCTGATAATGGTTTGTATACAGAGTAGTTTCTACGCCGTCACCATAAGTGACCACCATGCCATATATGAAGGAATTGATATATTCATCCATGATAAATATCATCAGAACCGGAATGAAGGCCAGAAGAATATATTGCTTCTCCACGGCTTCATAGCGATGGTTCTTTATGAAAAATGCTTTCAAATTCTGAAGGAACGTCCGCTGAGGCGGACAAGGGCTATAAACCTGCAATTCGTCAGGGAAATAGCGCTGTACCATGACATAGCAGAACCAGGTCAGGAGAAGCGCTGCCAGTTCCCCCAAAAACATAAACAAAAATCCCACCGTATTCTGCTCATACGCGGACAGATACGGATACAGGATGCTCAGCAGGGATTTCACGATTCCATAGCCAAGCTGCATGACCTCCACCGTCAAAACAGCATATAAGGCGGCAGACCTCCAGTCTGCATGGCAGACAAAGATCCCGGCTGCCGCAAGCGAAAGGGCAAATATCACCAGTTCGACAAATGTCCTGCCCGCCGCAAAACAAATGAGAAAGACCGCACATCCTCCAAACAGGAAGTAGAAATGAGGTTTCATTTTTTTTTGCAAGAATTTTATAAAAAAATAAAAACCAAAAAAAACCTGAACGCCTGCCATAATGTATTGATAAAACATTTCCATAGAGTCCATTCCCGCATATTCTATATCTTCTTCATATTCTACATATCTTGCACATTCTACTTATCTTGTATATTCTACACATCTTACATATTTTACACATCTTGCACGTTCTGCATATCTTGTGTATTCTGCGTATCTTTCATATTCTACATATTCTTCATATACTGTAGAACCACACTGGAAAACTCCTTACTTCGCAGCCTTGACACAGGGATCTCACTGCCGTTATCCATAGATGCGAGCCCGTTCTTATAGCCTTTCAAATGCTTCAGGTTGATCAGATAACTCCTGTGGCACCGGAAAAACCGGTCATCCAGCTTCATTTCCAGGTTTTCAATCCGCTCATAATAATCAATGACCTCCGACGACGCCAGGTTCAGGTATATTTTCCGGTCTATGATTTCACAGAAAACAATATCGTCCTTCCGGATGATACGGCTCTCATATCCCTTTTGCACGAGCAGGCTGTCTTCTCCGGCACTGCTCATGGAAGCATAAAGGCGCTCCATGGTTTTCTCAAACTGCTGCACCTCCACCGGTTTTACCAGATAATCGTAGGCCTGCACCTCAAAAGACTGAAATACCATCTCCTTCAGTACCGTGATGAAGATCAGGAATCCCCGAAACTTCTCTGCCCTCAGCTTCCTTGCCGTTTCCATGCCGTCCATGTCCTTCATCTGGATATCCAGAAACAGGATATCTATCTGCCCGTCATATTTTAGCAGTTCTCCGCCGCAGGAAAAGGGCTTTATGGTTATCTCCCTGTTTTTCTTACGAAAGAAATCGGAGACCAGAGCCTTTATATGGTCGGACATACATCTTTCATCATCGCAGATTGCAATATGGATCAATGCGCCACCTCCTCACCACCGTCAAGGCAGACATTTATTATAGCCTGTCCGGAGCGCCAAAGCAATCCGCCTGCCGTGAAATGCTGTCCGGATGCTGTGAAATGTTATTCGGATGCTGCAAAATACATTTTCTCATTGGCTCCGCATCTGTTCGGTCACGGATTGCTTCCTCTGTCTGCAGATCATCCAGACGGACAGAATCACCTCCATGCCAGACAGCACCAGGAGGAACAGACCCATTTCCAGGAAAGGGAACCGGTACGGAACCACTCTGCCTGCAAAGGATCTTTTGCTGATTTCCGCACATATTGCCACAGAGACGGGCAGTCCCACAACAGTCACCGCCAGAGCCGTAACGCACACATAGCACATTCCCTCAATGATATTCATTTTACACAGCTGTCTGAGGGTCATTCCAACGGAGCGCATAATACTGTTTTCCCGCTTTCTCGACATCTGATTGGAAAGTGTCGTGTTGATCAGGTTGACAACGCCAAACAGGAAGACCAGCCAGGAAATCGCCCGCATACTTCCGAAAACAATGCTGTTCTGCAATTTCTCATATTCGATGTGCGTGGCTATGGCATCCAGCCCAAGATTGCTGCGGCTGGATACCATCTCCCGCAGGCTGCTTTCCACAGACTCTGCTTTTTGCGGGTCGCTGGCAATGCTCCAGGAATAGTCAAAGTTTTCGATTTCGGGATGGAGTTCCAAAAACAACCCTTCCGGTGCGAACAGGGCAGCCGCATCCATGGCCAGCGCGCCATGCCCGTTTGTGATCTTCGCCGTGTCAAACACGCCGGATATGGTAACTGTCACGGTTTCCTGACCCAAGGCCAGTTCAATAGGCTCTCCTGTATCTATATCCCCAAGGGCTCTCTGATAACTTGCCCCCAGAAGGATACTGTGGGAGTCCGCCGGCATTGCGCCGGATACCAGCGCTGCTTCCACATCCGGACGGTTTGTGTCCGTCAACATGTCGCACATACCCGCCTCCATATTTGTGGAAGTTCCGAATCTTGCGTGCAGGGACCGGCGGGCAGCCAGCACGTTCCCCACCCCGTCCACAGAAAGGATCTCCTGCCGCAGCTCTTCATTCAGCGGGTTGCCGGCAGCCATGATCTCTTCCTCCGGCTGCCCCGAGGACAGATAGACCTTATAATCTCCGTCCGGGAAGAACAGTCTTGCGGCCTGCTCCGGCGACCGCGTCAGAACCATGGATGACACCACCAGAAGAAGGATTCCGCCCAGGCTTAAAGAGGCTGCTATGCTCACCGACTTTTTGCGGTCGCGCCGAAAGTTTGCAAATCCCATGGATACGGGACTTAGTTTCCGATGTTTCTTCCTGCCGCATACCTTTTCCTGTCCAGCGGAAAAACGCACTGCCTGCAACGGTGAGATACCGGCGGCTATTTTGACCGGCCTGTGGACGGAGGATGCCACCATGAACCAACAGATTACCGCTGTCAGAAGCGCAGCCATCCCATAATAACCCCCATGGAAACCTTTCGGGAACAGCAGCAGCCCGCCGCTGATACCCAATAGAACGCCGATCAGGATTCCCATGCCGCCCAGCCACCGGCTCTCCTTTTTCACAATGCGCCGGATCTGTTTTGGTGTTGCACCGATGGTGCGGAGCTGTCCATAGCTTTGTATTCTGTCATTGACAGAGATCCGGAAAATGCTCTGGATAACCACATATCCGCCGACCAGCACCAGAGCGGCTATGCCGAGGACGGACACAAAGTCAATGGACCTGGAATTGGATACAAAATAACTGCTGTTCATTCCCACATGTGCAGAGCCGAACCGTGCGGCAATCTCCCGGCAATGGGCAGCCATGGCCTCCTGGTCGAACTGCCTGTCATTTCTGAAATGCACATAGGCGCGGTATCCGGCAGGGTCAAATCCGGGCTGCCTGGTCAGCGCTGCCTTTGACAGGATAACGGCACAGGTATTTGCCTCCTTCTCTCCCACGTTGTCCAGGATGCCTGTCACAAGGTATTCGCCATGGAAGCTTTCGGTATCCAGCGTCACCTTCTCACCAATCCTGGCATCCGAGCCGTAGGCGGAGAGGAAATATCCGCTGACAGCGACTTCATTTTCCTGTTCCGGAAGCCGCCCCTCTGCCAGTTCCATCTGGCTGCGGGCAATATACATCATGTCGCTGTCGCAGTACACATAGGAGGCGCTGTATCCCTGATTTGAATGCTCCTGCCCCAGCAGATAGTATTCGCCTACGCGGGCAAATTCCGGCATCTCCTTCAGGGCCGCGACATAAGATGCGTCCATACCGCTGAAAACCGCTTCATAAGTATCTGCCACCCGATTCCGCTGGATCTGTGCAATAGAGACGGACACAACCGCTGCAAAAGAGATCAGGAACGCCGCCAGTGCAACGGCGACCACCACCATCAGGTTCCGGCGCTTCTCACTTTTCAGGCTCCTGTCCGCCAGCTTCTCCACAATGGCCCCGGTGTCATTTTCAAAAGGCCAGGTCATGATCCGTCACCCCCTGATTGCGGAGGTTTCTCCTACCGCCACAAGCTTCCCCCGTTCCACGGACAGACTGACGCCGTCCAGAGCCCGGGTGATATTCGGTTCACTCCCGTAATACTTTTTCAGTCCAATAGTCTGTAAAATACCCATGCTGAGAAACTCCTTTCAAGGCTGCCTGTTCATACAGAACAAAGAAAGTTCTTTTTCTGTTAATTTAAACTCCAAATGTCACAGAAATATCCGCGCCGGAGAAAGTCATTCCTTAAAATTAGGGCGAACTGTTACAAAACGCGGACATTTCAAAGAGACTTCAACTGTGCGTTGTTAATCCAGCCCCCAGCATTGCCAAAAATGGCATACAGACGGCATTGAATTGCAACTGCACGGTTGGAAAAGCTCATCGGACAGGCAGGAAAACAGAAAAGACAGACCCCTTACCGACTTCTGACGACACCTTGATATAGCCGCCCTGCATGGTGATGATTTCCCGCGCGAGGTATAGCCCGATGCCGACACCCGTTTTATCGTGTACCTCATCTTCCCGATAGAACCGCCGGAAGATTGCGGCTTGATTGCTTTCAGAAATGCCTCTGCCTGTATCCGCAACATTCACCTTTACATACATATCCCATTGTTCGACGGTCACAGCAATCTTGCCGCCAGCAGGGGTGTATTTCACAGCGTTGTCCAACAGGTTAAAAAGTGCTTCCGCAGTCCACCTGCTATCGTGGCACAGACACAAATCTTCAGAGCAGTCCACCGATACGGAAATATCCTTTTTTTCCGCATCATAGACAATCTCGCCGCAGGCCATTGCAAGCGTGTCAACCAACAGGCTGTCTTTCTTTTCAAGCCGGATCGTTCCTGTTTCCAACCGGGAAGTCTTAACGAGAGCCTGGAAAAGAAAATCCAGTTTGTCCGCCTGGTTCCGAATGCCCTGCAGGAACTCACGCCGGTCTTCTTCCGTGACAGACTTTTCCAGCAGTGTCTCCGTCACCATTTTCAGGTTGCTTACCGGTGTCTTCACCTGATGGGAAATGTCTGATACCAGCATCTGTAACTCCTGCCGTTCTTCATCAACCTTCTGCCGGTTCTCCTGCATGATGCCATACAGTCGGAAGAGGCGGTGGCTGATACGGGCAAAGAGCGTTTCCCCGTCCGCAGGACACACAGGTGCTTCGCCGCCGCTTATCATCTGATCCATTGTCCGGCACAGTTCTCCGGTGAAAACGGCGAGGCGTCTGCTGAAAAACAGCATCATAAGAAACAGCCAGAAAAGGGCACAGGCCGTCATCAGCGCGCCGCCGGTCAGAATCCACAATTCGCCCGTCATCACAGCCGGGACCACGCAGATGGTCAGCATGGAAACCGCCGTACCGCCACAGACCATCAGGAACACATTTTTCACAGAAATACGTTCCTGCTTCATTTTCGCTCCCCTCCCATCCACTGATATCCGATCCCATAGATCGTCTTGATGTAAGTATCACCCTCTGCCTCAATCTTGCCCCGTATGCGGCTGATGGTGGTGGTCAGGGTGTGTTCATCCACATATTTTTCCTCCGCATCCCACAGTCTTTCCAGAAGCCGCTGCCTGGTCAGAATCTGTTTCGGATTTTTGCAGAACAGGTACAACATCTTATACTCCATCGGGGAAAGGGCAACAGGCTTCCCCTTCAGTGAGGCTGCCTGCACTGAAAAATCCAGAAACAGCCTGCCGTCGTCATATAGATCCCTTGCCGGCCTGTGGTGCTCCAGCATGGCAAACATGGCATGGATCTTCCATAGCAGAGCCCCAACGGAAAAGGGCTTGGTAATATAATCCACCGCCCCGGCCTCATACCCCCGTATCTGGTCGCTCTCCTGGTCATTGGCCGTCAGGAATATGACCAGTGTATCGGGCTGCTCCGGCTTTATGAGTCTGCACAGGTCATAGCCGCTGCCGTCCGGCAGGTTGATGTCCAGGAGCACCAGGTCATATTCCGTCTTGGTCAGCAGTCCAGCAGCTGTATTCGCGTTCAGGACGGATGTGATATCGTAGCCCTCATATTTCAGATTGTAGGTCAGTGTCTTATTTAACAAGGCATCGTCCTCCACCAGCAAAATCTTCTTCATGGCCATCCTCTTTCCATTTTGTATGAACGGCAGCTTTTTGCCATCCGCTATCACTGATACTGCTCAACAGATAAAATTTCCGAGCAGCCTGACTACACAACGCCAGCCATATACGTTTATCCAGTACAGTACGGTAAATTCCGGCGTTATGTAGTATAATGCGGAAATGTCCGCAAAATATTACAGCGGACACCTTTATGATTCGAAAACAAAAATTTCTTCAATCTGCGATTGGGGCTGAATCATGTGATATCCCGTTTCCGATATACCCTTGCCGCAATCCGGTACGAGGCAAAAAACCAGACAACAGAAATGGCAAGCACAATATTGAAAGACAGAAGGATATTTCCCTTCACAGGGAAAAACAGGTTTATAAGAAGCACAAGCCCCGCAATGATTCCCGTTGACGCCATGAAAGACATCATAAAGACAATCTGCGATTTTTCCGGGTCAAACAAGTACGCACAGGGCAGACTGATGCCGCCCGCCAGCAGAGTGGCGCTCATCCCCACAGAGCCGTACAGACACAAAGAGCCCGGCGTTATGTCCGCCCCGAAAAGGGCAAGAAGCAGACAGGGAATGAGCGCTGTCAGCATTCCCAGCAGGGCAAGCAAAATATAAAGCACAAACTTCTCGCCAATAATCCGGTTTCTCGATACCGGCATGATAATGACATTTTTATTCCATTTGGAAGCCGCATCGCTGGTAATACTGATAAAGACCGCTGTCGTGGAAGCAACCGGAGCCAGCACCAGAAGCGCGCTGGTTTCCAGCAAAAAGGATAGCCCAAAGCCTAAGACAATGAGGCTGACAATGGTCACAAGTATGTTACTCCTGGCAATATAGAGATCCTTCACCAAAACACCTTTCATCACTTTCCCTCCCCCTTTACGTAAAGCAGCATAATTTCATCAATTGTCGCCGGGATGACCATGGCTTTCGGATACCTTTCCTGTATCCTCTCCCGGTCCGAAACCAGAACCTGCCATTCATAGTCCATCCTGCGGTACGAAATGATATCAGATTTATCCAGCGCGTCAAACTGCGCCGCGCCGCACTTGACAATGCCATACTTCTCAGCCAGTTCATCCTTGGGTCTCTCAAAAACCACTCTCCCCCCATGGATAAACACAATATAATCGGCAATCTTCTCCAGATCGCTGGTAATATGGGAGGATACCAGTATGGAATGCCCTTCATCCTGCACGAAATCCAGAAGCATATCCAGAATATCATCCCGGACCACCGGATCCAGGCCGCTGGTGGCTTCGTCCAGGACCAAGAGCCTGGAATGATGGGAGAACGCGGCGGAAATGGCCAGCTTCATCTTCATTCCCTTTGAAAACTGTTTGATCTGCTTATCGGGCGGCAGGGAAAACTGTTCCAGCAGCCGGAACCATTCCTGCTCATCCCAGGTCCTGTAAATATGTTTCATGACCCGGTTCAGTTTCCGCGGAGAAAGAATCTCAGGGTAATTACTGCCATCGAACACCACGCCAATCTGTTCTTTGACATCCTCGTCCAGTTCCTCCTTCTCTAAAATTGTTACAGTGCCGTCTTCCTTTTGAATCAGTCCCAAAGCCGCATTGATCGTAGTGCTCTTTCCTGCGCCGTTCTCTCCGATCAATCCGACAATGGAGCCGCTTGGAACAGTGAATGAAACATGGTCCAGGACAAAATCCTTATAAGTTTTGGTAAGCCCCGATACCCTTAAAGCATTTGCCATCGCTAATCCTCCTCGTACAGCAGTGTTAACAGGTTGAGCAATTTGTCAAGCGATATCCCGCTGGCACGGGCTGTTTCTATCGCTTCGTTCAGACAGCCCTCTATCTTTTTCTGCTGTTCTTCCAAATAGAAATCCTGGTTTTGGGCAGATACATAGCAGCCCTTCCCGGCCGTCGTCTCAATAAATCCGTCCTCCTGCAGAATGTCATATGCCTTTTGCACCGTCAGGACACTGATCTGCAGCGATCTCGCAAGGGAACGGATAGAGGGAAGCGCTTCCCCGGCCTTCAACGCGCCGCTCATAATCTGCGCTTTCATCTGCGCTACAATCTGCTCATACAGCGGGCGACTTGTCTTATTGCTTACGACAATCTCCAAACCGCAATCACCTTCCTTCCCCTGTCTGTCTCTCGTTTTCCTCGGCTGTCTTTTACTGTATTGTTTAAACAAGTACAGTATAACACACAGTAATACAATTGTCAACCTTCATTTCGCATTTCTGCGTCGGTAGAGCTGAAACACCATTTACAGCACAGTAAAAGGATGCCGGGAAACACCTGGTTCCTGACATCCTTCCTGCCCCCATATTGTCCATTTCTATTTCCGCTCCAGCCACCAGACAGTCCTGTCGGAGCGGTACAGGCCCATCTTCTCCTGGAGCGCAAAAGATTCCCTGTTACCCACCATCACATGACCGTAAGGCGTCCAGCCCTTTTCCAACGTCCTGTTGATCATATAGGCCTCCAGCGACCGGGCGATCCCGTGCCTGCGGTATGCCTCCTCCACATACAAGAGCCCCAGGCTTCCCTCGCTGTGCATACCGATGAACCCGACCTGCTCGCCCTCCACAAAGGCGCCGTACATGACGCCTTCCCTGATCCTTGCCTCCACATAGGATCTTCCGTCATAGCTGTAGCGTTCACTGACATAGTCCAGCTGATCCATGGTGAGAAGTCTGATGTCCTTATGCTGCACGGGCAGCGGCGTTTTCTGTGTGTAGAGCAGCTGGCTGCACTCGCTGTGGATCTCAAATCTGCCGCAGACAGGAGCGGCCTCCAAAACCTCGCCCCCGCCACTGCCGCCTGCACCGGAATGACCGCTTCCGCAGAACAATTCATTCAGAAACGCCTGGGAAGTCACCACAGAGCGGGTCTCCCCCGGCATCAAATCCAGCATACGTCTTCCCGCCTCCCGGCAGGAGGCAGATATCATACAGGTCACACACCGGCGGTCATAGAGAAGGATATCGTCCCCCTCCCAGAAAAGGATCTCCGCCCTGCCGCGTCTCAGGCTTTCAATCATATGGATATAATTTCTCTTATCCTTCATCAGCCGGCCGATCAGTTCCTGTCTCCTCTCATACTTTGCGTAAAGATCGGGGCGGGTCTGTGCCGTCCGCCGTCTGGACTGTTCCAGCCTCCACTGTGAAATCCTCCTGTGATCGCCGGAGAGCAGCACGTCCGGCACCCTTTTGTCATGCCATATCTCAGGCCGGGAGTACTGCGGATATTCCAGGAGGTCATTGTAAAAGCTCTCCTCCTCCGCGGAGGAATCGTTTCCAAGCACGCCGGGAATCAGCCTCCCAACGGCATCGATCATGACCATGGCAGGCAACTCCCCGCCCGTCAGGACGTAATCGCCTATGGAAACATAGTCTGTCACCGTCTCCTCCAGCACCCGCTGGTCGATACCCTCATAATGTCCGCACAGAAATACCAGTTCTTCCTCCTTTGCCAGCTCCTCCGCCATCCTCTGGGTAAAAGGGATCCCCTGGGGAGTCACATAGACCGTTCTGACCCTCCTGCCCCCTGTCACGTCCTTCCAGGCATCAAAAACAGGCTGCGCCTGCATCAGCATGCCGGCGCCTCCACCGTATGGATAATCGTCCACCTTTTTGTGCTTATCCAGAGAATACTCTCTGACATCTACCGCATGGAGGGACAATATCCCTTTTTGTACAGCCCTTCCGATCATGCTGGACTGAAAAAACCCCTTTAACATTTCCGGGAACAATGTCAGTACATGAATCTTCATGATAACCCTTTCCTGGCAGGCTTCCCTTCAGGGAGGCTGCCCCGCAAGTCTCGCAAAATTTCCACCTGTACGGTTGCAATCCAATGCCCCGTCTGCATGCCATTTATGGCAGTGCAGACGGGGTGTTGGATTAGCAACCTACTTCCAAATGAACAAAACGCGGATGCGCAAGCAGACGCAGGAGCGCGTAAGCGCGGGTTTTGTGAATGTGGAAGTTAGGTTGGACGCTCCAAGGAGCATCCAACCGGACAGTCTGGACAATTACTGTAGCACCGTCCCAGATAAACTGTCCTTCATGAAAGCAATCCCTCCAAAATATGGATCTTTATAAAACCCGCCTCCACATCGACCGCAAGGACACACTGTTTGATCGCCGGAAGCAGCAGTTCCCTGCCGTCGGCCAGATCAATGGCATAGACATCGTTGGCGCCGGTCTCTATGACCTCCCGCAGGATACCGATCTCCTGCTCCTCCTCATCCAGCACCTTAAGTCCCATAAGGTCCGCAATGAAATATTCATCCCTTCCCAGGCGCACCGCGTTTTCCCTGGTTACCAACAGCGGCTTCTGACGGAACCTCTCCACATCATTGACATTGTCATACCCCCTGAATTTCAGGACGGCAAGCTGTTTCAAAAATTTTACGCCCTCGATCTCCAGGTTCATACGTTCCTTTCCCGTGTCGAGGATCACTTCCTTTAAGCGCTTGAACCGCTTTACATCATCCGTGGTGGGATAAACCTTTACCTCGCCGTGTACCCCGTGGGGCGACGTTATAATCCCCACCTGAAAAAAATCTTCCATATACGATCTGCCTTTCTGCAAAAGGAATGCCTGTCCGTAAAAGACAGCAAAAAGGAGTCATCGCCGGCAGTCCTGCCGGTTACTGTCCGTTCCGCGGCAAGCAACGATTCTCTGCCTATGCAACAACTCCTCCTGTGATCCGCCCTGACCGCAAAAATAGATCATAGATCATACGATCTCGACATCCACCCTCTTATTTTCTTTCGACGATGCTGCCTTCACAACAGAACGGATTGCCTTTGCAATTCTTCCCTGTTTACCGATAACCTTACCCATATCGGATGCAGCTACATGAAGTTCGATGACTGTATTCCTACCCTCATTTTTCTCAGTTACAACAACTTCATCCGGATGATCAACAAGTGCTTTTGCAACAACTTCCACTAATTCCTTCATAAGCCACCTCCTGTACGCCTTAACTTATTTCTCGATACCGGCTACCTTGAAAAGCTTGCTGACCTGCTCTGTGGGCTGCGCACCGTTTGCCAGCCACTTCTTTGCCAGTTCCTCGTTGATCTTGAAGGTGCTGGGATCCGTGCTGGGATCATAAGTGCCGATCTCCTCGATAAACCTGCCGTCTCTGGGGGAACGGGAATCAGCTACGATGATTCTATAAAAAGGAGCCTTTTTCTGTCCCATTCTTCTCAATCTGATCTTTACCATTTTCTTACCTCTTTCTGCCGCTCCTGCGGCCTTATGTTCTTTGTTTCATTTATGAAAAGGACTGCGCCCGTCTCACAGGCTGCATCCGTTTTCAACCCATTTTCTTTTCCGTGGAAACGTCTCGCCCGCATTTCCTTTAAAAAGGGAATCTTCCTCCCATACCGGGGAAGCCGCCCATCAGGCCCCGTCCCCTCTTGCCTCCGCCGCCAAACTGTTTCATCATCTTCTGGCTCTGCTCAAACTGCTTGATAAAGCGGTTCACCACCGCGATATCCACTCCTGCGCCTCTGGCGATGCGGTGCTTTCTCTGGGGATTCAGAAGCTTGGGACTGCGCCTCTCCTCCCTGGTCATGGAAAGCACAATGGCCTCCATCTGTTTCAGCTGCTTTTCATCCACCATGGATTCCAGGTCAGCTCCCTTGACCCCCATGCCGGGCAGCATGCTTAAAATACTGCTCAGACCGCCCATGTTGCGCATCTGCTTCATGCTTTCCAGATAATCCTCAAAGTCGAATTTACCCTTCTTCATGCGGCCGGCCATCTCCCGGCCTTTCTCTTCATCTATGTCTATGCTTTCCTGGGCCTTCTCAATCAGGGAAAGCACATCTCCCATTCCCAGGATACGGTTGGCCATACGGTCGGGATAAAACTGTTCCATATCGGAAAGCTTTTCCCCCATACCTACATACAAAATGGGCTTGCCCGTCACTGCCTTGATGGAGAGCGCCGCGCCGCCCCGGGTGTCACCGTCCATCTTGGTGAGAACCACACCGTCAACCCCGACTTTTTCATCAAACTCCTTCGCCACATTGACCGCGTCCTGGCCGGTCATGGCATCCACCACCAGCAGTGTCTGGTGTACGGAGATATGATCCTTGATCTCCTGCAGCTCCGCCATCATATCCTGGTCGATGTGCAGACGTCCGGCCGTATCCAGAATGACCACATTGTGTCCGTTCTTCTCGGCGAAGGCGATGGCCTCTCCTGCAATCTCCACAGGCTTATGGTCCGTACCCATGGAGAACACATCAACCTCCTGCTTTTTCCCGTTGATCTGTAACTGTTCTATGGCGGCAGGCCTGTAGATATCACAGGCCACAAGAAGGGATTTCTTTCCCTTCTGCTTCAGCTTCCCGGCGATCTTCGCGGTGGCAGTGGTCTTGCCGGCGCCCTGAAGGCCGGCCATCATGATGACTGTGATAGCCTTGCCGGGCTGGAAGGCAATCTCCGTGGTCTCACTGCCCATCAGGTCTATCATCTCTTCGTTGACGATCTTAATGACCATCTGTCCGGGATTCAGGCCGTTCATCACATCCTGGCCGATAGCTCTCTCCTCCACAGCCTTAATGAACTGCTTTACCACCCTGAAATTGACATCCGCCTCCAGAAGCGCCATTTTCACTTCCTTCAGGGCAGTCTTGACATCCTCCTCGGTAAGCCTTCCCTTGCTGCGCAAGTTCTTAAATACATTCTGCAATTTATCTGTTAAACTCTCAAACGCCACCTGCGACTCCTTATTTCTCCCTCACAATTCCTTCAAAAGCTCCTGGGACAGCCTTCTGATCCGGGCCAGGTTTTCCCTGACCTGCACACTGTCCTCTTCGCTTTCCATTGTCAGCTGCTCAATCCGGCTCACCATCTCCTTCGCCCTGGCAAACCGCTCCACCAGGTGAAGCTTATCCTCATATCCCTGGAGGATCCTGTCACATCTTTTGACCAGATCATGGACGCCCTGTCTGCTGATGCCCTGCTCCTCGGCGATCTCGCCCAGGGACATATCGTTGTACACCACATCCTCATAAATCCGGCGCTGGTGTTCCGTCAGCAGTTCCCCATAGAAATCAAATAACATTGTCTGTTCGTAAATCTTATCCATCTGCGCCCCAATCCGGTTCACTTTAACAAATATGGCAATCCTCCGCCGGATCTTTTCGACCTTGTGTATCTTACTACATAAAAAGAGGGGTGTCAAGTATTTTTTCTTTACGAACTTCTGTTCGTGTTATTTCATCCTGCGTTGTCTTTGTTTATTTCGGCACTACTGCCAGATTAGATACTTTTGTCATTGACTGTCATTTACCGTCTTTTTCCTCAAATTTGTCACAGAATTGTCACAGCGATTATGATATTCTGACCGTCTGTGCCACTGCCTCCTGCTCTTTCTTTTTATCCTCTGTCAGATGCGCATATGTATCCAACGTCACGGATGTAGAAGCGTGTCCGAGGTTCTGGCTCACAATCTTCACATCAGCCCCGGCAGAATAGGCAAGGCTTGTGTATGTATGCGGAACCATGTGCGGACAAAAGTTCTCAATCTTTTCTGTATGGTTTTCTTCTGCGTCCTTGTAGTGTCGCTCCACAATCCTTTTTATCAGTTCCCGAAATCCCGGTTCATTCCAAACCTTCCCGGATGTATTCACAAACAGGAAGCCGGATATCTGCCCCCGGATATTCCCGGAATCATCCACGTAAGGCAATTTTGCAGCAGGGGGAACACTCTGCATTTTCAGTTTCAAGAGCGTTTTCCTCACTACACTATTCATTGCAACAATGCGGATAGACGTTTTGCTTTTGGGAGAAGCTACCGCCATAGTAAAACCATAATCTGCTTTTCTGTACCGATTTACCGTTTTATTGATGGTTATGGTGTTTTCTTTGAAATTTACATCATCCCACGTCAGAGGCGCCATCTCTCCAATCCCCATACCCAAATTAAACAGGGAAACAAACGCCGGGTAACTGTATGAATACCGCTCACTATTTTTTACATAGCTCATAAACAAATCAATCTGCTGCTGTTCTATAGCCGTCCGTTTCTTACTCTCTGTCTGCGGCACTTGTAAATTCTTTGCAGGATTCTTGATAATAATATCATCATCTAAGGCACATTCAAATACGATGTTCAGACAGCTTTTCAGGTTTGACATGGTAGAATGTTTCTTGCCGTCCTGAACCATTTCATTAATGATTCTCTGGCAATCCGCCTTTGTGATCTTCGCAATCTGCTTTTTCCCAATCGTGTTTTTAATATATGTATTGTAATATGACTTGTAATTTATGCAAGTGGTGGCTTTCCTGCCGCTCTTTGCAAAGGTATCCATCCAGAAATCAAAATAAGCGTTCAATGTCATTCTGGCATTCCTGGTATTCAGCTTATTACCACGGTCAATCCCTGCTTCCGCAATTCTACCAGATCAGGAGCGGTAATTGTGATGCGCTCACCGTCAATCATCTTACGGAACATATACCGCTTATTCTTTGAATCGTAATATTCGCCAGTTTTAAGATTCCTGCCCCGATTGTCTTTCCTCTTTTCTGCCATAAATCACAACCTCCTTAATTTTGCTGATAATGTCAAAAATGTGGGGCAGTCCCTCCGCATTGGAACCGCCCCACCAAGCCCTCGCCTTGTAGAACCTCGTAGAATTTTTTGAAATTATGTTTTTCCTGATTCAGGAATAGATGGCTATGGTTTATAAATCGTCTTCTATATTATCTTATTGGGGTTTTAGTCAATCCGCATTTGATTTTAATATTCTAATTGGCATTTTCCTTTCTATCTTATGTTTTTTATTTTGTTCTATAGTTACTTTTTTATTATAGCTTATATGGGGCGGCGGTCTTGCCTCCGGTACATATATCATCATGCCGCACCATCTTTCAGTTTGTCCAGACTGGCTTGTATCTGACACAATAGCAACTCATTCTTTCTCTGGCGTTCTCCTTCAGGACAAATCAAAGAAGTAACTGGCATATCAAGACTTTCAGCTATACGGAAAATTGTTGACAAATGCACATTGTAGTTAGTTACGGTCTAATAGTATTGAAAGCACATTTCTACCAATGCACATAAAGTCTGCTGCGGTTGTAATGCTCCAATTATTTTTTTCCATAACCTCATATAGTTGCCGCGCCATAAATTCCATGCATTCATCAGCCTTATTCATGCCGCACCGCCTCCCTTGCCCAACGTGTCGGAGAACCCGACAACTCGTCTTTTTCATCCGGCTTTAAAGTGCCGTTGCTGTACAGATACCCCAGCCTGAAAGCCAGGTCAATAGCAACCTCCGGCCTAAGACGTGCGGCAAAGTCGGAAAACTCAAAAGAATCTTCCCACGGCATATTGATTTTTACTGCTTCATGAAGCCATTCACGGTAGCGGTAAAGGTTTTTCTCCATTACCTTTATGCCTCTCTTAAGCCCTTTCCACGGCTTTTTGCTCAAAATGCAGTTGTGCATCTCTCGCTGAATCCTATCCACTTCTTCTCTTGTCACAAAAATAGCCTCCTTTTCACGGAAATCAATTTTCAAAAACAGATAGATAAGATATAATGAAGGCATGGA
>CAOKWI010000018.1 GCA_948473115.1 uncultured Lachnospiraceae bacterium | reverse complement strand
GAGCATCGACGTGCATAAGGCTCATCGGAACGCCTATCGAGCCGTCGCAGAAAGTCCCCCTGTCTCCCCTGCGCCGTCCCTTCCTCCACAAACCCAAGCCGCCTGGCATGATCGGGGCTGAACTGTTACATATTGCTAAATAAAA
The DNA here is from genome assembly GCA_948473115.1 of uncultured Lachnospiraceae bacterium. Classification (GTDB taxonomy): domain Bacteria; phylum Bacillota; class Clostridia; order Lachnospirales; family Lachnospiraceae; genus Acetatifactor. Next base: position 65,843 of record CAOKWI010000018.1, on the reverse strand, counting down.
ATTTATTTTCCTCTTGCAAAATGAAAAAAAGTGTGGTAGCATGATTTCCATATTGAAAATGCGATGAAGGAGACTCTGATCAGGGAAAGCGACAGGAAGACGACGTCACCGACTGAGAGCGTTGTCAGTGGAAGCTGATAAAGGGAACACTCTGGAGCAGGCTGCCTGAAAGGCTGGCATTGTTTGCGGTATCAGGGCTTATTAGGACAGCACGTTGCATGCGTTAAGTGCGAGAGAGGGAACTGCCGGGGAACACCTTTGATGGAAGGTGCGGCGTTTCAATGCGGGTGGTACCGCGGATAATGTAGATTATTCGTCCCGGGATGCAGGAAACTGTGTCCCGGGACTTTGCGTTGTGCGCGAATGAGCTTGTGACGAGCAATGCGAACATGCTCAACTGATGTTGAGCAGGAAGGCGCAGCCTTTCGAGCCTGCTCATTAAAGCAGAGTCAGAAGTGCACTTAAGCAGAGCCAGGGACACCAACAATGCCCGGCATATCATCGTTGTATGGGAAGGCCGGCGGGAAAAGAGGAGTATTATGACAGCTAAGAATGGCTACAGAGACATTACAATCGGGGAAATCGATGAAAGACACATCGGGGAGACACTCCGCGTGGCCGGATGGATTGAGAACATCCGTGACCACGGAGGCGTATCCTTCATTGACTTAAGGGATATGTACGGCGTGCTTCAGGTGGTGATCCGAAAGACTGACCTGCTGAAGGGGCTGACCAGGGAAAACTGTGTCAGTATCACCGGATCGGTGGAAAAAAGGGATGAGGAGACTTACAACCCCAGGATCCCAACCGGTACCATCGAACTGGAGGCCAGGGAGATCACCGTGTTGGGCAAGGTGTACCAGCAGCTGCCTTTTGAGGTCATGACGTCCAGGGAGATACGGGAAGACGTGCGTTTGAAGTACCGCTATCTGGATCTGCGGAACGCAAAGGTCCGGGATAACATTTTATTCCGTTCCCAGGTGATCAGCTTTCTGCGTCAGAAGATGACAGAGATGGGCTTTGTGGAGATCCAGACACCGATCCTCTGCGCCTCCTCCCCGGAGGGCGCAAGGGACTATATTGTGCCCTCCCGCAAATATAAGGGGAAGTTCTATGCCCTGCCCCAGGCGCCCCAGCAGTATAAGCAGCTTCTGATGGTGTCCGGCATCGACAGGTATTTCCAGATCGCGCCCTGTTTCCGGGACGAGGATGCCAGGGCAGACCGTTCTCCCGGGGAGTTTTATCAGCTGGATTTTGAGATGAGTTTCGCCACCCAGGAGGATGTATTCAGGGTGGGAGAGGAGGTATTGTCCGCCACCTTTGAGAGGTTCGCCCCGGAGGGCGCAGTGATCACCAGGGCGCCCTACCCCGTGATCAGCCATAGACAGGCTATGCTGGAATTTGGCTGCGATAAACCGGATCTCCGGAACCCCCTGCGGATCATAGATGTGACGGACTTCTTCCGGAAGTGCAGTTTTAAGCCTTTCATAGGCAGAACGGTCCGCGCCATCAGGGTACATGCGGAGATGAGCAAGGGATTCCACGAAAAGCTTCTGGGCTTTGCAACCTCTCTTGGAATGGGCGGTCTGGGATATTTGGAGGTGGACGGGGATCTTTCCTACAAGGGTCCCATTGACAAATTCATTCCCGACGAGTGTAAGGCGGAACTGAGGGAGCTTGCGGGACTGGAGGCAGGGGATACCATTTTCTTTATCGCTGACAGGGAGGAAAAAGCCAACTTCTACGCCGGCAGGATCCGCAATGAACTGGGGGAGAAGCTCGACCTGATCGAAAAGAACGCATACCGTTTCTGCTATGTAAACGATTTCCCCATGTATGAGCTGGATCCTGACACAAAGCAGATCGGCTTTACCCACAATCCTTTTTCCATGCCCCAGGGTGGTCTGGAGGCCCTTGAAAATCAGGATCCGCTGGAAATTCTGGCATACCAGTACGACATTGTGTGCAACGGGGTCGAATTATCCTCAGGCGCAGTCCGCAACCACGATATGAATATCATGGTGAAGGCATTTGCCATCGCCGGCTATGACGAGGAAACCCTTAAGAAAAAGTTCGGAGCCCTCTATCAGGCATTCCAGTTCGGGGCGCCGCCCCATGCAGGCATGGCGCCCGGCGTAGACCGTATGCTGATGCTGCTGCGGGGCGAAGAAAATATCAGAGAGGTCATTGCCTTCCCCATGAGCGGTTCCGCCCAGGATCTGATGTGCAGCGCACCCAATGACGTGACGGAGCAGCAGCTTCGGGAAGTGCATATTAAAATCCGGGATTAATGCAGTACTAGTGCACTGACACGTTCATAATTTGACTAATGACTTGCCTAAATTTCCATCTGCTGCGTTGTTGTCGGTCAACGATGCCACCGCATCGCCTCCCTCCGCCGCCTTGCAGAGTGGAAATTTATCCTTCGTCATTAGTTCAAAAATAAACATGTCAGCACACTAGTGCTCCATCCGGACAGGAGTTGGACTTGTGGGCTGCATGGTTCGTACCAGTGCTAGGCAAAATTTCGACGGCGATGCGGTGGCATCGTCTAGAAATTTTAACGACGCAATGGTGCGAAACAGGTAGTACACAAGTGCAATTTCAGGCCGGATGGAGTACTAGATTGAGAAAATGGAACAGGAGATTTGTATGGCAAATATCATAAGTGACGAAACAATAGAATATGTGGGTATTCTCGCCAAGCTGGAGCTATCCGGCGAGGAGAAGGAGGCGGCCAAGAAGTCCATGGGAGAGATGCTGGACTATATCGATAAGCTGAACGAACTGGATACCTCCGGCGTGGAGCCCATGTCCCATGTATTTCCGGTGCAGAATGTGTTCCGGGAGGATGAAGTGACGAATGGGGACGAGAGCGGCAGGACGCTGCAAAACGCTCCCAGTGAGAAGGACAATATGTTTGTTGTCCCTAAGACATTTGATTAGGGGAGGGATTAAATTGGATAAAAAGCAACTGTTATCTCTTTCTGCCACCGCTCTCGGCGCCGCCATCAAAGCGGGGGAGACCACCGCGGTGGAAGCCATGGAGGCGGTGCTGGAGCAGATCGAAGCCAGGGAAAGCACCTACCACTGCTATGTCACCATAGAAAGGGAATCCGCCCTTGCGAAGGCGGCGGCGGTCCAGGGGAAGATTGAGGCGGGAGAATTGACGGGACCGCTGGCGGGCGTGCCTGTGGCCATCAAGGACAATCTCTGTACGGAGGGCGTCCTGACGACCTGTTCCTCTAAGATACTGGAGAATTTTATTCCCACCTTTTCTTCCCAGGCATTTCTGAACCTGGAAAAGGCGGGGGCGGTTCTGGTCGGCAAGACGAACATGGACGAGTTTGCCATGGGTTCCACCACGGAGACTTCCTATTATGGTGTGACCAGAAATCCCCGCAACCCGGAGCATGTGCCCGGCGGCTCCTCCGGCGGTTCCGCGGCGGCGGTAGCGGCGGGGGAATGTTTCTTCGCCCTGGGCTCCGATACCGGTGGATCCATCCGCCAGCCCGCGTCCTACTGCGGCGTGGTGGGAATGAAGCCCACTTACGGCACAGTGTCACGGTATGGGCTGATTGCCTATGGCTCTTCCCTGGATCAGATCGGACCCCTTACCAGGACGGTGGAGGACTGTGCGGCAGTGCTTGAGGTTATCGCTTCCCACGACCCTAAGGATTCCACCTCCATAAAGCGGGAAGACACTGACTTTACCGCCGCCCTTGTAAAAGACGTGACAGGAATGCGCATCGGGATTCCCAGGGATTACTTCGGGGAGGGCCTGGATCCGGAGGTGAAAGAAGCTGTGCTCAGGGCGGCGGAGCTGCTGAAGGAAAACGGCGCCATCCTGGAGGAATTTGATCTGAGCCTGGTGGAGTACGCGATCCCCGCTTACTATACCATTGCGGCGGCGGAAGCCAGCTCCAACCTGGAGCGGTTCGACGGCATTAAATACGGCTACCGGGCGGAACATGCGGAGGGGCTGCACCAGATGTACAAAAAGACCCGCTCCCAGGGCTTTGGCCCGGAGGTAAAACGCCGTATCATGCTGGGAAGCTTTGTGCTCAGCTCCGGCTATTATGACGCCTATTATTTAAAAGCGCTGCGGGTAAAGGCAATGATCAAAAAGGCGTTTGACCAGGCATTTGAAAGATACGACTGCATCCTGGGTCCGGTGGCTCCCACCACCGCGCCGAAGCTGGGAGAGAGCCTTGTGGATCCCATGAAGATGTATCTGGGCGATATTGATACGATCTCCGTCAACCTGGCGGGTCTGCCGGGTATCAGCGTTCCCTGCGGAACGGACAGCAGGGGTCTGCCCATCGGGCTGCAGCTGATCGGGGACTGCTTCCAGGAGAAGAAGCTGATCCGGGCGGCATACACCTATGAACAGGTTTCGCAGGATGCATAAAGCGCAGGTTTATCTCCGTTTATCAACAGAAAGGGTAATATCCTCGGGATGGAAATGTAATCATTTCTCCGATGAGGTTTGGTGTATATCATGGCAAAAGAATATGAAACTGTCATTGGTCTGGAGGTTCATGTGGAGCTGGCCACCAGAACCAAGATTTTCTGTGGCTGCTCCACCGCCTTCGGCGGCCGGCCCAATTCCCACACCTGTCCGGTCTGTACCGGTATGCCCGGCACCCTTCCCGTGCTGAACAGGAAGGTGCTGGAATATGCTGTGTCGGTGGGACTGGCGACAAACTGTGACATTACGCGGTATTGCAAATTTGACCGCAAAAATTATTTTTATCCCGATAACCCCCAGAACTACCAGATTTCCCAGCTTTATCTGCCCATCTGCCGGAACGGTTATGTGGAGATAGAAACGGCGGAGGGAACGAAGAAGGTGGGTATCCATGAGATCCATATGGAGGAGGATGCGGGAAAGCTGATCCATGACGAATGGGAAGACTGTACGCTGGTGGATTACAACCGCTCCGGCGTGCCGCTGATAGAGATTGTATCCGAGTCTGATATGCGCAGCGCCGAGGAGGTGATCGCCTACCTGGAAAAACTGCGTCTGATCATTCAATATCTGGGCGCCAGCGATTGTAAGCTTCAGGAGGGATCCATGCGGGCGGATGTGAACCTGTCTGTCAGGGAAGCGGGAGCGGAACAGTTCGGCACCCGCACGGAGATGAAAAACCTGAACTCCTTCCGCGCCATTGCCAGAGCCATCGAGGGCGAAAGGGCAAGACAGATCGACCTGCTGGAAGAAGGGAAGGCAGTGGTGCAGGAAACCAGGCGCTGGGATGATACGAAGGAGACCTCTTACGCCATGCGTTCCAAGGAGGATGCCCAGGATTACCGTTATTTCCCCGATCCTGACCTGACGCCCGTCAGCATCAGTGACGAATATCTGGAGGAGCTAAAGGGCAGGCAGCCGGAGTTCCGCACCGAGAAGATGGCGCGGTACAAGGCGGAATATGACATTCCCGATTATGATATTGAGATTATCACAGGATCCAAGCATATGGCGGATCTCTTCGAAGCCACTGTGGCCAGGGGCAGCCAGCCTAAGCGAGTGTCCAACTGGCTCATGGGTGAGACACTGCGGCTGCTGAAGGAGAAGGAGCTTGACCCGGAGGATATCCGTTTTTCCCCGGGGAATCTGGCAAAGCTCATTGCCATGACAGAGAGCAAGGCCATCAATTCCACTGTGGCGAAGGAAGTATTTGAGGTCATGTTCATGGAGGACATGGATCCGGAACAATATGTGGAGGAGAAGGGCTTAAAGACTGTGACAGACGAAGGCGCCCTGCGAAAGACGGTGGAGGAGGTCATTGCCGCCAACCCCCAATCAGTGGAGGACTACCGGAACGGCAAGGAGAAGGCCATCGGTTTTCTGGTGGGTCAGACCATGAAAGCCATGAGGGGCAAGGCCGATCCCGCCGGCGTAAACAGGATGCTGAAGGAAATGCTGAAATAAATGAACTGGAATGAATGACCTGAAATAGATAATCTGACATAAATAATCAGGAATGAAAACGGCCCCGCGGATACCGCGTATATCCGTGGGGCTTTCACAGCCAAATAACAAGCGTTACATTTATTCCTGCATCAGGTAATCCAGGTATTCCAGGGCCGCTTCCCTGTGGGAGGAGTTGGCAAACACACAGAATGCCACATCGTCGCTTTTGAAATGATAGCTTTCCTTCAGGCCTTCACAGCCATCCATGAAAATTCCCACAGCCACGGGATTTCTCATTTCTTCCGGTTTCCTGGGGTCAGGGAAATCAAAGTCGATCTCCAGCATCAGGTTGTCATAATCGCTGATATAGTCGTGCCATTCCTGCACCGTCTCCAGGTCAATATAATAGAAATACGGCCGATATTTTTCATACTGTTCAGGGGAGAGTATTTCTTCCATGGTAAAAAAGTCCTCCTGGTAGGAGTAGGTGGTCAGGGAATCGGTGTCTGTGATCATAATGTCCAGCTCTCCGGCTGCCAGGTGGGCCGCTATCTTCTGTGAGCTTGCCATGGTGGTTTCATCCATGCTGTTGACGTCAATCCAGGTTTCCGCGTCAAAGAGCATCTGGTATTTATCCCTGTCAAGATGGATGGAATCCATGAAGTCCGCGTTGTGCTGATCGGCCGCCTCCAGCTTCATGGTGTTCAGCAGGCAGGTATACAGGACGGTCTCCTTTCTGTTCATCACCTCGCGTATGGTGTAAATGCCTGCCGCGATCACCAATACCCCGATGATGACGTACCATTTGTAATAATCCATAAAATAATTGAATTTTTCTTTGGGTGTCCCGTGCTTTAACGCTTCCCGTTCTTCCCTGAATTCATCCATGACTGCCATGTGCCTGTCCGCCTTTCTGATCTGTGAGCAGCGCTGCCTTTGTGTTCCTAAAAGCGTCTGCATATGATACATCATATGTCTCTTCAAAGGGATTGTCAATAAATCGGGGATGAATAGAATCTAAAAAATTAATGATCTGTTACCGGCAATTATTTATCCTGTATGATCAGGGTTGACTTTTTCCGACAGTTAGGGGATAATGGCGATTGAACTTGACTAGTAAAGCGGGAGCAAAAGATTATGGAGACATTACGGTTCGGTTATCGTTATTTCAAGAGGAACATGCCTATGGCGATCCTGGCGGAGGCATTAAGCTTTCTGGGGATTTTCGCGGAACTGCTCCTGCCGCTCCTGTCAGGGCTTCTGATCGATTTCGTGATCCGGAAGGGCGAGGTGAAGGAGGACAGCGGCGGCATCTTTCATTTCCTGCTCTCAGGGCGTTTCGGAGAACCCCATACCATGCGGCTGTTCTTTGCCATTGCCACGGCTTTCGGGATATTGATGCTCCTGCGGATCGTGCTGATCTATATCCGTGACCTGATTCAGGAGTGGATCGGCCTGAGACTGGAGACGGATCTGCGTTATATGACTTACGGAAAGCTGATGGATCTGGATTCCGCTACCATCGCGGAGTACAATTCCGGCGAACTGCTGCAGGTATTAAACAGTGATACGATCATGTTTAAGGAGCTGTTTTCCCACAGGATCCCTTACCTGGGAGACTCCGTATTCATGCTGGCCATGACCCTGACGCTGATCGCCGGGATCAACCTGTCTTTCCTGGTCATTCCGATCCTCCTGATGCCTTTCCTGGTGAGGTCTGTACTCAATTTTAAGCGCAGGGCCCGGGAAAACTTTAAGGGGATCCGCCAGAAGAGCTCGGAGATGAACCTGACCACCCAGGAAAATATTGCTGCGGTCCGCATTGTCCGGTCCTTCCACAATGAGGAGCTGGAAAAGGAGAAGTTCCGAAATGCGAACACAAGTTTCCTGGACGCGCGGATGAAGCAGATATGGCTTTCTTCCAAATTTGACCTGACCTTTAACACCATACGGCAGATCGCTTATATCAGCACCATTGTGATAGGGGCGCTGCTGGTAATGCAGGGCAGGCTGACTGTGGGGTACATTTTGTCCTCCTCCACCTATGTGATGCGGTTCATGAACAATATCACCAATGTCAATAACCATATTTTCAACATGCAGCAGCAGACCATAGCCGGACTGGCCCTGAAGCGTTTCATGGAGAAGGAGAGCAAGGTGCCGGAGGATAAGGCGGCGAAGCTTCGGTGCGACACGCCGGATATCGAATTGAGAGATGTCTCTGTGGAGATGGATGGACAGGAGATCCTGAAACACATCAATATCAGTATTCCCTACGGGAAGAAGCTGGGGATCGTGGGTGAGACCGGATCAGGAAAGAGCGTCCTGCTAAAGACACTGGTGCGGTTCTGCGATATTACATCGGGACAGATCACGATCAGCGGACATGATATCAGGGAATTCAGCCTGGACAATCTGCGAAAAATGTATTCCTACGTGTTTCAGGACGTATTCCTGTTTTCCAACACCATTGAATCCAATATCGCGTTCAGCAGGGCGGATATCGACGAGAGAATGGTGACGAGGGCGGCTACCGACGCGGAGGCGGCCAGGTTTATCGACGCGCTGCCGGAACGTTACAAGACCATAGTGGGAGAGCGGGGGCTGGGTATTTCCGGCGGTCAGAAGCAGCGCATCTCCATTGCCAGGGCATTCCTGAAAAACGCGCCTGTCTTCGTGCTGGACGATTCCACCTCCGCCCTGGATGTAAATACGGAGCATGTGGTGCTGAGGAATATCTATGAGCATTTTGCGGAAAAGACGCTGATCATCACGGCCCACCGTTTTTCCTCCGTGGTGAACTGTGATGAGATCCTTTATATGAAGGACGGCATGATCACGGAGAGAGGAACGTTTCGGGAGCTGATGGAGCTGGGAGGAAGCTTTGCCCATATCTACAGGGTACAGCAGGAACAGCAGGCGGATGAGGTGCATCTAGTTTCTTCGGAATAAGGAAGGCACTCAGAAGGACGCAATGGTGTCAGGGGAAATGTGCTGCAGCAGGCGAAGTTTGGTAACAGTTCAGCTATACGGAGCCGCGAAGGCGGAGCTGTTACGAGGTTGATAAGAGGATCTGGTGAGATGGCGGGCAGGAATACGTTTTTTGAGGATGAAAAGATAGAGAAAAAGGTGGATATGCGGCAGCTGGGGAGAACCCTTGCGTACATACTCCCCTACAGGAAGCTTTTGTTCCTGGTCAGCGGTATGATGCTGGTGGCTGCGGTGGTGTCCCTGCTTCCGCCCCGGCTGTTGAAGCGGATCGTGGACGAGGTGGTGGCGGATCAGGACTATCGCCAGCTGGCGTTGGTGGGCGGAGGACTGGTGCTGCTCTCCGCGGTGGAGATACTGTCCACCTTTATACAGGCCAGAAGCATGGGGAAAATGGGGCTGAATATCATCACCCGAATACGGACGGACATTTTTGAGAGGCTGCAGCTGCTCTCCTTTGACTACTTTGACAATCGGCCGGACGGCAAGATCGTGGTGCGGGTCACGGAATATATCAACGGCCTGGCGGATTTCTTTTCCAATTATGTCATGATGTTCGCCATCTATATTGTCAAGCTGGTGGTGGTCACGGTGTTTATGCTTTCCCTGAGCCCCATGCTGACACTGATCGTGTTCGCCGCAGTGGTTCCCATGATGACGATCATTTTCTGGCTGCGTTCCCGCCTGCGGAAAATGTACACGGCCCACCGGGCGAAAAATTCCAACCGGACGGCTTTCCTGGTGGAATCCATCATGGGGGAGCAGATCGTCAAGAATTATAACCGGATTGAGATCAACAAGGACATATACCGTCAGATCCACGAGGAGAGCATGAGCATGTGGTGGGATATCGTAAAGCGCTCCCGGCTGAACAGTCCTGTGGTACAGCTGTTCTGGCACACAGGGACGCTGTGTATCTTCGGCGTGGCGCTGGCGCTGATCCTGGGCGGAAACGCTGGGATTACCGCGGGGGTGGTCATCACCTTTACCAGCTACATGGGAGCCTTTCAGGATCCCCTGTCACAGCTGTCCACCATTATTCAGGAGCTTGCCCAGGTAAGCTCTAACCTGGAGCAGGTTTTTGACACCATAGATTATCCCGTGGAGATCCATGACAGGGAGAACCCGGTGGTTCTGCGGGATGTGAAGGGCAAGGTGGATTTTCAGGACGTCACCTTCTGCTATGAGGAAAATGTGGATATCCTGAAACATTTCACGCTCCATGTAAAACCGGGGGAAACCATTGCGCTGGTGGGACCGACCGGAGCGGGAAAGACCACGGTGATCAGCATGCTGACCCGGTTCTATGATGTGAAAGAGGGGAGCGTCAGGATCGATGACGTGGATGTGCGGGACGCCAGCCTTTATTCCCTGCGCGACCAAGTGGGGGTGCTGATGCAGGATCCCTTTATCTTCAAGGGAAGCATTCTGGATAACATACGTTACGGAAGATGGGATGCCACGGATGAAGAGTGTAAGGAGGCGGCCCGCATGATTTTCGCAGATAAGTTTATCCAGCGGTTGAGCGGCGGGTATGAGCATATGCTGGAGGAGCGGGGCAGCGGCCTGTCCGCCGGAGAACGGCAGCTGATCAGCTTCGCAAGGATTGTGCTGAAAAATCCCTCCATTGTGATCCTGGACGAGGCTACCAGCGCCATTGACACGGAGACAGAGCTGCTGATCCAGGAAGCGCTGGAGGTGCTGCTTCATGGCAAGACGGCCTTTATTGTGGCTCACCGGCTGTCCACCATCCGGAATGCGGATCGAATCCTCTATATCGGCAATCAGGGCATCGCGGAGGAGGGCACCCACGAGGAACTGATGGCGAAGAAGGGGCTTTATTATGAATTGGCGAGCTGCTCATAGAGGGTGTAAAAAACAGAAAAGGAGGCGGCCGCTGCCGGAAGGCTGCGGCAAAGGAATATGAAAAGGATTCAGACAAAGATCATGATACTGGTCATTCTGGCTACGATGGGTATATCCATTGTAAATGTGGCGCTGAGCACGGCGATTTCCCGGCGTTCCACGCTGACGGCCATAGAGCAGGCCCTGACTGAGACCACAGATCTGGCGGCTCTGGCGGCTCAGAATATGATTTCCACCTATACCGTGACCGTTGCGGAAATTGCTGCCTCTCCCATACTCTCATCGCCGGAGGTGACGGATTCCGAGAAGCAGGCTTTTCTGCAGACGAAGGTGGATGAGTATTACATGCGTCTCGGGGGAATGGCGGATGCCGGGGGATATGATGCAATGCATGATACGGATGTCTCGGGAGAGCTTTTCTTTCAGGAGGCTCTTCAGGGAAAAAGCTATATATCCACCCCATACAGACAGGGCGATGACGGATATCTGGTGGTATCCGCGCCCGTGGTGGCGGAGGGCACAGTTCAGGGCGTGGTCTATTTCCAGTGTGACACCAGTCTCTTACAGTCCATTATCGATGGCATACAGATCGGAGAAGACGGGGACGCTTATATTCTGGATAAGGAAGGGACTACCATCGCCGCTTTGGAGATAGAGGAGGCATTGAGCCAGGAGAACCTGATCAGGGAAATGGCGGCCAATCCGAATGACGAGTACATACAGGCGCTGGGCTCCATCGAGCGGAAAATGGTTGCCGGAGAGCGCGGGGTGGGGAGATATACCTATCCCGAGGACAATACGGATTACATCCAGGGCTACGCTCCCATTACCGGTACGGATGGATGGAGCGTAGGCGTGACGATCAGCGAGGATGAATTTCTGCACTATGCCTATGTGGGAAATAATGTCCAGCTGGCGGTGGGAATAGCGCTCTGTCTTCTTGTCATACTGATCGCTGCGCTTGTGTGCCGTTCCGTCACGGGTCCTATTGTCAGGTGCGCCGGGCGCCTGCATGCCCTTTCCGAAGGTGATCTTAAGAGCCCTGTCCCTCAAGTGGCGACGAGGGATGAAACCCGGATCCTTTCCGATTCCACCGCACATCTGGTGGAGAATTTCAGGGTTATGCTGGCGGAGATCGGAGCCATACTCAGCAGCATCGCCGACGGTGATCTGACCGCAGGAAGTGTGGCGGATCATTATCCCGGTGATTTCCGGGCGCTCCAGGAAAGCCTGCAGACCATCAGCGATAAACTGAATCACGCCCTGGGAGGCATTGCTGAGTCCGCCGGCCATGTCTCCAATGGCTCCGCCCAGGTGGCGGCTTCCAGCACTGCCCTTTCCCAGGGATCCACGGAGCAGGCCAGCGCCGTGGTACAGCTTTCCGCCACGCTGCAGGACATAGACAGGGATGCGAAGAAGACGGCCCAGCTGTCAGAGCAGGCGAAAACCGCCATGGAAGGCGCCCGGGTGCAGCTTCTGGAGAGCAGCAGGAATATTGAGGATCTGAATCAGGCAATGGATCTGATCACCACCACCTCCAATGAAATCAAGCATATCATAGACACCATTGAAGATATCGCTCTCCAGACCAAGATCCTGTCACTGAACGCCTCCGTGGAAGCCGCGAGGGCCGGTGAAGACGGGAAGGGCTTTGCGGTGGTGGCAGATGAGATCCGGGAACTGGCATTAAAATCGGACGAGTCCGCAAGGGCGACCATGGATCTGATTCAGCGCTCCATTGAAGCTGTCGGCAACGGCGGCCAGGCTGTTACAAACGTCACAACCTCCGTGACCCGGTTGACGGAGCTGACGGGGCAGGCGACGGAGCAGGTGGAATCGATGGCGGAGGCGGTGGAGAGACAGACGGATTCTATCGACCAGGTCACCCAGGCGGTGAGCCAGATTTCCGATGTGGTACAGTCCAATTCCGCCACTGCCGAGGAAAGCGCCGCTATCAGCGAGGAGCTTTCCAATCAGGCATCGGTGCTGAATCGCCTGGTGGGCGGATTTGTGCTGCGCCGGCCATAGCAAACGGAGATGCCGGTAGCAGCCTGTTTGAATCCCTGTCTTGAAACTTTGCTTGTTTTAGGATATATTAGAAGAGTAGCAGATTTAGAAACATCATGTGAAAATGCATCCTGTTCTGGGGCGTAAACGCTATAGGGAAAGGATGTTTTGGAATGGAGGAAAAAATGAGTGACGTATATGTGGAATGTCTGGTTCAGGCAAAGTCTTCTGCGTTGTGGAAATTTGTAAGAGTTTTATTGATGGTGCTGACAGTGCTTTTTGCCATTTTCATGTTTGTTATGCCGCTGGCGTTTATCCCTGCGGTGGTGTTTGGCGTGGGCGCTTATTTTTCCAGCTGGCTCACAGAGATCGAGTATGAGTATCTCTATCTCGACAAGGAGGTGGTGGTTGACAAGGTGATGGCCAAGTCCAAAAGAAAGAGGGTTGCCACCTACAGCCTGGACAGGATTGAGATCCTGGCTCCTGTGAAAAGCTATCATCTGGACAATTTCGGACGAAGGGATAACGTAAAGGTGAAGGATTACAGTATCGGTGAGGAATTACAGCCTGACCGCCGCTATGTGATGTACTACGAGGGCGGGGAGAAGATTCTGCTGAGTCCTTCCGAGGAAATGATCAAAGTCATGAAAAACGCGGCGCCCAGGAAGGTGTTCAATGATTAGGTCTGATTGCTCAATGAAATGAAGCGCATGATGAAGTAGGGAAAGAAACAGTTTTGACGGACTGTTTCTTTTTTTAGACTCCTTCTGGCCGCGCCTGTGGAGCTGAACTGTTACGCGGTTCTGTAACAGTTCAGCCTTCGGCCAAGCTGTTACGATGATGCACACAAAATGAGTTTTCAACTCATTTTGGCGCATGCAAGTCTCGTAAAATTGCACAGGGCAGCAATTTTGACTTTGCGGTGCCGTATGGCTAGCTGTTACGCGGTTCTTTACTTTTGATGAGAAAATTCTTGATAATATTCGCGATATGGAGTAAACTGTTACGCGGGAGGACTATATATCATGGAGTATTTACCTATACAGGAGTTCACGGATAAATGGAATATCAGCAGGAGGCGGATTCAGATACTATGTAGGGAAGGACGCATAAACGGCGCAAGGATGATAGGAAACATGTGGGTAATCCCTGAAAATGCAGTGAGACCCATCGATGCCAGAACAAAGAATCCGGCAATTATTTCTCAAAAGGAAGAGTCGGATTTGCGAAGGGAACTCAAGAAGCTATTGAGATCCTTGTATCAGATAACTGAGGGCTTTGAAATCACAGGACAGGAAAAGAGAAATATTGTTTTGACGGCAATTGCTTTTGGCCTATGCACTTTTTACCTGGATGAAAAGACGATAAGCAGTGATATAAAACGAAAAATATACAGAGATATATCAGGAGAAAACTGGAAACCGGTTAGGGATGAGAGAATCGTGGAAGCAGCGATGGAATTTGTATTCAGGCACAAAAATGACAGGGAAATTGACAACCTGTTATCCTGGGCGTATCAATATAGTAATAAAATCATGAAAGGAAATGTATATAGCCAGACACAGTTTTTTACAGAGAAATATATGATTGATTATTTCATTTATAATGTTTCCGGGTTAGAAAATGCGAATAAGATTTTAGATCCATGCGTAGGAGGCGGAAATTTTCTTGTTGAATGCTTAGAATTTTTGTGTGACCAATGCGGGGAAGCAGGAAATTCTTTTATTGCTAAGGTAATATCGAATGCAGACAGGCTATATGGATACGACATTGACTGCGATATAACAAGGATAGCGTTAGTGAATGTCAGGCTGCGGGCACTGGCAATTCTAAATCATAAGAATATTGAAGTATCATTTGAACTATGGGATCAGATATGTCCCAATATTTTTATGCCGTCAGCTTCTGATGATATCTGCGGATCACTGTCAACAGATAACAGAAGTGTCATTAATACGCTAAACGGTATTGCGACAGAAATGGATTGTGCCCTGGGAGAGGCAGACGTCGTTTTGACAAATCCTCCTTTTGCCACAATTAAAGGCATGCCTACAGATCAAAAAGATTTTATGAAGAAAAACTATCCGGATGCAAATTGCGATATGTGTGCCTCCTTTTTCTATGCTATTTACAGGATGTTGAAGCCTTCGGGTGCCTGTGGGATTGTATCTCAAAATTCATGGATGCATCTGAAAACATTTCAAAAAATGAGGAAAAGAATTACCTCACAATATTGTATACATAAGATAGTTAATCTGGGATCCGGCGCCTTTCGGGACTTGAGTGGTGAAAAGTCAAATATTTCACTGCTTATTCTTGGAAAAGAAATGAATCCTGATAACATGGTTGAAGTGTTGAAGCTGGATGAATTATCCCTGCAGGAGAAGATAAGGGCGGTTTCCGGGAACAGTAATTATAGCCGTATTGCACAAAAAGAAATTGACGGTGTGAATGGATATGATTTTTCTGAGAAAGGGACGCTGAATCATTTCGGTTTCAGTAAATTACTATATAAAGATATTGCGGTGCCGATGCAGGGAACTTCAACGGGAAATGCAAAAGAGCTGGTAGGATTTTTCTGGGAACATTTTGGTGACCCTGAGTGGGTCAGGGTCAGCAATGGCGGAGGATATTGTCGATGGCAGGGGTTGAATGACAGTGTTGTAAAATGGGGAGAAAATGGAGAGTACATAAGGGCACAAAAAGGATCGGCTCTCCGAAATGTGAAATATTTTCCTGTGACACAAATGGTTTTCAGTGATACAGGTACAGCCGGCTTGAATGTAAGAGTACTTCTGGATAATCAGATATTTATTGCATCTGGTCCTGGAATACGCATTACCAAGGGCAACAGGTATGCGCATATTGCGCTCCTAAATTCAAGACTGGCGGCATATTGCATAAAGATTATGTCGCCGAAGCTAACGATTGCCGCTGGATACATTGGACAGATTCCTATAACCGAAAACATTTTTTCCTCCGTGGTGTTGGAAAACAATGCCAGGTTATGTATCGAATTAAAACAGAAGATATTGTCTGCCAGACCCAATAATCTGGAATATGATTCCTCATTTATCGGGAAAATGTCGGATGATCTGGGAACAGCGGCATGGGGAATGTTTAATGAAGATATCATGAATGAATTGCTAAAACTACAGATAGAGGGGAAAATAGATCGCTATATATTGAAAGAATATAATGTCTCAAAAGAGAATGAAGCACAATTATCGTGCTGTGTAGGTGAATGTGCCTATTTTATCAATGGAGCAACAGATGTTGATCTGGGTAAGCTGGACAGATATATCGCCAAGCTTTTAGATGCCTCCTGTACTTTGAAACGAACAAGAACATCAAAGAGTTCCCTTGGATGTGATGGAATGATAGAATATGCTGCAAAGGATCTGTGCATTAATCCGGAAATAATTGTCAGGAAGATACAGGAAGATCCATCGGTCATGAAAAGAGTACTGAAAAAATATAAAATGATGATCTTACATAACACTGTACTTGACTATCTTGGGTATAACACAAGCGACGGGGTTACGGTAAGCAGCTGTCGTGCAGATGAGGTAATAAAATTCCTGACTAATAAATTTGGTGACAGGTTTGAATACGGGACGTGGCTGGAAGAAACTTTTAATCTTATCCACAGAGAGATATTTAAGGGGATTCCCTATTTAGTATACGAGAATGGAGCGATTCACAAACATGATAATCCAATTGCAGGACAAAATTGCGAAATATATCACTAGGAATGCACCTCTCTCTGATTGGAGAGACATAAGGGAACATTATGCCAGATATTCCTACCTGGCTTTTATGTGCCTCATAGCGGAAAGTATAAGTCCTGATTTTGAGGTGAAAAGTATAGGAGATATATTATGCGATAACCGCCTGGAAGATAGGGATGTAGTGAATTATGTCTTATCGACCGGAGATGCTGTGAATTTTATTTGTGAAGTCATGAACCTTGTCAGGGAGCAGGAGATTAGGGATATCAATGAAATTTATCAGGGATTTTTAGCGGGGGATTTTGTCCTTAAGGATAAGGTTGTTTCCTTTGATGGGAGCAAGAATAACCGTGACATTCTTGGTTCTTATTATACACAGGAGAGCTTTGCGTTTGAAATCACCAAAAAAGCGATAGAAGATTACTTTAAAGAAAACAGTAATGTGAATGTCAGAATAGCGGATTATTCCTGTGGAGGCGGCGCATTTTTAGTATCTGCCTGTAAAGTATGCTTGGAAAATGAAATTGTTCCCAGGATATACGGATATGATGTAGATCCGGTAGCAGTGCTTATAACGCGTTTCAGATTATTAAAGGAGGCGGGAATGCGGGCTGGCGACAGCTGTATATTGTTGGGAAATCCGCTGTTAAGGACACCAGGGGAGGCAGATATTCTCTCGATATTCAAATGTGCTATATCGGGCAGATTCTACAATATCCAAATGGGTATTGTTCCCCGGAAGGATATGGACGTCGTGGTTGGAAATCCTCCATGGGAAAAAATAAGATTTGAAGAAAAAAAATTTTTACATCACTTTGCACAGGGAGCGGATATAGGAACTAAGGCAGAGAGGGATCTTTTTTTACAGGGATCTTCCCAGGCCAATAAGGAATATTATTTTAATTTTTTGGATGATTATGAGTCAGCAAAAGCCGCAATTAGAAAAGATCCCTGTTTTGATATGTCCAGCTGTGGAGAATTAAATACATATGCATTATTTACAGAACTGTGCCTGAATTCTTTAGGTGAAACAGGCAGAGCAGGAATTATTGTAAAAACGTCTTTGGTTAAAATGCCTGTATACAGCAGTTTTTTTAGACAATTGACCGAAAGTGGCGCTTTATATGAATTGTATTTGTTTGTAAATCGTAAAAAGATTTTTTGTATTGATTCAAGAGAAGAATTCTCAGTGGCATTTTTGAAAAGCAAAAACAAGGGGCAGCTTAGGCTGGCCTTGAATCTGGATAATTTTGAAGACTTTGGAAATAAAGAAAAAATATGCATATCTTATCAGCTGTTAAATAAATTAAATCCGGAAACGGGTATGATTCCTAATGTAAGTTCGGATGAAGAGCTGGAGTTTTTGATGTCAATATATAAAAATCATAAGGTTTTCGGATTGATTTACCCGGAATGTAGATTTGGGCGACTGGTACATTTGACGAATCATTCCGGAAGTATTCTGAAAAGGGAAGAAAAGGGATATCTTCCGATTTATGAAGGTAAGTTTATCGAAATATATACTGGTAAGTTTGCCACCTTTAAAGGCATGTCTGATTCAGAAAAATACAAAAATAAAGCAACAGCAAGATTGATTGAAGATGTGGATGGGTGCGAATACCCTCAGTCAAGATTTTATATCCAGAACGAAGTATGGGAAAATCTTTCCAGAAATTTTGCCGGTGATTATGTCATTGCATGGAGAAGTCTGACATCAGCGACAAATAGAAGAACGATGCTGGCTACGTTTCTGCCGTTAATGCCAACCTGTCAGTCAATACAGCTCCTGCAGCTGCCAAAAGAAAAAATGCTTCATATATTGGCGCTGTTTAATTCCATTGTATTTGATTATATAGTGAGGCTTAAAATGGCAGGATTAGACTTGACACAGACAATAATTAAACAGATTCCGGTGCCTGATGAGGTAAGCTACAGTAAAATTATTACATTTAAGAAAATCGAGGCAACGATCGAAGAACATATA
This sequence comes from uncultured Lachnospiraceae bacterium, assembly GCA_948473115.1. GTDB lineage: Bacteria > Bacillota > Clostridia > Lachnospirales > Lachnospiraceae > Acetatifactor. The sequence goes on along the minus strand of CAOKWI010000018.1, from coordinate 47,350 downwards.
AACAGCAGGATTAGAGAACTATATAAATCGGATGGCAGAATCATCGGATTATTTAGCAATGTTGAAGCATATGAGCTTCAGCCGGGAAAAACCAGAAAGGAAATAATAGCGGAAATAGATTCATTGGTAGCAATATTGTATTCCGTTGATGAGGAACAACTGCGGAAAATTGCTTCTACTTTTACAAAATATTATAGCAGGAAAGAGGTAGAGAGGCTGTTCTAAGCGCCTCCCTGCCTGCTTTCAAATCATCCCATATGCTTTAGAAGAAGCTCCGCTGCCATTTCTTGCCCATACGCGGCTGAGCGATTTTATTCTATCTAATTCTTTTTCGTCCAAAAGCGATAGCACATAATAGTCTGTAGTGATTTTTTCAAAGATAAGAATTTTGTGTACAAAATCTCCCCGATTACCGCATTTTGATAATTCGCCGGATTCGTCATTTGGAGATCCCTTTAACTGAATGCGCCAACTTCCATTACCTGGAGTAAACTTTATTGTGGAAGGGAAATAGTCCCGACCTGAATAATTAATGGTAATATTCTTTGTTCGAGAAATGTCTTCGGGATCAATGTCAAAAAACCTGATGCCGCCATACATCCGTCTTTGGTCCGGATATTCATAAGGAGTTCCAACTACTGAGCCGGCTTCTATTTTGCCAAGCTTTGACAGATCAAGGATATTTCTGGATCCGCCTGTGGACTCTCGCATTTCAAACCAAAACTGTTCATTTGTAAATGCCGGAAAGGGATTTACAATAAAATCTGTGTCGGGTTCTTTGGACCTGGTGAACGGTCTATGAGGCTTTGGAACAGAAATTACGGTGGGAATGGGGATGTTCTCTGTCCCGAACAATGGATTTTTCTTTCGCCTTGCTGTCTGAGAAACTCTTTTATTGACAGTATTCATTTTCTGCGTGATTTCTTTGGAGATATAATTTGCGTTGAGCAGGGTGTTTATGTCCTCAAGGGAATTGATTCTGACGGCACAAGCGTAGGAAGAATCTGTATATTTTGCCATAAGGGTATTTATAGGTTCGAGCTCATTGCCTTGATCCGGAAGGTCGTATGTCTGTATGGAGCAGCTTTCAAAATTAGTCCAGAGTCCGCCGCCGGTGAGATTATTGGATCCGACAGCACACCATGCTTTTTCGGTGTTTGCCAACAAATATATTTTACTATGGTAGGTAGTTGAGAAATTTTCTGAGTGAATGACGTACAACTCATCACATAATTTGTATAGGTTTAATAAGGCTTCGTAAGAAGTCCCATCAAGGTCTATGCCGATAAAAGCCTTGATTGTACCGCCGGAAGCATTGAATTTTTCAAATGATTCTTTCAGGCGCAGTACTCCGCTGTTTTTGGCAAATGCGGAGAAGATAGTAAATGAAGTATAATCAGAATTCAGTTGGACTTTTAGAATTTCTCCAAGTTGTCCCTGAAAGGGCTGATTGATAATTGGCATAAAACGGATTCTCCTTTAAACGTATATGATTTTTACGATGGATGGCCATCCGGCCGCTGACTGTTTTGAATAAGGTTATTATATCATAAGGAACTGTCAAAAACCAGGTAATTATGACATAAAACCAGACCAATCTGTATGAAAATGTATGGAGAATCTATGGACTTTGAAATATACTTTTGGAATGCATTTTTTTACATTTTATATGTTGACAGTACAATTAATCTCTGATAAACTCATTTGAACAATCAGATTGTTGTTCGGAGTTGATTTGATGTACTCCGGCGCAGCTTTGGAGAGATAACACTGGAGGAGGAAAGGAAATGGGACAGATTATCGGTGAAGGCATTACTTTTGACGACGTGCTGCTGGTGCCTGCGTATTCGCAGGTCGTACCGAATCAGGTGGATCTGACCACCTGGCTTACAAAGAAGATCAGGCTGAACATTCCCATGATGAGTGCGGGAATGGACACAGTAACGGAGAACCGTATGGCGATTGCCATGGCGAGGCAGGGCGGTATCGGCATTATCCACAAGAATATGTCCATTGAAGCCCAGGCGGAGGAGGTAGACAAAGTAAAACGTTCTGAAAACGGTGTTATCACAGATCCATTTTCATTGACTCCCGAACATACACTGGCGGACGCGGATGCCCTGATGGGTAAGTTCCGTATTTCCGGTGTTCCTATCACAGAAGGCCGCAAACTGGTAGGTATCATTACCAACCGTGATTTGAAGTTTGAGACCGACTTCACGAAAAAGATCAAAGAATCCATGACCAGCGAGAATCTGATCACCGCTCCCGAGGGTATTACCCTGGAGGAGGCAAAGCAGATCCTGGCTAAGGCAAGAAAAGAGAAGCTCCCCATTGTAGATAAAGATTTTAACTTGAAGGGTCTGATCACCATCAAGGATATTGAGAAGACCATCAAGTATCCCCTGTCAGCCAAGGATTCCCAGGGAAGGCTGCTCTGTGGCGCGGGCGTGGGTATCACTGCCAATGTGCTGGACCGCGTGGCGGCGCTGGTGGACGCGAAGGTGGATGTGGTGGTTCTGGACAGTGCCCACGGCCATTCCCAGAACGTGCTGAACTGCCTGCGTATGATCAAGGAGAAATATCCCGATCTCCAGGTGATCGCCGGAAATGTGGCTACTGCGGCGGCGGCGAAGGATCTCATTGAGAACGGTGCGGATGCGGTGAAGGTCGGCATCGGCCCCGGCTCCATCTGTACCACCCGTGTGGTTGCAGGTATCGGTGTACCCCAGATCACGGCTATCATGGACTGCTATGAAGTGGCCAAAGAGTACGGGGTTCCCATTATTGCGGACGGCGGCATTAAATATTCCGGAGATATCACAAAGGCTATCGCCGCAGGCGGAAGCGTGTGCATGATGGGAAGCATGTTTGCGGGCTGTGAGGAGAGCCCCGGAGAATTTGAGCTGTTCCAGGGCAGGAAATATAAGGTTTATCGTGGAATGGGTTCTATTGCGGCCATGGAGAACGGCAGCAAGGACCGCTATTTTCAGGAGAATGCCAAGAAACTGGTTCCCGAGGGTGTGGAGGGACGTGTGGCTTACAAGGGAGATCTGGAGGACACGGTATTTCAGCTGCTGGGCGGCCTTCGCTCCGGCATGGGCTACTGCGGCGCCCAGAATATTGAGGAACTGAAGCAAAACGGTAAGTTTGTCAAGATTTCCGCGGCTTCATTAAAAGAAAGCCATCCTCATGATATCCATATCACGAAAGAGGCTCCCAACTATAGCGTGGATGCCTGAGCAGACAGGTAAAAATGCGGACGCATTTCCATGAGGAGTGCGTCCGTCATTCTACTTTATCTCATCACCACAGTCAAACACACAGGCGTTCAGAGATCGTGATATCTCCGACAGTTTCTTTATGATTTCATCCGAAGAGCTGTCGCAGCCAATCTTTCCTTCTTTATATAAAATCTCACAGGATTCCCTGTAGACCGCTCTTCCGGGAATTTTAAAGTGCATCGGCGCGCGGGTCAGCGGGTTTATTCCCTGTCCCTGTTCGGAAAGTAATAATTCTCTATCCGATTTCACATAAGCCTTCCACTCTTCCAAAGTGATTTCTTTCCCTGCTCGTTCAATATACAGATCCATGCCTTTTTCCCCCTTGTGGTTTTTACCTATTATACCACTTTTTTATAGAATATTGAGCGGAACTGTTACCTGTATCCACTGTATTTCTGCTGAAAAGTATTGCATATTTCAGGCAAACCGTGTAAGATTTTCAATAGGATACTATAACGGAAAAGAGTTGCCGGGGAACTGGATTTCGGAAACTCAGTTCCTGACAAAACGGAGGAAGAGTATGTTATCACTGGAACAGGAATTAAAAAGCAATTCGTACCCCGGAAGGGGAATCGTCATCGGGAGATCTGCGGACGGGAAACAGGCAGTCACAGCCTACTTTATTATGGGAAGGAGCTCCAACAGCCGCAACCGTGTGTTTGTGGCGGATGGTGAGGGAATCCGTACCAAGGCTTTTGATCCTTCCAAGCTGGAAGATCCCAGCCTGGTCATCTATGCGCCGGTTCGTGTGCTTGGAAACAAGACCATTGTCACTAACGGTGACCAGACAGATACCATTTATGAGGGTATGGACAGGCAGCTTACTTTTGAGCAGTCCCTCCGCAGCAGGGAATTTGAACCCGACGGCCCCAATTACACACCCCGCATTTCCGGTATTATGCATATAGAGGGCGGAAATTACAATTACGCCATGTCCATTTTAAAGAGTAATAACGGGGATCCCTCCACCTGCATCCGCAATACCTTTGCCTACGAAAACCCAAGGGCCGGAGAGGGAAGGTTCATCCATACATATATGCATGACGGGAATCCTCTGCCCAGCTTTCAGGGTGAGCCGAAGGAGGTGGCGGTAGACCGGGATATCGATGCTTTTACGGAGATGATCTGGAACAGTCTCAATGAAGATAACAAGGTATCTCTGTTCGTCAGATACATCGATATTGAGACCGGGAAATATGAGACCAGGATCGTAAATAAGAACCGGTAGAGCAGAATGAATATAGAAAATAGACACCAGACAAAATTACAACAGGAGCATATGTCATGAAAGAGATTGAATTAAAATACGGATGTAATCCTAATCAGAAGCCTTCCCGAATTTATATGGAGGACGGGAGCGAGCTCCCTGTGACCGTGCTGAACGGCAGGCCGGGATATATCAATTTCCTGGACGCCTTCAACGGCTGGCAGCTGGTAAAGGAATTGAAGGAGGCAACGGGGCTTCCGGCGGCAGCTTCCTTTAAACATGTTTCCCCCGCGGGAGCGGCGGTAGGCCTCCCCCTGGACGACACACTGGCGAAGATATACTGGGTGGACGATCTGGGAGAGCTGTCCCCCCTTGCCTGCGCTTATGCCAGGGCCAGGGGCGCGGATCGGATGTCTTCCTTTGGGGACTTTATCGCCCTGTCGGATGTCTGCGATACCGATACCGCGAGACTGATCAAGCGGGAGGTGTCCGACGGTGTCATTGCCCCCGGCTATACGGAGGAGGCGCTGGAGCTGTTAAAAGAGAAGAAGAAGGGCAATTACAATGTGATCCGGATCGACACCTCTTACATTCCGGCTGAAATTGAAAAAAAACAGGTGTATGGTATTACCTTCGAACAGGGCAGGAACGAACTGGATATCGATGGCGGCCTGCTCTCCAATATCGTCACACAGAATAAGGAGATTCCTGAGAAGGCGCTGATCGATATGAAGATTGCCCTGATCACCCTGAAATATACTCAGTCAAATTCCGTGTGTTATGTAAAGGGCGGGCAGGCCATCGGCATCGGCGCGGGCCAGCAGTCCCGCATCCACTGTACCAGACTGGCAGGCCAGAAGGCGGATAACTGGTTCCTGCGCCAGTCTCCCCAGGTGATGGGACTGCAGTTTGTGGACGGACTGGGCAGGGCGGACAGGGATAACGCCATTGATGTATATATGGGCGATGAGTGTATGGATGTGCTGGCGGACGGCGTGTGGGAGCGTACTTTCAAGGTGAAGCCGCCCGTGTTTACCGGGGAGGAAAAGCGCGCATGGCTGGATAAAATGCAGGATGTGACGCTGGGAAGCGACGCCTTTTTCCCTTTCTCCGACAATATTGAGAGGGCTTACAAGAGCGGTGTGAAGTATATCGCCCAGCCCGGCGGTTCCGTGCGGGACGATGCGGTCATTGAGTGCTGTGACAAGTATCAGATGGTGATGGCGTTTACAGGGATCAGGCTGTTCCATCATTAGAAAAGAAAGGAATTACAGATGAGGCTTTCGGATCTTGAACAATTCAATCGTATAACGATCCAGTGCCATGACAATCCGGACGCAGACACCCTTGCGTCCGGATATGGTCTTTATTGCTTTTTCCAGAGCAGGAATAAGCAGGTCAGGCTGGTGTACAGCGGCAGGAACCGGATCCAGAAATCAAATTTGAAGCTGATGGTGGAGAAGCTGAACCTTCCGGTGGAGTATATTCCTGTGGAGCAGGTGGCGTCCCTGGCTGTGGAAGGGTTGCTGGTCACTGCGGACTGTCAGTATGGCGCAGGGAATGTGACGAAGCTGGCGGCGGAGAATGTGGCCATCATCGATCATCACCAGGCGGAGGTGGAAGCCACGGAATGGACGGAGATCCATCCGGGTCTTGGCAGCTGCGCTACCCTGGTGTGGAAGCTGCTGACCGAGGAAGGGTTTGAGATCAGTGATGACAAGGGACTGGGGACGGCGCTGTATTACGGACTGTATTCCGACACCAATCAGTTTTCGGAGCTTCAGAACCCGCTGGATATGGACATGATCGATGAACTTCCGGTGAACAACAGTCTGATCACCCTGTTCCGAAATTCCAATATCTCCCTGAAAGAGCTGGAGATAGCGGGGATTGCCCTGATCCGCTACAGCTATAATGACGATTATGAGTTTGCGGTCATCAAATCGCAGCCCTGCGATCCGAATATCCTGGGGCTGATCAGTGATTTCCTGCTGCAGGTGGACGCCATAAAGACCTGCGTGGTGTTTAACGAGGTGGGAGACGGGTACAAATTTTCGGTGCGGAGCTGTGTCAGGGAGGTGAATGCCAGTGAGCTGGCCGCTTATCTGGCGGAGGGCATGGGTTCCGGCGGAGGCCATTATGAAAAGGCTGGCGGCTTTATCAGCCTGCGCCGCTATGAAGAGAAGTTTCCCACCATGCATACGGAGGGGTACTTCAATAACCGTATGACGGAATATTTTGACAGCTTTGAAGTCATCTATGCCGAGAACTATGAAGTGGATCTGGGAACCATGAAGCCCTATCTGAAACGGAAAATCCCTGTGGGCTATGTAAAGGCGGATGAGATCCTTCCGGTGGGTACGCTGATCACTATCCGCACCCTGGAGGGGGATGTGGACATGAAGGTGGAGGAGGACCTCTATATCATGATCGGCATCAAGGGAGAAGTCTACCCCAACCGCCGCAGGAAGTTCCTGGAATCCTACCGCACCCTGGATCAAAGGTACAATGAGCGGGAGACCCTGGGCGCCACAGAGTATTCCCCCACTGTCAAAAACAGGGAGAACGGGCAGAATCTGCCCCTGACCGACTTTGCCAGAATGTGCGTTCCCACAGGTGAGATACATATCCATGCCAGGCCGCTGGAGAAAGGGGTAAAGGTCTTCACTGCCTGGGACAGGAACAAGTATATGCTGGGCAGGCCGGGAGATTATCTTGCGGTCCGCAGCGATGACCTTCACGACGTCTATGTGGTGGAGCGGGATATCTTTGCAAGGAGTTATGATGAAATACAGGTATGATGCCTTTATCAGTTACCGGCATACGGAATTGGATCAATTTGCGGCGGAAAACCTTCATCGGCAGATGGAGGCTTTTCGTTTGCCGGGTAAGCTTTCCGGCAGGACTGAAGGCAGGACAAGGATCACCCGGGTCTTCCGCGACAGGGATGAGCTTCCCCTGACCAACAGCCTGGAGGACAACATCACGGAGGCGCTGCGGCAGTCGGAGTATCTGGTGGTGATCTGTTCGCCCAGACTGCGGGAGTCTCTCTGGTGCAGGAAGGAGATCGAGACCTTTATCGGCATGCATGGGAGAAGGAATGTCTTCGCGGTGCTGATCGAGGGAGAGCCGGAAGAATCCTTTCCGGAGGAATTGCTGTACGAAGAAGAGACGGTGCAGAATCCGGACGGAAGCACAGGAACGGTGCGAAGACAGCTGGAGCCCCTGGCAGCGGATATCCGGGGGAAGACGAGGAGGGAAATGCTGAAGGCCCTCAAAACGGAAAAGCTGCGGCTTATGGCGCCTATGTTTTCGCTGAATTATGACGATCTGCGCCAACGGCACAGGGAGAGGCGGATGAGAAGGATCCTGGCGGCGTCGCTGACTGCCGCGGCGGTGTGCCTCTGCTTTGGGACGTTCAGTACTTATATGGCTCTTCGCATTCAAAGCCAGAAGGAGCAGATCGAGGCACAGGCTGTTTCACTGGAGGCGCAGGCGGCGGAGATCGCGGCACAGAATGACGCGCTGCTGGAGAACCAGGCCCGCAGCCTGGCGGCGGAGGCCTTACGTCTCCTGGAGCGGGGAGACAGGATCCGCGCCATCGAGACGGCGGTCAGCGCAATGACGGAGTATGAGGGTATGAGACTGCCCTACACTCCGGAAGCGCAGTACGCGCTTACGGAAAGCCTCCACGCATATGATAACGGAAGTTATATAAAACCCCGCAGGCAGTTAAAAACAGCAGGCGTTATCTATAGTATGGCTCTGTCTCCGGACCGCGGGAAGCTGCTGACTTACGATGAATCCGGCACTTTGACTCTCTGGGAGCTTTCCACGGGGAGGGTGCTGCTCGTCAGGGAAGACTGTGAGAGCGCCATAGGGGATAACAGTACGTTTGCGTTTCTTTCGGGGGACAGGTTTGCCTATGAAGACCAGTCGGGCAGTGTCATGATATGTGACATGGAAACAGGGGAGACATCGCTGTTTCTGGAGAAAGCCTTTCCTTCGGAGCTTGCGTCGGATCCCGGGGGAAGCTGCCTGGCGGTCGAGAGTCTGGGACAGATCAGGGTCTATGACAGTGATTCCCTGGAGGAGCTGGGCTCTTACCTGACGGAAAATGCCTACGCATCCATCGGAAGGCTGCTTTTCAGGGGGGAAGACCCAATGCTGTTTTTCCAGGTGCCTGTGGGCGGCGGAGAGGAGCGGGAGGAAAGGGATCTTGTGGTATGGCATCTCTCCACAGGGGATCAGTGGAGGATCCCCACGGGTCCGCAGCGGGTTGCGGATGTGGAGATCGTGGGGGATACGGTTTATGTGCTGGACAATTACGCCGGGGAGGATTACGAGTATTTTCAGGCTGGGCTGTCTGCATGGGATTTGAAAACACACGATATTATATGGGACAGCAGCTATGAGAACTGCAGGGGGACGGAGATCCTGCGTCCCTATGCCCAGGAGGCAGATAAGCTTTTGCTGGTCACCGGACAGGAGACCAGGCTGATCGGCCTGGCGGACGGCAGGGAATACAGCCGTTTCCCTCTGGGAAGCAGTGTGGCGGGAGGCGCCGTGAGCAGGGGGAGCGATATCTTTTTCGTGTATACCAGAAGCGGTGAGTTTCACACGATCATGGTGTCCAATGGGACGGACTATGTGATGGAGGGCCAGTTCCAGAGCCATTCCAATAATGTAAAGGAATTTCTGGTGTCCGCGGAGGGGAATCTGGTGCTTCCCTATCAGGATAACAGCGTGACCATATACGATTATTCCGGCAATCCGGAATTTGTCCCTTTGGAGAAAGCGGCGGCGCTTCCGGAGGGGGAATACCTGCAGGGCCTTGAGGCTGTGGAGTTTGCCAGGGAGAAGGGGCTGGAGGAACCGGAGCTGGCGGAGTATCTGTTTTACGGTCAGGAGGACAGCCTGCTGTATGTCAGCTACAGTGACTGTGTCTGCCGCGTTTACGACGGGGCGGATTTCACCCTGAAAGGAAGCTTTCCCTTACAGTCGCCCTATCTGCAGTACGATCTGGGCACGGACAGCCGGGGAAACCATTATGTGTGCGGAGTCAGCTACGGCTATATGCTCAGCCCTGATTTTCAGCTGACAGGCATCATTGAGAATCTGGCGGCGTTGGATCAGGAGCAGGACAGACTGATTGTGAGCGGGAGAAACGGGGAGCAGTATGCGATTTCTATCTACTCCCCGGAAGAATTGCTTGCTAAGGCACAGTCAGGTGTGCTATATTAATAATAGTGCCATTCCGGCAGGAAAAAATGTGAGTGAAAAGAGGACAGGATGATATAGATGAGTGAAGTGGAATCAAAAAACTTTATTGAAATGATCATTGAGAAGGATCTGGCGGAGGGCGTTTACGATACCGTCAACACCCGGTTTCCGCCGGAGCCTAACGGCTACCTTCACATAGGGCATGCAAAGTCCATTCTTGTCAATTACGGATTGGCCTGCAAATACGGCGGCAGGTTCAATATGCGCTTCGATGACACAAACCCCACCAAAGAGGATGTTGAGTTTGTGGAATCGATCAAGGAGGATGTACAGTGGCTGGGGGCGGACTGGGAGGACCGGTTGTTTTTTGCATCCGACTATTTCGGACAGATGTATGAGGCGGCGGTTAAGCTGATCAGGAAGGGGAAGGCTTATGTGTCCGATCTGACCGCGGAACAGATCAGGGAGTACAGGGGATCCTTTACGGAGCCCGGCAGGGAAGATCCCGGCAGAAACCGTTCCGTGGAGGAAAATCTGCAGCTGTTCGAGAATATGAAGGACGGAAAGTATGCCGACGGTGAAAAGGTGCTGCGGGCCCGCATCGATATGGCATCCCCCAATATCAATATGAGGGATCCTGTTATCTACCGCGTGGCTCATATGACGCATCACAATACAGGGGATCAGTGGTGCATTTATCCCATGTATGATTTCGCCCATCCCATCGAGGATGCCATTGAGGGGATCACCCATTCCATCTGTACGCTGGAATTTGAGGATCACAGACCCCTGTACGACTGGGTGGTGAGGGAGCTGGAATACCCCCATCCCCCGAAGCAGATCGAGCAGGCTAAGATGTATTTGAAGAACGTTGTCACAGGTAAGAGGTATATCAAGAAGCTGGTCCTGGAGGGCAAGGTGGACGGCTGGGACGATCCCAGGCTGGTGTCCATCGCCGCATTGAGGCGGCGCGGTTACACGCCCGAATCCATCCGGATGTTTGTGGAGATGTGCGGTGTGTCCAAGGCGCAGTCGGTTGCGGATTCAGCGGCTCTTGAATATTGTATCCGTGAGGATCTGAAACCGAAGGCACCCCGCTATATGGCGGTGCTGGATCCCGTGAAGCTGATCATCGACAATTATCCCGAGGGTCAGACGGAAATGGTGACTGCCGTGAACAATCCTGAGAACGAAGAGCTTGGCTCCAGGCAGATGCCCTTTGGCAGGGAGCTGTTTATCGAGAGAGAGGATTTCATGGAAGAGCCGCCGAAAAAATATTTCCGTATGTTTCCCGGCAATGAGGTTCGTCTTATGAATGCCTATTTCGTGACCTGTACCGGCTGTGTCAGGGATGATCAGGGCAATATCACAGAGATACACTGCACCTACGATCCCGCGTCCAGGGGAGGAAACAGCCCCGACGGAAGAAAGGTGAAGGGCACGATCCACTGGGTTTCTGCCCGGGAGGCTGTGAAAGCGGAGGTTCGCCTTTATGAGAACCTGATCGACGAGGCGACAGCGGACGAGAAAGGCGCTATCTACAGTGAGGAGGGGGAGCTGTACCTGAATCCCAACTCACTGACAGTCCTGAAAGAATGCCGGTTGGAGCCCGCCTTTGCGGAAGCGGAGGCATATGACCGCTTCCAGTTCGTGCGGCAGGGATTCTTCTGTGTGGATGCTAAGGATACAAAGCCCGGCGAGCTGGTGTTTAACAGGATTGTTTCCTTGAAAAGTTCATTTGTGTTACCTGGCTCACCGGTTCGCAAATGACCACGCCAATCGCGTGTCAGCTTTTTTGAGTGATTGGCTCGGCTGTTGGCAGATGTACAGAAAGTACCGAAAACGAATGACGGTATTGGAAGAGTGTATGTGGAATTGGTATAGGAGGATTGGATTATGAGTTTATTGTCCGGATTGGGTGGACTGGGTCTGAATGGCCTGGAGGATTTGGATATTTATGGAGAGGCCGAGAAAGCGGAAGCGAAGAAGAAGGCTCAGGAGCCTGTCAGGATCGAGGAGAAGGACCTGATCTATGAAAAGGTCTTTAAATGTCCTTGCTGCGACGGAGATATTCCCACCAAGATCATGAAGACAGGAAAGGCGAAGCTGATCGGCACAGATCAGGATCTCCGGCCCCGCTATGAAGGGATTGATGCGATCAAATACGACGCAATACTTTGCCCGGCATGCGGTTATACGGCGCTTACAAGATTTTTCCCCAATCTCACCAGTGCGCAGGCGAAGCTGATTAAGGAGACGATCAGCGCGAAGGTAAAGATCCCGCAGTACAAGGACGAAACATACAGCTATGAGGAGGCGGTGGACAGATACCAGCTTGCCCTGGTCAACGCAGTGGTAAAGCATGGCAGAGCCAGTGAGAAAGCGTATATCTGTCTGAAGAGCGCATGGCTTATGAGGGGCTACCGGGAGTCGGTGACGGATACAGAGAAGGGAACTCCGGAACTGATGTCCGAATTGAAGGCAAAGGAAGAAGAATATATCCAGAATGCGTATAACGGTTTTGTGGAGGCGCGTCAGAACGAGGGCTTCCCCATGTGCGGCATGGATGAGGTCACCATAGACTATCTGCTGGGAGTGCTGGCCGCGCATTTAAAGAAGTATGATGTGGCGAGCCGCATGGTTGCTTCGATCCTGACCTCCACTACCGCGAATAACCGCATGAAGGACAAAGCCAGGGATCTCAAGGAACAGATCATGATACAGATAAAGAACAATAAGTAAAATGTATGATTTGACGATAGAACTGTGTGCAGACAGTGACAAATGCCTGTATGAGCAGATATATGACTATATTAAAGCAGAGATCAGGGATGGGAAGCTTCTTGCGGGCGAGAGGCTTCCCTCTACGCGTTCTCTGGCGGAATATCTGCAGGTGGCCCGCAGCACGGTGGAATATGCTTATGAGCAGCTTCTCAGCGAGGGATATATTGAATCAAGGCCGTACAGGGGTTACTTTGTCTGTGCCATGGAAGAATTATTCCGCATGGAGGAGCCGGGGAAGCCGTATGTAAGGGAGCAGGATAGTCCGGATCAGGCACGATCGGGGGAAGTGTGGGAGTATAACTTTTCCCCCCATGAGATAGATATGTCAGGCTTTCCCTTTGGCGTCTGGAAGCGGATCACCAAAAATATACTGACCTATGGGAACAGCGACCTGTTTGCCAGGGGTGAGGCACAGGGAGATTTTGACCTGCGTGAGACCATCAGCAGATACCTTCACTCCTCCAGGGGAGTGAACTGCCGGCCGGAACAGATCATTGTGGGAGCGGGAAACGATTATCTCCTGATGCTTCTGGAGAAGATCCTGGGGCGGCATGTGCGTATTGCCATGGAAAATCCCACTTATATACGTACATACCGCATTTTCCAGTCCTTTGCCTACGATATTGTGACAGTGGACATGGATGAGAGCGGAATGCGTCCTGACCGCCTGACAGAAGAAAATGTCCGGGCGGCATATGTGATGCCCTCCCATCAGTTTCCCATGGGTACGGTAATGCCCATCGGCCGCCGGATGGAGCTTTTGAAATGGGCGTCGGGGGCGCCGGACCGCTACCTGATCGAGGATGATTATGACAGTGAGTTCCGCTATTATGGCAAGCCGATCCCTGCCCTGCTGGCGTCGGACAAGCAGGGAAAAGTCATTTATATCGGAACCTTTTCCAAGGCCATCGCACCGGCGATCCGAATCAGCTTTATGGTGCTTCCCCGGCCGCTGCTGGAGCGCTACAGGGCAGAGTGCTCTTTCTATTCCTGCACGGTGTCCAGGATCGACCAGAGAATCCTGAATGAATTTATCAGGGACGGATACTTTGAGCGCCACCTGAACAAGATGAGGAAAATATACAGGGCAAAGCAGGAGCTGCTGCTTCGCTGCCTGGAGCCGTTTCAAAGGGAATATGTGATCTCCGGTGAAAATACAGGACTGCATCTGATCCTTACCGCAAAGGGGGATGTGACAGAGGCGGAGCTGCTTGAAAAGGCGGGACGGGAAGGCGTAAAGATCTATGGATTGTCCGAGAGCATGGTGGAAGAATCCAACAGGAAGGCGACAGTGCTCATTGGATTCGGCGGATTGACCCGGGAACAGATCGCGGAGGGAATAGAGAGACTGCAAAGGGTGTGGCTGTAGGCTGCCTGTGGCTGACGCAATGCGGAAATGAGGTTTGGAAATGACTGCAATTGAGAAAAAAATAGTGATTTTTTTTGAGGAACACCTGGGTATTTTTATGGTGGGTGCAATTACAGTATTAGGCATAATGATCCGTTATGGACTTCGAAAATTGAGCAATATGGATGTGGAGCAGTGTCTGATCCCCTGGTATAATGACATCAGGAATAGCGGAGGATTTAAGGCGCTGGGAAAACAGGTGGGAAACTATAACATGCTGTATCAGACATTGATAGCATTTCTGACATACTTGCCCATCGACGCCTTATATGCGTATAAGATTTCCTCTGCCATATTTGATTACATCCTTGCTGCGGTGATAGGAATGCTGGTATATCGGTATTCGGATAGAAATCGGAGATGGAGGGGAATCATTGCGTATGCGGCAGTAGTCCTTTCTCCCGTGGTATTGCTGAATTCTTCGGCGTGGGCACAGTGTGATTCCATTTATGTGTGTTTTGCGGTGATGGCATTGGCAATGTTGTGCAGGGAAAAGTATATGGCTGCGTTTATTTTGTTGGGGGCGGCATTGTCCTTTAAACTCCAGGCCGTGTTTATTTTGCCTCTCTTCCTGTTTGCTTATGTTTGGAGAAAGCGGTTTTCTATCTTGAATTTTTTGGTGATACCTGTAGTAATGTGTGTGTTGAATGTGGCCGGAGTGATTATGGGCAGAAGCTTTCTGGATGTTTTTAAGATTTATTTCGTCCAAACCGGAGAATATCTGGTTATGGTGCAGAATTATCCGTCCGTCTGGCTCCTCCTGGTAGAGAATTTTCATCCGGACTTCTACTGGTATCTGAGGTGGCCTGCGATTTTGCTTACGGTGGGTATCTTGATGTTTTTAATGGTTTTCCTCCTACAGAAGAAAGTGGAATGCAATCCCTGCAATCTCGTTTATGCTGCTTTCCTGCTGTCATATACCTGCGTCCTGTTCCTGCCGGCAATGCATGAGAGATATGGCTATCTGCATGAGATTTTGGCAATTGTTATTTTTATCTGGAAGAGAAAGACGATTGTACTGCTTGTACCTATGTATTGCCTGACGGTCATGACATACGCCTCCTTTTTGTTTGGCGTGGAAACGCGGGCATCTGTGATTATGGCCCTGGTTAATTTGATTGTGTACCTGGGGTATGTTGTTGTGCTGGTACAGGAGATGACGGAATATAAAAAACATGAAAATGTACCTTGAACAAAGCGTCAATGTACATTTTCATGTACTAGATCCTTTGCCCGGATAAACCGGAGCCGGAATTTTACCATTTTGCGCAGTACAGCGCTTAATGCCGGCAGATTATTTCTCGCTGACGGGGGTATCCTCTGCGGGGTCATCCTCGTCGAAGAACTCCTCCACGGCCTCCTCGGTTTTCTTGACCTGCTCGGAGAGGGGAGTAAAGGTGTCCTGCTTCTCAGAATTCTCTTCGGCAGGCGCGTCAGTCTTTCCCTCGGGATTCAGGGATACATAATTTCTGGCAGAGTCGTCCTCATTGAGTGTATCGCTGAAATCATCGTAATCTTCATCCTCGGGTATATCGGTTACAGATCCCTTTTTCTGCATATAGTAGTAAACGGCTGCAGCTGCAGAACCTACAGCGGCGGTCAAGAGCAGGAATTTTCCAAATTTTTTTGCCATAAGCGGGTGCTCCTTTCAATTAGCTATTTAATAAGTATTCTAATACAATTTTGTGGATTTGGAAAGAGAATATGTATAAAATTTTGATAAATATGTGTTATACTGGAAGAAAAACCGGAGAGAGGTGTGATTATGAAAGAACAGCTGTATACCATTCCCCTGAATGACGCGGTCAATGCGGGGGATGAATGTCCATTTTGCTTTATTGAACGAAGCATCGAACAGGATCTGCTTGATTTTGTGCTGGGCAGCGGCTCCTCCTACATGGAGGCGGATATCAGGGAAATGACGGATAAGGCAGGGTTCTGCCGGATGCATTTCCGGAAGATGTTTGATTACGGCAATACCCTGGGCAATGCATGGATCCTGAAGACGCATTATATGCAGATGATCGGGGAGATGCAGAAGACCTTTGCGGCCTTCAAGCCCGGCAGGAGCAGTCTGAAAAATAAATTCCGCAAAGTGGCCGAGGGCGGCAATGCCATAGGTATGTGGGTCAGGGAGAAAGAGGAGTCCTGCTATATCTGCAGGCAGTACAGGGATACCTATGCCCGCTATCTGGACACCTTCTTCTACCTCTGGAAGCAGGACGGGGAATTTCGGGAAAAGATCAGGAACAGTAAAGGATTCTGCCTGTCCCATATGGGCGACCTCTGTGAAGCGGCGGACGGCAAACTCGGGGATAAGGACAGGGAAAGCTTTTACGAGGCGGTGCTGCCCCTGATGGAAGAGAATATGAAGCGCGTGGCGGAGGATGTGGCCTGGATGGTGGAAAAGTTTGATTATAAGAACAAGGACGCCGACTGGAAGAACTCCAGGGATGCCATCCAGCGGGGAATGCAGAAGCTGAAGGGGGGATATCCCGCCGATCCCGCGTATAAAATGAGTAAATAAGGTACTGCCGGAAAGCCACAGATTCTCTGAGACTAACGGTAGATCAGTTTTCTTACCATATCCAGGTACCCACAGATTTCTTCGTACAGCATTTCCGGCTGGAAAGAGGCGTCCTGAAAGTGCTCCGTCATCAGTCCCTTGATGGTGAGATCCAGCATTTTGCGGAGCTTTTCACCGTCCGTTCCCGCCGGAAACGAGGAGAAATCCATCTGCCGGTCAATGGCTTCATAGGTCTCTACCAGAATATTGCGCTTAGCCTCAATGGCAAGAAGCGCCTCGCTTACATCCTCAGACATGGAACGGTTCAGGAACTGCTGCATGTAGGGGTATCCGCGCATGGCATGCATCCGCGCCGCCTCCATCTGTTTTAAAAGCAGGAACATGTCCTTTTCCTTAGGATCCACATTGGATTTCAACTCCAGATTCATATAGCGGACGCTGTAATCGTAAATAAAGGTATAGACTCCCAGCTTACTTCCGAAGTAATGGAACAGCAGACCCTTGCTGATGGCTGCTTCCCTGACAATGTCGTCCGTGCTGGCATGGCGGTAGCCCTGAAGGGCAAAAAACTTCAGGGAAGCATTGATCATTCTGTCCTGTTTCTCCTTTTTCAGGTCAAAAAACTTACTGTTCATGATCTGTATTCCTCCAGATTAGGGAAAGTCAATTTCCTCTTAATCTTAACATAACCGGAATGATTTGCAATAATTTTGTAAAAAATTGTTAGGTAAAATTAAGAAAATTTTTGTTGTAATGGGACGGCTAAAACGATACTATAGATATATAGAAGCGATGAAAGATGTGATAATTCTTGGGATTTAGCAGTATAGAATTCTTACTTTGTTTTCTGCCGCTTTTTCTGCTTCTGTATGGTGTGACTCCCCGTTATATGAAGAATGCCGTATTGCTTGTGGGAAGCATGGTCTTTTATGCTTTTGGGGAGCCGGAATATTTATGGCTGTTAGTTGTTTCGGTACCGGTGAATTATTTCCTGGGACTGCACCTGGCAAGAGGAGCTAGGCTAAAGGGTAAGAATAAAAGACAAAAGAAGAAAAAATTAGAATACGAAAGAAAAATCCTGCTGGCTGTGGCCATTGCGGGAAATATCGGTGTACTTGCAGTATTTAAGAGCGGGATCGGATCGGGCAGGCTGCCCTTGGGCATCAGCTATTACACCTTCCGGATCCTGTCTTATCTGATCGATGTGTATCAGGGTGAAGAGACGAAAGAGACCTCCCTCCTGCGGCTGGCGACATATATCACTATGTTTCCCCAGCTGCTTTCCGGCCCCATAGCCAGATACGGGGAAGTTCGGGAGGAACTGTACGAAAGAGAATTTTCTGCGAAGAATATACAGGCCGGACTGAAGCTTTTTACAGTAGGCCTTGTCTTTAAGGTATTATTGGCGGACCGCCTGGGGCTGTTGTGGAGGGAAGTACAGGTCACAGGGTTTGAAAGTATTTCCACACCCCTTGCGTGGATTGCCGCCGTTGCCTATTCCATGAAACTGTATTTTGACTTTTACGGATATTCTCTGATGGCTGTTGGTCTGGGGCAGATGTTAGGATTTTCTCTGCCGTCGAATTTCAATGATCCCTATATGGCAAGCTCCGTGAGAACGTTTTACCGCAGATGGCACATGACGCTGGGACGATGGTTCAGCCGTTATGTCTATATCCCGCTGGGCGGGAACAGGAAAGGCGAGTGGCGCACGCTGTTCAATCTGCTGTGCGTGTGGCTGCTGACGGCGCTGTGGCATGGCAGTACCCTGAATTTCCTGATTTGGGGGCTTATGCTGTGGGCGCTGATCGTTCTGGAGAGACAGCTGGGGAGGCTGGGGGCGGAGAAGCTGGTTTCCCGTGGCGTCCTGAGGGCGCTGCCCCACCTTTACCTGTGGTTTGTGATCCCCGTGAGCTGGATGTGCTTTGCCATTACGGATCTGTCCCAGCTAGGGATCTACCTGGGCAGGATGTTCGGCGTGGTGGAGGGCATTCGCGTCAGTGCGGGGGACTGGGCGAAAGCGCTGACGAATTACGGCGCGCTGTTTGCGGCGGGAGCAATTGCCTGCACGCCTGTGCTGGGGAAGCTTTTTCGGAAATTTAAGGACAGTCTGCCGGGAATGTTTCTGCTGATTCTCCTTTTCTGGCTCTGTGTATGGAGATTACAGGTGGAGGGGCAGAATCCGTTCATGTACCTGAACTTTTGAGGAAATCCGCGGGCTTTTTCGGGAATGCCTGTGGAGATTCGGGCCTATCAAAGAACAGCGGCGGACAGCTGAAACAGTTTAGGGCAACTTAGAATAGTTTAGGAACTGTTAAGAATTAACTTTACACTTTGACGCTTAATTCTTTAACAGTTCCTTAGTACGGTTATAGTGGTCAGGGAATGGGTGATAGATGTGAATTGGTGGAAAAAGTGGAGATATATGATCTTTTGGGCTGCTGCGGGTATTGTTTATCTGGCAGCGGTGGATGACTGGCAGGTTTATGCGAAGCCTCTGGAGCAGGTGAAAATCTGGTACGAGGGGGTGAAGCAGGAGTTTCGGCAGGCGGATAGTGTCAGGGCGGAAGAAGGAATGCCTTGGGCGGATGTATCCGGGGCGGATGTAGTGGCCGTTTCCGGGTCAGAGGGAATGACGGTATCCGGATCAGAGGGAATGACAGTATCTGGTACGGAAGAGATCCTGGCTCCGGAAACAGATGGAACCACTCTGCCAGAGAATGGCGGCATTGTCCCCTCCGACGGAGAGGGCATGGCTGCACCGGATGCAGGGGGCACGGTAGTGTCAACAGGCGATGTCCTGCCGACAGACGGAATGGGACCTGCCGGAGGGGAAGGAGCCGCAGGACTGCCGGAGATTCCGGAGGCGGATGGAGGAGTCGTATATCACACGGTGGAGGACGATTATTTTGCGGATGCCGTCTTCATCGGCGATTCCCGCACGGTGGGAATGCTTGAATATGGCGGCCTTGAGGAAACGGCTGATTTCTATGCCTCCACGGGATTGACGGTCTATAAAATGTTCAGCTCCGAGATCGTGGCAGTGGAAGGCCAGAGGAAAAAGATATCTGTGGAGCAGGCGCTTTCCCAGAATTCTTATGCCAAGATCTACCTGATGATCGGCATTAACGAGATGGGTACGGGAACAGTGGAGAGCTTTGTGGAGGCGTATCAGGAAGCGGTGGATCATCTGCTGGAGCTGCAGCCTGACGCGATCCTGTACATCCAGGGGATCATCAAAGTGACCACAGAGCGTTCCGAACAGGGCGATTATATCAATAACGAGGGGATAGAGGCGAGGAATGAGGCTCTATCCCGGCTGGCGGACAACGAAAGGATATTCTATTTGGATGTCAATCCTGAGATCTGCGACGAGACAGGTGGAATGGAGCCCTCCTACACCTTTGACGGAGTGCACCTGAAAGCCCAGTATATTGATATCTGGAAGACTTACCTGAAAGAACATGCCATTATAAAGGACGGTCAATCAGTGGATTGTGAACCAGCAGACTGAACTGTTACAAATGTTCAGGTGAAGCGTTGACAATTCCGGGAACCAACAAATGACGGAAAAGGAACCAGGTGAAACAGCGCGCAGGCGCGGCTTACAAAATGTGAGGGTATAGTTATGAAAGTAATAGATATGCATTGTGACACCATATACAGGCTGCTCTGCCTGGAGGAACAGGGAAAGCCGGAAAGCCTTCGGCAGAACGAAGGTCAGCTGGATTTGCTCCGCATGCGGGACAGCCGCTACCTGATCCAGAATTTTGCCATGTTTGTGGAACTGGACCGCGACGGGGATCCCTGGGAGAGGGTCTGCAGACTGTATCAGCATTATCAGATGGAGCTGGAGCGGAACCGGGATATTCTGGCGCCGGTGCTGTGTTATGAGGATATCGCGGCCAACGAGGCGGCGGGAAAGCTTTCCGCCATGCTTACCGTGGAAGAAGGCGGTGTCTGCAAGGGAGAGACCGGGAAGCTTCGCAGGCTCTACGAGATGGGCGTCAGGATGATGACCCTGACGTGGAATTTCCCTAACGAGATCGGATTTCCCAATTTTGACATGGAACTTGGAAAGAAAGCTTCCGGGGCGAGGGAGAGCTGGGAAAGATGCGAACAGGGCACGGAGGAGTATGGGCGGAAGCAACAGGAAGCCCAGGCAGCCTTTGAAGTTTTTAACCATACCTGTAATACAGTTGGCGGATTGACGGAGCAGGGAAAAGAACTGGTGGCTGAAATGGAGCGCCTGGGCATGATCCCGGATGTGTCGCATCTGTCCGACGCCGGATTCTATGACGTCCTGGCGGTGACGGGGAAGCCTTTTGTGGCAAGCCATTCCAATGCCAGAAGTGTCTGTCCCTGTGTCAGGAACATGACTGACGACATGATCCGGAAGCTGGCGGAGCGGGGCGGTGTCATGGGGCTTAATTATTGCGCGGATTTCCTGGAGGAGAAACCTGTGGGTGTGGCAAACCAGGGCTCTGTCGCGGCGGTAGCGCGCCATGCGAGGCATATTGCCAATGTGGGCGGCTTGGAGATCCTGGGGCTGGGCAGCGACTTTGACGGTATCAGTGCCTATGAAGAGATTCCCGGTGCGCAGGGAATGGAGGCTCTCTGGGAGGGCCTGCGCAGGGCAGGCTTTACAGAGAGCCAGCTGGATATGATCTTCTACCGGAACGTGCTCAGGCTGTATAAGGATACCTTGTGACAAAATGCAATAATGTACTATGACAGAAGCGTGAGCCTGACAAATTTCCGTTTCCCGATCCGCAGCACATCCCCCGCGTGTATGATCTCGTCCAGGCTGCTGACCTGGACGCCGTTTTTCCGGATGCCGCCCTGGGCTGCCATCCTGCGGAGCTCACTCCCGCTGGAGGCGTAGCCTGCGGCGGCCAGAAGGGGAATGTAATCGGACAGCTTTCCCTGTTCGAAGGGTACGGACAGGGGATCCACCTGATCGGGAATTTCTTTTTTGGAAAATGCCCGGATAAAAAAGTCTTTTGCTTCCTGTGTCTCCCGGTCGGTATGATACTGGGAGGTCACCGTCTCTGCCAGCCGTATTTTGATATCCCTGGGATTGCAGCCATTCTCCAGCTCCTGTTTCACCTGGTCCAGCTCCTCCGGCAGGATATCCGTGGTCAGCTCGAAATATTTGATGATCATGCTGTCCGGTATCTGCATGGTTTTCTGGAACATGCTTCTGGCATCTTCATAGATACCGATATAATTGCCCAGGCTTTTGCTCATCTTTTCCACACCGTCTGTGCCCTCCAGAATAGGCATGAACAATGCAGCCTGTGGTTCCTGGCCCATCTCTTTCTGAAGGCTTCGCCCCATGAGCACATTGAAGGTCTGGTCTGTACCGCCGAGTTCGAGATCCGCCTGAATCTCCACGGAATCATATGCCTGCATCAGCGGGTAAAAGAATTCATGCAGCCCGATCGGCGTGTTATTGTGAAAGCGGGTCTGGAAGTCATCCCGTTCCAGCATTCTTGCCACGGTGATGGTGGACGCGAGCTTTAACACCTGATCCAGCTGCAGTAGCTCCAACCATTCACCGTTATAGCGCACGACTGTTTTGTCCCTGTCCAGAATGTGGAATACCTGTTCCTGATAAGTCTGGGCGTTGCGCAGTATTTCCGCATCTGTCAAAGCTTTTCGCCCCTTGCTCCTGCCGGTAGGATCCCCAATTTTTCCCGTAAAGTCCCCCACGATAATGATCACGGTATGTCCCAGATCCTGAAGCTGCCTTAATTTGCGCAATGCCACCGCGTGTCCCAGATGCAGGTCGGGGGCGCTGGGATCCATGCCGAACTTGATTTTCAGGGGAACGCCGGTATGGATGCTCCTATCCAGCTTTTTCTCCAGGTCATCCTCCCCGATCAGGCCGGCCGCTCCCTGCCGGATGATCCGCATCTGGCGCGTTACCTGGGCTTGTAACTGTTCTGCGTCTTGTGACTCTGGGTTTTGAATTGCTGGGCTTTGAACTGCCATGCTTTGCATTGCTGTGTTTTGGACGGTTGCGTTTTGTGCTGCTGTGCTTTGAACGATTGTGCTTTGTGTTGCTGTGTTTTGTGCTGCTGTGTTTTGAGGCTTCATGTTTTGTTTGTTCATTTTGTGTTCTCCTTTTTCGATTAAGGAACTGTGCATGACTGACTGTTCCTGATGATGAATTTCACAAGGTATTGATGAAGAAACACAATGAAGCGAAAACAAAAAAACTCCCGTCCTTCAAAAGGACGAGAGCTGTCATGTCTCGTGATACCACCTAATGTTTACTGTCAGGCTCACACCTGACGGCCTCTTCAAGTACGACCCTGACCGGGCTTATACTCTAGCATGATAACGGATGCGGGAACCGTCGCAGCCTACTAACTGTTCTGCCCGGGCAGACAGCATTTGGTGCGAAGCTCAAAGATGTATTCGCACATTGCTTCCCATGCGCCTCTCATCAGCCGGCTGCTTTCTGTATGTTCCACCATGTGTTACTTGTTCTTGTCATTGCTTTTCTAAATCAATCGCTTGACTATGAAATTGTGAAGTCAGTATAACAGACGTGCCGGGATTTGTAAATACCCAAATTTATCCACTTTCAAATGAGGTAACAGTTCAGTCATGGAATGATTCACAAGCTGTGCGTGGGTGCTTGCACACAAAGCACTGATTGCGAATCATTTCATGAGCGGAGCGCCCTCACATGAAATAAAAGGTGAGCCGCACAGCGGCGTCGGATGCGAAGCAGACGCTTTTATGAATGAGAGGGCTGAACTGTTACCAAATGAGCAAAGCGCAGATGCGTAAACAGACACAGGAAGAAAACCGCTCAGGAACCGCTGGACTGGTAATGCCTTATTCCAAATTTCCACATCCCATATGCGGGAGCGATAAACCATAGCGCAAGCAGAGGCAGGAAAGCGCACCCTGCGTTGTCTTCCCGGTCCAGCAGATACAGCAGAGGATAATACTGTACCAGCGCGTATGGAATGATGAAAGTGACGATCCGGAGCATGGTCTTGCCATACACCGAAAAAGGGTACTTTCCATACTCCATGGCGCCATAGGTAAACACATTTATAAATTCTAACCCTTCCAGGGTAAAAAAGCTGACTGCGGCATACATTACATAAATGGCCGAAAACAGGCACATACCGCCGAAGATCATGAGCGCCGCCGTCAGAATCTTCATCCCCGACCAGCGTATGTTGCTCTTGGAAACCCCGTAAGCCAGCATCACCGCCGCCTGTAGCAGCCGTCCCAGCCTGCTGTACTCAAAACGGCTCGCCAAAACCTGAAATACGACATTCCTGGGGCGTAAAAGGATCCGGTCAAATTCTCCTTTCCTGATCAGTGTGGGAAAACAGTCAAATCCCCTTGCAAACATTTCCGACAAAGAAAACCCCATGAGAAATATCCCATAGCACAGGATCACCTCACTGTAGACAAATCCCTTCACATTGGTGAATCTCCGGAACATAAAGAAAACACCGGCAAACACACTGAAGGACGATAAAAAAACACCCAGGGAGTACATGAAAAAGGATGCTTTATACTCCATTTTGCTTTTCAGGATAATCGATAAATACTGCTTATATAAATGCATTGTAATAACCACACCTTTCCGTTATCTGCTATCGTCTGGCGCTTCTCAGCAGAGCGTTCGTAACAGTTCAGCCATACGGCACCGCGAAGTCAATCATTGCAGTGGTCCCCATGGGACACACTCCTGTGCAATTTTGTGAGACATGCATGCCATGTCATCAGTACATCGAATCATTAATAACTGACCATGAGGCTGAGAATAATTCTTCGAGAGTGACAGTTCAAAAACGCAGGCGTAGTGGGACTGCGCCGAGGCTTTTGGGCTGGTGCTGCTGGAGATTTGAGCCAGCATAATGAGCCGGTTAAATAATATTCGCTGTACTAACCGCCCTGTACGATAATCTTCCTTTGTGCCCTGTGCATAAGCAATTTCCCCAGCGAGGCAAGGACTGCCAGCCAGAATATCTGCATAAACACCGCCCGTCTCATCTGTGCCCCTGTCAGGTCTCCGCTGTATATCCGATAGGGCACATTCTGTATGGCGCCAAAGGGCAGCAGCTCCAGTACACGCTGTATCTTTTCCGGGAAAAAGGGAATGGGGATCACCGCTCCCGTCAGAAGATCGATGGCTGCCACAAAAAATGATTTGACTCCTTCCACGGATAAAGTGAAAAACATGATCATATAGAGAATCATCTGCATGGCGATCAGCACAGAAAGCCCTGCAAAAAGTGTCCATAGAAACAGCAGGAAATGCAGTGCATCCCTGGGTGCGGTCAGTCCGTATCCCTCTGGCAGAAAGACCACCACCCCCAGGATCGGCACACAACGCAGCATTGCCTGAGACATTTTTACCGCCATATTTCTGGCGAACCACATATCATAGACGGAAACCGGTCGGCACAGCTCGTAGGCGATCCCGCCGTCAGTCGCGCAGCCCATCAATTCCCTGTCAAAATTGTTTGCGGAAAGGAGTGCCAGAAAAGCCTGCTGAAGCCAAATGTAGCAGCAGGTCGCCTCTATGGTCATGGGATAAACCGTGGGATCCGCCTCGTAGAAAGCGCGCAGCACCAATATCTCCATAAATCCCCAGAAAAACTGTGTCACCACTCCTGCCAGCGCAGCCGTGCGGTATTGCAGTCCCATTGCAAACCGAAGCCGAAAAAAGGATAAGTACTTTTTCATCCGACCGCCCCCCTAAATCTCATAGGCGCGGTACAGCTCCGCCAGTGTTTCGTCCATGCTTGCGCCGCCCTTTTTGATATCTTCCAGCGTCCCGTCCATCAAAATACGGCCTTTGCCGATCAGTATGATGCGTTTGGTCAGAGCTTCAATATCCTGCATGTCATGGGTGGTCAGTATGACCGTCGTGCCATGTATCCTGTTTTGCCTTTTGATAAAATCACGGACGGCAAGTTTTGACACCGCATCCAGACCGATGGTAGGTTCGTCCAGAAACAGAATGCGCGGACTGTGCAGCAGGGAAGCCGCGATTTCGCAGCGCATGCGCTGCCCCAGGGATAACTGTCTGGCAGGAGTGCGCAGAAGCTCCTTTAAATTCAATAATTCGGTTAATTCTTCGAGATTTCCCCGATATACGGGATCGGATACGGAATAAATATCTTTCAGCAGCTCAAAGGAATCTATGACAGGGACATCCCACCAGAGCTGCGACCGCTGCCCAAAGACCACGCCGATCCGGCGGACATGTTCGATCCGGCTGTATTTCTCTTTCCTGGTCGATGGCCTGCAAGACGGAAGCACGTCACATCCGCAGATCGTTCCACTGCCGGGGACATTCCTGTATTCATGGATACCGCCGCTCACCTGGAAACCGGAACCGGCGCTGTTTTCACGGCCTGCGCTGCCATGGACTTTGCCGCCAAAAAGCAGCCTGCCATCCACCGTCACTCTGCCGCTGTCGGGTGTTAATATTCCGCTTAGAATTTTGATTGTGGAGCTTTTTCCCGCTCCATTGGGACCGATGTAGCCCACCATCTCTCCGTCCCCGATGGTGAAGCTGACATTCCTTAAGGCGCATACTTCCTCATACTCCCGGTGAAAGAGAGCCTTGCAGGCCGCCTGAAAGCCTGCGTTCCTTTTTGCAATCCTGTACGATTTACATACGTTCTCCATCGTGATCATTTTTGCTTCCCCCTGGTAGTTTAGATTTCATCTACTTTCCAAGTAGGTCTGTCTCCGTCGGATTTTGCCGCCGGATACCTGCTATGAAATTGGCCCCCCCGTATGTATCTGCCGGATTACCAGCAGAAGGTTGGAAAGAGGGAATTTCATAATATCAAATAAGGTGGGGGTTGTCAAGCAGTAGATTCTTTTGAATTTTCTTTCTTGAAAACCAAAATGAAATATTGACAGAACCTTTTCGGGGGCGGATAATTTGCAGATACCACAGGCTCAAATATTATGACAGAAAAGGGGTACATTATGAATTCATTCCAGGAAACTGCTTCGACAGGTTCTACGATAGTAATGTGGATTTCCGGAACACGACAGTCATCCTGATCGTCAATGCCGGAAAGCAGCGGTCATCCTTCACAGTTCTTATATGTAACCATTTGCGGGCGGATGCCATCCTGGGATATACTATTATGCGCATTTCATCTCCCGGAGTTAGTTTTTTTCAATGATGCCAGGGCAGCTTCCATTTCTTGTTTTATTTTTTCTACTTCCTGTAGTTTGGCGTCTATTTCCTGCTGCTTGACATTCAATTGTTCTTTTTGAGCATCCATTTCCTGTTTTTGAGTATCCATTTCCCGCAGTTTGGCATCCATTTCCTGTTTTTGGGTATCCATTTCCCGCAGTTTGGCATTAATTTTCTGTTGCTGAGCATCCAGTTCCTGCTGCTGAGCATCAATTTTCTGCTTCTGTGCCCTGATCTTTGCCTGTTCTGCCTGAATATCGATCGGCGCCATATTTGCAAATAACTGCCCCACGTTCTTTTCCCTCACTTTCCCCACTATTTTCTCCGCCTCATCGGTGGAAACATTGGATTTCAACAGAAAAGCAAGCAGTATGTCCGCTATGGTGCCCACGATATGGTTGGGGGAGTCCTTCAGGATCGATTCCAGCTGCTCCGGGGGGAGGGAGCGGAAGGAAGTGATGTCCCCCAACTCCTGCAGCTTGTTTACCAGCATGACCAGGGAGATTTCATCCTGCCTGTCCAGCAGTTCCCTGTTGCTGTACTTCCGCAGGGGGACAAGGTAGTACTGGAAATCGGGGATGTATTTGGCGAAAGCATTCCCTTCGGTGATGCGGCTCCTGAAATTCAGCGGGACCGTCCACTTCTTGCGCCCCTCGTAGTAAACGATGGGCAGGACGGGAGGATACCTGAAGCCCTTCTGTCTGGATATGCCCTCTTTCCGATCCTCCTCTTCCATTTCGTAGGCTTCCCGGATATAGACCATGTAGCGGAATATCTGCATACATACATTATACTCCACTTTGGTTTTGTGTTCAATAAGGGAAACAAGAAAAAACGGTGTACCATTTTTTATGTGCACTCTCTTGACCCTGTCGGAGTCGCGTTCCTCGGCAAAGAGGGGGACAAACTGCGCCGACACGTCCTCGATATCCTCGGGCTGTACATCCCTCAGGCAGGGGATGCCCTTGATATAGCCCCGGAGGAACTGGGCGCAGAGGAGGGGTTCGTCAAAGATGAGCTTGCTGCTGCTGTCAGGCAGCTTGGAGTTCAGGATGATACTGTTTTTGGTTTTGCTGTCAGTGTCTTTTGTGTTCTTTTTGGGCATAAGCTTTTCCTTTCTGTGTCTGTGGGGACAGAAATACAGGGCAGGATAGGGAAACACATCAAAAGCCTGCCGCCCGGATAGATCTGCCCTGGTTCATATGCTGTTATGTGCCATGTGGTAAAATCTGGTGAATTACCATGGAACCGTTCCGTAAGGAACGTCTGAATGACCTGTTGGAATAAGTATACTATATCTGGCTGCGGATGGCAATTATTTTTTTCATTAATTAACATAACAGGATAGCAACAGATTAGGGTATGGAATTTTTGGGAAATCCATGCGGCAACTCAATAATAAAGCGTTGACAAAATCATACCGGGGGGGGGGTAAAATAGATTTGCTATAAGGGCAGAGACTATAGCAGAACACAAAAGAAGGGGGAATTTTCACGATGAAATGTTTTAACCACACCGAAAGGGAAGCCGTCGCAACCTGCCAGAAATGTGGAAAAGGATTATGCAGGGAGTGCGCCGAGAAGCATACGCCCTGTCTGTGCGATACCTGTGCCGCCCAGATCCAGCAGGATCGGCGGCAGCAGGACCAGAGCAAGGAAGAGCGGCGTAAGCAGAAATACAAGGAAGCTCTGGTTGATACCCGCAGCGAATTCATAAAAACCGTTATTGGCGGTATTTTTGTCGGTATATTGCTGGTATGGTTTATGAAAAGTGAGTATCCTGACCTTACGGCTGCCATGTGTGCATATTATTTTTTCATAGGAATCTGCGTCCCGTTTGGCTGGAAAATCCTTACATATCTACAGTCGTTCTTTCCCCTATCCATTTTTGGGACATTCTGGTTCTGGATCATATACGGGGTAATCAAGCTGGGATTATCGATGTTCATTGGAATCCCTGCCTTTATCTACCAGCTTGTGAAAACGATCTTGACCCAGAGAAAAATCAACAGGCTGGGATAGGTTCAAAAGGCCGGCATGCAGCATTCATTCCCGCGTGCAATGGGTCAAACCGGCATGGCTGGCTTTGTGTTGTCTCCTGCTGTGGGGTATTTGGTTTTACCGCCGGACAGAGGGAAAATAGAAGAAACAGATATGGAAAGGGCAGGTAGAGGGATTGCATAAAAACAAAAGAACGGTATTGCACTATAAAAATGGAGGACAATCATATGAGAAGGATAAAAATTTTTGTTGTGGCAGCCACACTGTGCATGTCCATGGCCGTGTCTGCCGGATGCGGGAAGGCTGAGGAGGCCACGGATACCCTTGCGGACGCGGTGACCGCGTCCGCGGACCGGATGGAGGGAGCCGTTGAGGGCTCTGTCGTCATGGATGATGCGGCAGGCACATCCACCGCGGTCGCTTCCCCTGGGACGGCGAAGCCCGATGGGACACCGAAGCCATCGGAGACGGCAAAATCATCCGGGACAGCAAAACCTGCTGAGACAGCCAGCCCTCCTGGGACGGCGAAGCCCGATGGGGCACAAAAGCCATCGGAGACGGCAAAACCATCCGGGACAGCAAAACCCGCTGAGACAGCCAGCCCTACCGGGACAGCGAAACCTGATGGGACACCGAAGCCCGCCGGGACTGCTGTATCAGTGGAGACAGCCGGCCTTACCGGGACAGCAAAACCTGCTGAGACAGCCAGCCCATCCGGGACGGCAAAGCCTGTCGGATCCACACAGCCATCGTCCACGTCATGCGTCCATGGCGACTGGTCCGGCGGGTATGAGGTAACGGACCTCGGGAACTGTAGATCCCACGTACACGGCGAAAGGATATGCGGGAAATGCGGGTACAGGGAAGTCCTGGAAGATTACGATACGGAGTCCCATGCCTTCACCACACCCGTGGTTGTTGCGGGCAATTGCACCCAGGAAGGCTACCAGTACCATGTCTGTGCCAAATGCGGCGCACAGGGCGACACCATATCCATGGGCACGGATCCCAATGCGCATGATTATGTGCAGACCGGGTCATCCGTGGTGGAGCCCGGTGACTGCATGACAGCAGAGATACTGGAGATCACCTACACCTGTTCCCGGTGTGGCGACAGCTACTCGAAATGGGAACAGGGGAGTACTGATCCCGGCAACCACAACAATGTCCGGGATGACGGCACCTGTGTGTGCGGCGCCGTGATATTCATACCTGAGCCCGAACCGGCACCTGAACCCGCGCCCGATCCTGTGCCCGATCCTGTGCCCGATCCTGTGCCTGAACCCGCGCCCGATCCTGTGCCTGAACCTGTACCCGAATCCGCGCCCGATCCTGTTTCCGGGCAGTGATATGGATGCAGGAAGTACAAGATACATGTTTTGGCTCCCTGCAGGCAATGAGCCAAGCGGCTGCGAGTCAGGCATTTGGCGAATACCGCGAGGGTCACAATGTTCTAAAGGACATAACTATAGTGTCCTACGGACGCATTGTGCCCTGCCGCGTTGCAGGTCTGATGCCCTGCTTACTGCGGGGGTGATGACTTAAAATGACTGGAACAATCAACAGATTCCAGAATGGAGGTAAAAATATGAAGAAAAGAAAAATCACCGCACTGTTCACGGCGTTCACTGTCGCCGCGGCCATGGCCGCAGGCTGTGGGAAGGCCGGGGAAACGGCACAGACCGTATCGTCCAGCCTTGTGGCGGATGCAGGGGGAACCGTCGGGCAGGAGACCGGAGAGGATGGAACCCCTGAGGAGACCGCAGGGGACACTGGAACCGCGAAGCCGGACGAGACGGCAGAATCCATCGGGACAGCAAGACCCGAAGGAACTACGGCACCAGCCGGAACAGCAAGGTCGGCTGAAACCACGTTACCGCAGGCTACGGCAAAACCGAATGTGTCTGAAAAGGTGGACGAGACAGCAAAGTCCGCGACGGCAACGGCACAGTCCGGCACAGGGACTGCTGCAGTCAACCCTTCCGGGACTGCTGTGGCTAATCCTTCCGGTACAGCTGCTCAGAACAATCAGGCAGCACAGGTGAACAGCCAGGCCATGCAGAACAGTCAGGCCGTTCAGGCATCGCAGGGTAACCAGGCCGCACAGCAGGCAGCGGCTGAAGCAGCAGCCGAAGCCGAGAGAAGAGCGGCCGAACAGGCAGCGGCACAGCAGGCGGCAGCCGAGGCAGAAAGAAAGGCAGCGGCACAGCAGGCGGCAGCCGAAGCAGAAAGAAAGGCAGCGGAAACAGCAGCAGCCGAGCAGGCGGCACGGGAGGCAGAAAGAAAGGCGGCCGAGCAGGCGGCCAAGGAAGCGGCGGCACAGCAGACAGCAGCCGAGGCAGCGGCACGGGAACAGGCCCTCAGGGAGCAGTGGGCGGCACAGGCGGCAGAGGCCGCAAGGGTGCAGGCCGAGATGGAGGCGGCACGGCAGGCCGCGTTGGAAGAGGAAAGGCTTCTCATGGAAAAGAAGGTGGTCTGTGAATGTGGGGCGGTTATGCCCATAGGGGAATTTGAGGCTCATTTGAATGAAGTTAACCATGCTGATCATGCAACCTGTTGCTGTGGGGCGGCTATGCCCATAGAAGAACTGGACGCTCATTTGTTGTCAGAACACGAGGGTGATACATTGGTCAACTGGAGTGTATGGCATGATGGCCCAGTTAAGTATACTGAGGTAGATTAATTATACTTTGGTATTTTGACATATGCCTACGGGGATGCCGTACGCTGCCAATTCCCGCGGGCATCGGATGAAGGGGGATACAGGCATGGAAAACAGGTGACGGAAAGGGATCTCAGGAATCTGGTCAGGCACGGGGTGTGGTACCATATGCCTGAAGGACATGT
This sequence comes from uncultured Lachnospiraceae bacterium, assembly GCA_948473115.1. Taxonomy (GTDB): domain Bacteria; phylum Bacillota; class Clostridia; order Lachnospirales; family Lachnospiraceae; genus Acetatifactor. Next base: position 15,866 of record CAOKWI010000018.1, on the reverse strand, counting down.
TGACCACGGTATCCTGGAAAGGATGCTGGGCGACATGGTATTCGGTTTCTTTGGCGCATTTACGATTGCTGGTGCGATTGCAGGCGGGTTTGGGGATGCGAGCCGTGCATACAGGCCCGGTGACCGTTATGTGAAGTTCTGGTAACCTGGGTATGAAGGGGTATTTCTGGAACAGGGAGGGCAGATAGGAGGGCGCCTGTCCGGAGGGGAAGAGAGTGGGCAAACTTCCGGGGACTGCCCCGGATCTGTATACCTTCTGGCAGGACCTTCGGGAGTGGGAAAGATCTTCATGGCGAAGCTGTTTGCCATGAAGCTGGGAAGACCCTATAAACAGTTTGATATATCAGGATAGGCCACGCAGGACGCGGAAGACGCCCGCCAGTATAGGAATACTGACAGCGGCGGTGCGCTTACCAAATTTGTGGATGAAAACCCACAGTGTGTTCGCCTGTTTGATGAAGTGTTCGAAAAATATTACCATTCACAGCCGGTTTCGCGAAGGCGTTTTTATGCGTCTTTGGAATAAAAACCCGAGACTGCGGGCGCCAAAATGTTGGCTGTAGGAAGGGAGTAGTCATGGAGGAAAGACAATGAATAAAAATTTAATGAAGGTTGCAAGGATGGCATTGGTTGTTGTGATTTCAATCTGCTCTTTAGCGGGCTGCAGCAAGAAGATACCTGCCGGCACTTATGAGACAAGCCTTGAAAGCACCAGCGGCGAAGAAAAATGGAATGTGGCCTATACCTTCGAGGGCAGCAAGGTACATGCGACAGCTACATGTGAGGTTACGGGCTTAGGAATTGTAAGCGCCGAAACCGCAGAAGGTACATACGAAATTGCTGAAAACGATGACGGTAATCTGCTGCTTATCCTTGACTTTGATGAAAAAACAGATCATTTCCACGATGAATCGGATGTTTATGAGGAAGGTGACGGATACATTATGTACGGTGGGATAAAATGGACTAAAGTCGAGGAGGAAGGACAATGAATCGCTCTTTCAAAAAAGTAATTAAGGTGACACTTGCTGCTGTAATTTTGGCCTGTGCTTTGGCAGCCTGCGGCAAGAAAGAGGTGCCTTCCGGCTCTTATGAGGCAGGATCCGGATTTCTCGGACAGACTTGGAATGTGACTTATACTTTTAAGGGGAGCAAGGTTGAGGCATCCTATGAGATTAAGCTGCTGGGGACTGTAAGCACCGAAACTGCGGAGGGAACATATGAAATTGCTGAAACTGATGACGGAGGCCTGGAAATTACTTTTGATTTTAAGGAGGAAACGGATTATTTTGACGATGGAACATATGATTATGCGGAAGGCGATGGATACATTATGGTCGGTGGGTTAAAATGTACTAAAGCCGAAAAGTAGGCAAACGAACGAAAACGGAGCAGCCGCGAAAGGCTGCTCCGTTTTCGTTCGTTTGCTGTCGTGGTAGAAAGGGGAGCAACAATGAGATTTGCAGTATTAAGACTTTTTCCGTACAGCCGTGATAGAAGTAATGAAGAAGGTCTTCTCTATGTATGTGCTGCTTCCTGAAAAGGACATGATCAGCAGTTACTGTTCACTCCGTGACCAGTAACATATGCACAGAAACCGCAAAATAGCGGTTTCGCGCACAGCTGTCAAAGCGATTATTCTAATCGCTTTGGTTTTATCACGCAAAAGGCGCGTGAAAACACCTCGCGGTGGCGTGGGTGTGAAAAGTAACGATCAGCAACCATCAGCAAAGAAAGAGCAAAGGCTGTCTTGCAGACAGGGATGAAGGTGTGATACAATTTTACCCATAATAATAAAAACTGTGTTCTGGGATGGAGGGAACAATGGCAAAGCAGAAGGAAATCAAGACCAATGCCATGAGGATTCTGGAGACGATGCAGATTCCTTTTCAGCATTATACATATGAGTGCGATGAATTTATAGACGGCCTGCAGATAGCGGACAAGCTGTCACTGCCTTATGAAAAAGTATATAAAACCCTGGTCACGGTGGGAAGCAGCAGGAATTATTTTGTGTTTGTGATCCCCATCGCGGAAGAACTGGATTTAAAGGCGGCGGCGAAAAGCGTGGGGGAAAAGAGCGTGGAGATGATCCACGTGAAGGATATCAACGCGGTCACAGGCTATATCAGGGGCGGCTGCACCGCGGTGGGCATGAAGAAGCAGTATGTCACCAGGATCGACAGTTCTGCAAAAGCACAGGAAACGGTGGTTGTCAGCGGAGGCAGGATCGGTTCCCAGCTGGAACTTTCGCCGCTGGATCTGGCAAAAGCGGCAAGGGCGGAATTTGCGGATATCACAAGGCATTCTTCTAATTGAAGCAGCATGAGGAGAGCAGAGACATAAGGAACGGAGACAAGGCATGAAAGCTAATATTATGGAATATGATACGGTGGCGCTGGACGATGCGGATAATGCCGTGGTAATTATTGACCAGACATTGCTTCCCGGCAGGACGGAACTGATATCGCTGAGGACGGCACAGGAGATCTGGGAGGCCATTTACCTGTTGAAGGTGCGCGGTGCGCCCGCGATCGGGGTCACTGCAGCCATGGGGATTTATATATTGTCCAAGCAGATCGATACGGAGGATTTCAGTGTTTTTTACGGTAAATTCCGGGAATACAAGGATTATCTGGATTCCTCAAGGCCTACGGCAGTGAACCTTTCCTGGGCGCTGAAGCGCATGGAGGCCGTGGCGCTAAGGGCAGGGAAGGAAGGCGGAAAGTCCATCGCGGAAGTGAAGGAAATCCTGCACCAGGAGGCTCTGAGGATTCGGGACGAGGATGTCCAGGTTTGCCGCAGGATTGGCGAAAATGGGCTGATTTTGGTGAATCCTGGGGATGGGATACTGACTCACTGTAATGCAGGGAAGCTTGCAGCAGTCCAATATGGCACTGCTACGTCGCCTATCTATCTGGGGCAGGAAAGGGGCTACGGTTTCCATGTATTCGCGGACGAGACCAGACCCCTGCTGCAGGGGGCAAGGCTGACTGCCTTTGAACTCTGTTCCTCGGGAGTGGACGTGACGCTGATCTGTGACAATATGTCTGCCAGCGTGATGGCGCAGGGACTGGTGCAGGCGGTTTTTGTGGGCTGTGACCGGGTGGCGGCAAACGGTGATACCGCCAATAAAATAGGGACTTCGGTGGTGGCCACGGTGGCAAAGCATTACGGTGTGCCGGTGTATATCTGTGCACCCACATCCACCATTGACATGGAGACGCCTACCGGCGCGGAGATCAGGATTGAGGAGCGCCCTGCCCATGAAGTGACTGAAATGTGGTATCGGGAGAGGATGGCGCCGGAAGGGATAAAGGTCTATAATCCCGCCTTTGATGTGACGGATCATAAACTGATCTCCGGCATTGTGACGGAATACGGGATTGCGCGCGCACCCTATGTGGAGAGCCTGAAAGAGATCATGGAGAAGCGCAGTCAGCTGTCACGGGCGGAAACGGAATGAAAAGAACCAGAAGATGAAATAAGAAGAGTCTCGGAATTGCAGTGAGAAGAGACCTGGAACGGGAATGGAGGAAAAGACAGATGACATATGCGGGATATCTGTTTGCGCATTTTACAGGGGAACAGAAGGACGGGGAACAGATTTACTTTTCCCTGAGCCGCGACGGATTGCACTGGAAGGACTTAAGAGAAGGCCAGCCGGTATTGAGAAGTGGGATCGGCGAGAAAGGCGCCAGGGATCCTTTTCTGATTCGGACGCCGGACAGGTTCTACCTGATTGCCACCGATCTGCGTATAGAGGCGGGAAAAGGCTGGGAAACGGCACAATACAGAGGAAGCAGGGACATGCTGGTGTGGAGTTCCGATGACCTGGCCAGCTGGCAGGGGCCGAAAGCCCATACCGTAGGTGTGGAAGGTGCGGGCTGCGTCTGGGCGCCGGAGGCGGTTTATGACGAGGAGCAGGGTGCAGTGCTGGTATTCTGGGCTTCCATGGTGGAAGGAAAGCAGAGAATATACGCCTCCCATACGACGGATTTTGAAAATTTCACGGAACCTTTTCTTTTCCTGGAAAAGGATAACCATGTGATTGACACCACCATCATCCATACGGAACAGGGATATTACCGCTATACCAAGGATGAGACAGTGAAGACTGTCTGCGTGGATTTCAGTAAAACGCTGCATCCGGAGGACTTTAAGGAGATTAAGTCCGTAACTCTGAGTGCGCTTTACGGCGTGGAGGGCCCGGAAATCTTCCGGTTTAATGACAGGAACGAATGGTGCCTCATGGTAGACCGGTTTGCCACGGGAAAGGGATACCTGCCCCTGGTGACGAAGGATCTTGCCAGCGGCGAGTTCAGGATATTGGAGGATAGCGAGTTCGATATGGGCAGCACAAAGAAACGGCATGGCGGCATCCTGCCCATAACGGAGGAGGAATATCAGAAACTTGCGGATAAATACGGGTTTGTCCGGGAAAAGAGGATGGAATCTTGAAAAGAAATGCCAGCCTTGCAGAAATTTCAGACGGACGTTTATACGGCAGGAATGATATGGTGAAAGCGGACTGCCACGGATGCCATGGCTGTTCGGAATGTTGCCGGGGCATGGGAAATTCCGTGATCCTGGATCCCTGCGATGTGTACAGGCTGCAAAAGGGGCTTGGGAAAGGATTGGGCGTCCTGATCGAAGAGGGCAAGGTGGAATTACATGTTGTGGACGGCTGCATTCTGCCAAATCTACGGATGGCGGGAGAGGGGGAGGCGTGCGCCTTTCTCAACGGGCAGGGACGATGCGGCATCCACGCTTTCAGGCCATCGATATGCAGACTGTTTCCTTTGGGCAGATATTATGAGCAGGGTGATTTCAAATATATGCTCCAGATCCATGAATGTCCGATGAAGAACCGGTCCAAGGTGAAGGTAAGCAAGTGGATCGACATGCCGCAGCAGGAAAGGAACCATTCGTTTGTCTGCCGTTGGCATTATCTGCTGAATGACCTGGAGGCATTGATCGGGAACTGTGAGGATGTGGCGCTGGCAAAGCAGGCCAATATGGTGCTCCTGCAGACCTTTTACCTGACACAGTATGACGTGGGACAGGATTTTTACGGACAATTTGACCGGCGGTGCGAGCAGTTCGCAGCAGTTCTGGATCAGATGCAACCATAGCGTACAAAAGGGGATAGATAACAGAGCATGATACAACAGAGAGAGAACCGGCCAAGAGAAGACCGGCAGAGAGAGAACCGGCCAAGAGAAGACTGGCAGAGAGAGAACCGGCCAAGAGAAGACCGGCAGAAGGAGAACCAGCCAAATACGGATCGACAGAAGGAGAACCGGTCAAACACGGACCAGCAGGAGGAGAATCAGTCAAGAGTAGACTGGCAGAATATGTACAGGGAGGATGAGGATTGGCGGGAAGAGGGTTGGACGGAAGAAGAGTGGCTTGAGGAGAAAAGGAGAGAGGAAGAAAGACAGCGGAGACACAGGCAGAGGATCGAACAAATGAAGCGGGAGAAGCACCGGCGGGAAATGCTGTTCCGATACGGTGTGCCGGCTGCGGCTGTTGCAGCGGCGTTGTGTATCATCCTTCTGGTGGTCGGGATCACCCAGGCGGTGCGCCCCAAAGAGAATCAGGAGGACGGGAAAGAAAGTTCTGCGGGAGCGCTGGCAGGACAGGGGGCGGTTCCAGGCGAAGAGGAGCAGACATCCTTGCAGATGCTGCATACGGCCATTGCAACGGCTATGCAGCAGGGAACCCCTATGGCAGCAGGTGCGGCACAGAATGATCCGGCGTATGCCATCGGCACTGCGCTGACAGAGGCGCCAAGACATGTATTTGAGGCTCATACCACGGAAAATACAGCCGGTTTCGGTGACAATATTTTCAGTGAATACGGCATTATCATTGATGTGGAGAGCGGGGAAGTGCTGGCGCAGAAGGGCGGGTGGAGCCGGATCAATCCCGCCTCCATGACCAAGATCCTGACGGTGCTGGTGGCGGCGGAACACATAACGGATCTGGAGGATACCTTTACAATGCCCATTGCCATCACAGATTATTGTTTCGTGAATGACTGTAGTAATACAGGGTTTGAGGTGGGGGAAGAGATCCCCTTAAAAGATCTGTTCTACGGCACGGTGCTTCCCTCCGGCGCGGATGCGGCCCTCGGGCTGGCGTTTTATGTGGCCGGCTCCCAGGAGGCCTTTGTGGATATGATGAATGCGAAGCTGGAGGAGCTTGGCCTGTCCGAAACCAGCCATTTTACCAACTGCATCGGTCTGTATGACGAGGATCACTACAGCACGCCTTATGATATGGCGGTGATATTGAAGGAAGCCGCGGACAATGAACTCTGCCGCCAGGTGCTTTCGGAACATCGTTATGTCACTGCGCAAACGGCGGAACATCCGGAGGGGATCGATATTTCCAACTTGTTCCTGCGAAGGATCGAGGACAGGGATACCCATGGGGAGGTGCTGTGCGCCAAGACCGGTTATGTGGACCAGTCCAAACACTGCGCGGCAAGCCTCGCGGCGGATCATGACGGCAGGGAATATGTCTGCGTGACGGCAGGCGCCAGCGACAAATGGTATTGCATCAGAGACCATGTAGAACTGTATCAGAGATATCTTCCCCAATAGAGGTGATATATTCTTCATTTCGTGTCATACTTATAGAAGAACAAGGAACGGCTCCGAGCCGGAGTTGGGGAGCGCTCTTGGAGAGAAATGGAGGCATGATTATGTGTACGGCAGCGACGTATCAGACGAAGGATTTCTATTTTGGCAGGACGCTGGATTATGAGTTCTCTTATGGGGATGAGATTACGGTCACCCCGAGAAATTATCCTTTCCGCTTCCGCAATATGGGGATCATGGCAAAGCATTACGCCATGATCGGCATGGCCCATGTGGAGGAGGGATGTCCGCTTTATTATGAGGCAGTCAATGAAAAGGGACTGGGGATGGCAGGTTTGAACTTTGTGGGAAACGCGGATTACAAGAACCCCATGCCGGATAAGGACAATCTGGCGCAGTTTGAGTTTATTCCCTGGATCCTGGCTCAGTGCGCCACGGTGAAGGATGCCAAGGCGCTGCTGGATAAGATCAACCTTACCAACGTGCGCTTTAACGAGAATCTGCCCCTGGCGCAGCTGCACTGGATCATTGCGGACCGGGAGGAGGCGGTTACGGTGGAATCCGTGAAAGACGGCGTTAAGGTATATGACAATCCGGTAGGCATCCTGACAAACAATCCGCCCTTTGACGAGCAGATGTTCCAGCTGAACAATTATATGGCGCTGTCCCCCAGGGAGCCCCAGAACCATTTCTGTGATAAGCTTCAGCTGTCCGCCTACAGCAGGGGAATGGGCGCCATGGGGCTTCCGGGTGACCTGTCCTCCCAGTCCCGCTTTGTCAGGGCGGCTTTTGTGAAGATGAATTCCATTTCCGGGGATTCGGAAGCCGAGAGCGTGAGCCAGTTTTTCCACATCCTGGGTTCTGTGGATCAGCAGAGGGGCTGCTGTGTGCTCAATGACGGGAAATGTGAGATTACAATTTTCACCTGCTGCTGCAACGCGGACAAGGGGATCTATTATTATACTACCTATGACAATCATCAGATCTCGGCGGTGGATATGCACAGGGAGAACCTGGATGATATCAGTCTGGTGCGTTATGCGCCCGTCCACGGGGAGCAGATCCGGTGGCAGAATTAAGGAAGTAAAGATGTGTCTGGAAAAGGATATGATTTTTTGTCTATTGAATTGATTTTGCATTGCAAATCGCATATACTATAAGTGTAATGAATTGCGAAAGGGGTTGAGGTTATGGCAAACACAACAAATTTTAGCGTTCGCATGGATAGTGACATCAAAAAGCAGTGCGAGAATCTCTACAGTGAACTGGGAATGAATCTTACTACCGCTATCAATGTATTTTTGCGCCAGTCCCTTCGTGCCGGTGGTTTTCCCTTTGACGTGAAGCTTGAACAGCCTAACAGGGAAACGATTGCGGCTATGCTGGAAGCGGAGCGTATTGCACATGATCCGGGCGTGAAGCGTTATACCGATGTCGAGGAAGCCCTCCGGGAATTGAAAAGATGAAGAGCGATATCGTCTGGACCACCAAATTCAAAAAAGATTATAAACTTGCAGTCAAGCGCAACCTGGACATTGGTCTGCTTGATGATATTATCCGCGCCTTGGCAAGGGGTGAAACTTTGCCGGAAAAGAACAGAGACCATGAACTGACCGGCGATTTAGTGGGGCACAGAAAGTGCCATATTCAGCCGGATTAGCTTCTCGTCTATCGGATTGAGGATGATGTTTTGGTATTGACATTGTCCCGCACTGGAACGCACAGTGATCTGTTTGGCAAATGACTCCTGCCACCACAGGAGATAATATCTTTGTGGTTGGTGCTGCTTAGGAACTGTTCCAAAATAACCTGTCATATTCCTTGTCTTTTTCTCCGCCTGCACCGCTTAAAAATCAGTTACATAGCCCGCTATGCGCCTGATTTTTAAGCGGCACTGGCGAAGAAAAATCCTGCGGACTATTGACAGGTTATTTCGTGACAGTTCCTTAGGAGCCGTTTCCCCGCTCCCGCTGCAGTTTCCGGAACAGCTTGACCAGGACGATCACCGCTGCGGTGGCAAGAACCAGTTCCGCGGTCAGCTGCGCATATGCCAGTCCGTACAGTGGGAAGAGATAATTTAAAAGGAACAGCGCCGGAATCTCCAGGACAATCTTGCGCAGGATGGCGAAGACCAGAGATTTCCGTCCCAGACCACAGGCCTGGAATACGCCCACGGCAAGGAAATCCATACACAGGAAAGGCATGCCCAGGCACAGTCCCCGGAGGAATCTGGTTCCATATGCCACAATGGACGGATTCTTCATGAAAAGCGTGACCAGGAATTCCGCCCCAAGATAATACACCAGGGAAACGGCAGCCATGGAGGAGAGAGTGATCTTCATGGTAAAGGTCAATGACTTTTTCATTCGTTTCACATTGCCGCTGGCGTAATTATAGCTGATCAAAGGCATTATGCCCTGGGAAAATCCCAAGGCGACCTGCATGGGCACCATATTGATCTTCTGGGAGATACCCATGGCGGCCACGGCGTCTGCGCCGTAGGAGGCAGTAAAATTGTTCAGCACGGTCATTCCCGTCACATTCAGCAGGTTCTGGATGGAGGCGGGAATTCCCACCGCAAAGATTCCCAGCACAATGGGCCTTTTGAAGCGGAACATGGAGGGCTTGATGCACACGTAGGTCCGTCCCCGTTTTACAAACAGCAGGATAAAGAAATAAATACAGGCAACGCAGTTGGACAGGAAGGTGGCAAGCCCGGCTCCTGCGGCACCCATGTCAAGTCCCCAGGGCAGGATGAAAATGGGGTCTAAAATGATATTCAGCAGGCAGCCGCTCATGGTGCCCAGGCTGGCGTGCAGGGAGGAACCCTCCGCCCGCACCAGATAGGCCATGACCACATTCAGGATCGCCGGGGCAGCCCCGAAGCTGACTGTCCATTTCAAGTAATCGCCGGTGGCGAAGACGGTTTCGCTGTCCGCTCCCAGCATGGAGAGCAGGGGCGAGTGAAAGACCGTATAAAAGGCGGAAAAAAGCAGCCCGCAGATCAGCGCACAGTAGAATCCCAGGGCGGAACTGCGGTAGACCGTATCGTAATCCTTGGCGCCAAGCCCCCTGCTCATCATGCTGGAGGAGCCCACGCCGAAGAGATTGTTGACGGCGTTAAAGGCCAGCAGCACCGGCGCGGCCAGGGTGACGGCGGCATTCTGTATGGGATCATTCAGAATGCCCACGAAGTAGGTGTCTGCAAGATTGTAGATGACCATGACGAGAGAACTGAGGATCGTGGGGATGGCCAGTGTCATCACCGCTTTCGGAATGGGCATTTTTTCAAAAAGTTCTGTCTTTTCAGTGTTTTCCATAGAATGAACATTTCCTTTCTTTTGCAGCAGACGACTGCATTGATCCCCCTCTTTATTAGTATAACACAGTCGGACGTAATTGGAATCACTTTATTTCCGCGGGCAAAGTTTTCGGGTGGGAGGATTGAGGTGGAGTGGAATTTGGGGAATGATAATGAATAAGGGATAAAGCAAAAAACCGGAAAAGGGGGGATATTCCTATTCCGGTTTTTGTTTTATTGGTCTAATTCATCCGCAAAAGTATTTTCATAATCCTGGAGTTGGTGGTATATGGCATCTACATAAACGGTTGTACCTTCTACCCGGTAAAGCATGAGGTAACGGTGTCGCATGAAATGGATGATGTGGTAGCCGTGTTTTTTCAGCTGGGGGTGGGTACAGAATTTCAGGCGGTCGGCGACTTTTGAAAGCTTGTCGCGTGTTTCCAAGACATCCTGCCATACGTTGCAGGCTGCCTGGTCATTCAGCAGGGTGTAGTGTAAGTAGTCGATGTAGTCGTTCAGCTGGGACAACGCCCTTGGAGAGATAATCACGTCAAATGAATCCATGTTGTTTACCGATCCTTTTCAGTGCGTCCTCCATGTCAAGACCTTTACCGTCGGAAATCTGCTGGCGTGATTCCGCAAGGTCGGAAAGAATTTGTTCCTGACTGACCGGGACGAATGGATTTGCTGGTTTCCTGGATGTGAACAGCTTTTGGGTGAATTCCATGACTTTGATTCTTGCATCTTCCGGCATTGCTTCAAGCATGGATACGGTTGCGTCTAAAGTGCTCATGGGAAAGCCTCCTTTCATGATTTGGGTCTGTAGGAAAAGTGTTTCTCTCCATGGGTAGATTATACATGAAAAAGGGGGGGAATTCAATATGGAGAGGGAAGAGATTAGCAGAAAAACAATGGAAAATAATTTAGAACTTGCCGCCGCGTAAGCGGCTTGATACAATAAAAGACAGTTGATTCGAAAATGCGGGGGGAATATACTTGAAACATGTTTTATGGTTTCGGAACGGTAGGGAGGCTTATCAATGCAGAAAATCATGATTGTCGAGGATGAGGTTGCTGTCCGGGAGGAACTGGCGCTTCTGCTGGCCAATGAGGGGTATTGTCCTGTGCCTGTGACTGAGTTTACGGATATTGCGGGACAGGCTGCGGAGTGTGCCCCCGACCTTATTTTACTGGATGTGGGGTTGCCCGGGAAGGATGGATTTTCCTGGTGTGCAAGCCTGAGAAAGACGCTGACCGTGCCGATCATTTTCGTCACCGGGCGGGACTGCGGCATGGACGAGGTGAGGGCGCTCAGCCTGGGCGGGGATGACTACATTACAAAGCCCTATCATATTCCTGTGCTGCTGGCAAGGATCAAGGCTGTCCTCCGCAGGGGCGGGGCGTCTAAGGAGACGGATACCCTGGAGACTGCGGGACTGAGGCTTAACCTGACGAAGGGAACCGTATCTGCGGGGAAGAAGATGGCGGAACTGACTCGCAATGAACTTCAGATACTGGCCTGTCTCATGGAGCACCGGGGGGAGATCGTATCCCGTATGGATCTGATCGAGACATTATGGGACAATAAGATCTATATTGATGACAATACATTGAGCGTCAATGTGACACGGCTTCGGGGAAAGCTGGCGGAGCTTGGACAGCCTGACCTGATCAGGACGCGCAGGGGAATGGGGTATCAGTTATGAGCATGAGGGAATATTTGTTTGACCGTCTGGGGGTGATTGTCCTCCAGGCGGTCTTTGCCGCAGCGGCGGCAGGATTTCTGAGGATGACGGGAACAGGGAGCGGGATGATCCTGCTGCTTGTCATTTTCTGGCTGCTGGCATTTCTCTGCGTCATGGTGACGGGGTATCTCAAATGCCGTGCCCGGCTGCGGGAACTGGAAAATATTATGGATGGGCTGGATGAAAAGTATTTATTTGCCGAATGTATCCCCCCGGGCGGCAGCGTCTATGAACGGAGACTGCGGGAACTGTTCCGGAAAGCAGGGCGGGCCATGATCGGCGCTGTCTCCGACGCCCGGGCAGCCCAGCAGGAGTACAGGGAGTACGTGGAAAGCTGGGTACATGAGATCAAGACTCCCATTGCGGCGGCAGGATTGATCTGCCATCATACGGATCCCGTGACGTGCCGGAAGCTTTCCGCCGAACTGGCACAGATCGAGTCCCATGTGGAGCGGGCACTGTTCTATGCAAGGGCGGAGAGCCCGGAGAAAGACTTTATGATCCGGCGGATTCGACTTTCGGAAATTGTGGGGGAAGCTGTGGAACGTCACCGGGTTCTGCTGATCCGGAGCGGGATCAGGGTGGACATTCAGGGGACAGCCTGCGATTCAGCAGGCGACATTGCGGAGAGTATGGAATCGGTGGTCTACACAGACGATAAATGGGCGGTGTTTATTCTGGGTCAGCTGCTACAGAATGGGGCGCGCTACCGGCGGGAGGACACCGGCAGCGGCGCCGCCGGAGAGGATACGCCAGTGATCGGACTGTCAGCAGGGCAGCTGGGAAATCAGGTTCAGCTGGTGGTGCGTGACAATGGGATAGGGATTCCGGCTCATGAGCTTCCCAGGGTTTTTGACAGGGGCTTCACAGGCAGCAATGGCCGTGCCCGCGGAGGCTCCACAGGGATGGGGCTGTATCTCTGCCGCAGGCTGGCGGATTGTCTGGAAATGGGGCTGCAGATCGCATCGAAGGAAGGGGAGGGCACAGCGGTGACACTGACTTTTCCGGCAGAAAATTCGGGGAAGCGTTGATTCTTGCGGCAATGAGCGTCAGCATTCGTTCCCGCGGGCAAAATGCCGCGAGGGTCATTGCTTCCCTTACAAAACTGTAAGATAAATCCATGTCAGATCAATACAAGGCTTCCTTTTTTTGGGGTATTCTGTAACAGTTCAGCCTTCGGCCAAACTGTTACGATGATGCATACAAAATGAGTTTTCAACTCATTTTGGCGCCTGCAAGTCTCGCAAAATTGCACAGGAGTGTGTCCCCATGGGACACACTGCAATTGTTGACTCCGCGGTGCCGCATGGCTGAACTGTTACGGTATTCTTACATTGACGGGGAATGAAAAGGAGGCAGAGAAATGTTAGAGGTAAAAAATATCGAAAAGTATTACGGTAGCAAAAACAATGTCACCAAAGCCCTGGACCGTGTCAGCTTTACTGTGGAGGACGGGGAATTTATGGCTATTATGGGGGCGTCCGGCAGTGGGAAGACCACGCTGCTGAACTGCATCTCCACCATTGATGCGGTGAGCGCCGGGGATATCCTGCTGGATGGCGAGAGCATTGCGGAGCTGCCCGCCGCGAAGCTGGCGAAGTTTCGCCGGGAAAGACTGGGGTTCGTGTTTCAGGATTTTAACCTGCTGGATACCCTGACCGTGGAGGAAAATATCGGCCTGGCGCTGTCCCTGAACCACAGCGATCCCCGGGCTGTGAAGGAGCAGGTGGGGAAGGTGGCACAGAAGCTGGACATTTCGGAGATCCTGGGAAAGTTCCCCTATCAGATTTCCGGTGGACAGAAGCAGAGGGCAGCCTGCGCCAGGGCCATTGTGGCGGGACAATCCCTGCTCCTGGCCGATGAGCCCACGGGGGCGCTGGACTCCAGGGCGTCTAAAAACCTTCTGGAGATCATGACCCGGATGAACCGGGGCACAGGCGCCACGATCCTGATGGTGACCCATGATGCCTACAGCGCAAGCTACGCCGGGCGGATCCTGTTCCTGAAGGACGGACGCATCTTTAATGAATTGCTTCGGGGAGAGCGCTCCCGGTCAGTCTTTTACCATGAGATCCTGGATGTGCTGGCTCTGTTAGGGGGTGATGTCAGTGACGTTATCTAAGCTTTCCAGACGGAATGCCTGCAGGCAGGCCAGGGATTATCTGGTTTACTTTGTCACCATGATCATGGTGACGGCACTGATGTATGCCTTTAACGGGCTGGTCTTTTCCGAGGAGATCCAGACCCTTTCGAAAAGGCTGGACTCCTTGACACTGACGATCATATTGGCAAGTATTGTGGTGGTATGCGTGATCAGCTGGCTGGTGTCCTACACCGCGAGATTCATGCTCACCAGGCGGAGCCGGGAACTGGGTACTTATCTCCTGGTCGGGCTGGAAAATAAACAGGTGGCCCGGCTGTTCTTTCTGGAGAATGTGACAGTGGGCGCTTTGGCGATGATGCTGGGAATGGTTCTCGGCAATCTGATTTTCCAGGTACTGCGGGCGATTATCCTGGCCATGTTCGGCATCGGGTATCACTTTGCATTTTCCTTTTCCCTGAAGACCGTGGGACTGACCCTGGTTTATTTCGTGCTGATCTATCTGTCCGTGCAGCGCAGGGTGTGTTTGAAGATCCGGACTATGAAGATCTATGACCTGATCTATTTTGAAAGGCAGAATGAGGAGGCGGTCATTCAGAAGGGCAGCAGCCGGAAACGGACCTTCGCCGTGTCCATCGTGCTGGGTGTGGCGGGGACAGTGATGATCCTGGCAGGGAACCTGCTTTTTGGCATCCTTGGTGCGGGCTGTATCATTGCCTTCCTGTATGGCTTTTTCGCCAGCTTTTCTTCCGGGGTTCCCGCCTGGTTTGAGAGACATAACGAGAAGAAGTACCAGGGGCAGAACCTTCTGGTGTTTCGGGCGCTCTCCGCGAAGCTGGCCACCATGGGCGTGGTCATGGCCACCATTGCCATGCTTTTCACTGCCGTGCTGATCGCGGAGGGCACGGGCATGACTTTCCGCGCCATGATCAGTAAACGTTCCACCTGGCTGTCCTGCTTTGACCTGATCTTCAGCGTGGAGAAGCCGGAGGCGGGTATGCAGACAACAGAATACAGGGAGTGCATGGATTATATCAGGGAAAACATATCTGTCCGTGACGCCTGGCAGTATCCGGTCTACCTGGGAGAGACCGCAGAGGTTACGGAGTACCTTGAGGAACAGGCAGGATATTATCCCTTTTATTCCAGGGACGTGGTGATGAAAGCCAGTGATTATGCGGCCCTTCGCAGGATGCTGGGTTACCCGGAGGTGACGGTGGAAGCGGGGAGGACACAGGGTGGCCATTCCACAGGGCAGTATCTCATACATTGTCACCCCTATGCGGGGGAGGTGCTGAAAGGCTTTGGCAGGCCGGTCTGTATGGGAGGGTATACGCTGGAGCCGGGAGGCATTTACACAGAGACATTTGCCCAGTATTTATGGGGCTTCAACGGAAACAGGTTTCTCCTTGTGGTGCCCGATGAGGCGGCAGAGGGGCTTGCCGTCAGCCACAACATCTATGCCGCCAGGACCGGGGAGCCGGTGACGGAGAGCCAGTACGAGACGCTGGAGGATATCCTGGATCAGGGTGCATATGACGGGAGTACCTTTTCGTATGATATGTTCAGCTTATATGTAAAGTCCGCGGAGGAGGCGGAGGCGGCATCCTTTACGGCGATGACGGTATTCCCGCTGTTTTATCTGGCGCTGGTGCTCACCATGGCGGCTGCCACGATCCTGACCATCCAGCAGCTTGACGAGACCCGGCGCTACAGACAGCAGTACCGGCTGCTGTATCAGTTGGGTATGGACCACAGGGAAATGGCGAAGGCGCTGAGGACGCAGGTTGCCATATATTACACCATGCCTGCCATACCCTCGGTGCTGATCGGGGTCACATTCCTGATCAACCTGGGAGGCGCCGTGGAGCCGGGAACCCTGACGGGGACCAGCCATCCCCTTGTGATCACAGGCACGGCTCTGGGGCTGTTCTTTCTGATCTATGGAGTGTACATCCTGCTCGCCTATACGGGGCTGAAGCGGAATGTGCTTCCGGAAGAAAGGTAACTATTCAGCCCCGATGGTGCCAGGCGGCTTGGGGGTGTGGGGCGGAGGGGACGGCGGCGCCATGCTGTCCTGTCCTATGCGGACGGGGCAACGCGGATCT
>CAOKWI010000017.1 GCA_948473115.1 uncultured Lachnospiraceae bacterium | reverse complement strand
GAGTGGAAATTTATCCTTCGTCATTAGTTCAAAAATGAACATGTCATCACACTAGACTATGGGGTGAAAAACAGTATAAAGCAACCGCTATTTTGTAAAAGTATCATTTACGTATTGACAATTGCAATGTATTGATTATAATAATATCAAAGCATATTTTTCATATTTGCGTGGCCTTGATATATGATGTCATGTGCTGTACGCTTGTCAGTTAGTGTTGGTGTTATTCTATTTACGGAAATTCATGCTTTTAAATCCACTATAATAAGAGCGGGAGTTTCATGCAGTAGAATAACAGCCATGACTCCTGCGTATACGCAAGGAGGAAAAATAATGGCGGGTAACAGAGAGTACAAGAGTGATGTTTTCAGTATGCTGATGGAAGACAGGAATAAGGCCTTGCAGCTCTACAATGCAGTAAACAGATCAGATTACGCAGATTCGGAAATGATAGAGTATTGTAATCTGGAAAAGGGAATTTCGCTGTCTATAAGAAATGATGCAGCGTTCGTCCTGGATATGAGTCTGAGCATATATGAGCACCAATCCACGGTTTGTCCTAATATGCCGGTGAGGAGTCTGGTTTATTTTGCTGTGATGCTGAAAGAACTCATAAAAGGCAGGAATATCTATGGTAGGAAGCTGGTGGAAATTCCCACGCCCAGGTTTGCCGTATTTTATAACGGTGACGAAGACCAGCCGGAGCAGTATGACCTGAGGCTGTCTGATTCCTTTGAAAAGCCAATAAACCAGCCGGAGATCGAACTGGTTTGCAGGGTCTATAATATTAATAATGGCAAAAACGAGGAACTATTGGGCAGATGTCCCTGGCTAAGGGAGTATATGACTTTTGTGGATTATGTTAGGATGTACCACAGGAAAGGGGACGACGATGATCTGCGGGACGCAATTGAAATGGCAATAGACCGCTGTATTGAAGAAAATGTGTTGGAGGATTTCCTGAGGAAACGCCGGTTGGAGGTGGTAAAAGCGATGACATTGGATTATACTTTTGAAAGACAGATTATGTTGGAACGAGAGGACGCCAGGACAGAAGGCCTACAGGAAGGGCACAAAAAGGGCCATGAAGAAGGGTATAGGGAGGGCATGGAGAAGGGAGAGAGGAAATCATTTATTTCTACCCACAAGGAATTTGGGGCGTCTTATACTGAAACTGCGGCAAAAGTAAAAGAAAAGTTTTCCCTTGAGGATGAGGAAGTTCAAAGAAATATGAAGCTGTACTGGTAAAATCAGTTTGAAGTGTTTTAGGGAAATGTATGTGTAATTTTATAGAAAATGTGATAACAGGCCGCCGGGAAATTTGATATTTTCGGATGGCCTGTTTGCGTCACGGTATCTGTGGTTATGGTATGGCACCCAGGTTTTATAAATTTAGTTGTAAGCGAGGACAATAGAATGAAGAAACAAAAGATGCCATTCTTCTTGTTAGTACCATTTTTATTGATTTTTCTGGCAGGCTGCTCGAATCAAGGAAATCACTCCAATACCGAAATTTTAGACAACCCAAATAACAGAGAAACAGCGGCTGAATCGTCTGATCCTTCAGAAGATGTAATTAAATTTACCGAAGAAGAAGACAATGCATCACTGTGTTACCTTTCACAGACATATGGTATCAGTATAAGTGAAGAAAAGCCGAAAGTTGTATTAGATACAGATATGACGTTTCTGGGAGATGATGCATTTTGTTTGTCTATCTTAGTCCAGGCAGATAACATAGGCTTAATTGATTTGGTTGGAGTAACTGTTACCGGTGGAAATTCCTTTGTATCAGTCGGTACAAATGCTGCTTTACGCCAGCTTGAACTTTGGGGACGATCAGACATACCGGTATACATGGGTACTGACGAACCCATTAATGGATTTCGGAATCTTGAAGATCAGCGCCAGGTAGTAGGATCCATTGATAACTGGGGAGCAATGGCAGATCTTGACAACTATGTGGAACCCCAAAATTACCATGATCTCGGAAGATATTATGAAAGAAGATGGGGATATTCCCAAACAATACCACAGGAAGCTCCTGCCGTCGAATTCCTGCTGGATATAGTGTCCAATAACAAAAATGAAGTCACCATTATTTCAGTTGGTTCTCCAATCAGCATAGCTTTAGCGTGTCAACAGGACGCAGCTTTTGCTCAAAATGTAAGTGAAATTATATATCTTGGCGGTATTATGGGAGAGGAAGGAACCTACACGCCGTATGCAGATTTTAATTGTTTTTATGATGCAACCGCCTATAAGGTATGTTTGAACGCAGGTTTTCCAAAGCAAACCATGATTCCCCATGAAGTAGTGGATGATGTGGAAATTGACAAAGCGGTATATGATTTGCTTGAAGAAAAGGGGACTACCCGGATTTCAAGGTTTTGGGTTGAAAATCAGGGGGGACTATACCGTAGGGATACTAATCGAAGAGATAGCTGTGCCGATGCGATTGCCGCAACAATTTACCTAATGCCGTCTGTTGTTGATCAATATCAAAATTCTTATGCTGATATAAATGATGATATAACAAGTGCTGAATATGGGAAACTAATTTTGGATCACTCTGACAGCAATCATAATATTTTATTGATTACCGAGCTGGACACGAATCAATATTGGGAGTTCATTACAGATTTATTGTGCCATGTTTCCGACACATCAAATGGTACTTACGAAGAACTCGAATCAGGTCCCTGATCTCCAGGCGGTAGATATAGGCATGCAGCTTGGCCTGAAGGAATATCTGACCACCCTGGGGGAAGTGGATGGGGAAACAGACCGTCTGATCGATAAAATGGCGGAGTTCATGCCGGAGAAAGATAAATCACAGTTTCTTGCCTATCAGTATTTATTCCCGCGAGCAATGAGCCAAGTCAGTGTAACTGACTTTGTGCCGCTGCCTGCACGAGCATAAAGTCAGCAAGCTGGCTTGGCGAATGCCGCGAGGGTCAAATACTAATGTGTCCGGAGGACACATTCAGCTTTGCTGCGTTGCAAGATTGATACCCCGTCAGCTTGCTGCGGGGTCTTTGATTAGTGGCGGAAGTGAAATAAAAATGCATTGCCGCAATAGCTGCCTATAGTCGTACAAAATATAAATGGTTTATTGAAATAAACGAAAACAGGTAACATCGCTTACTATGGATCTGTAGTAATTTTCATGTCTTCTGCCGGAAGTGTGTTATACTGAAAGCGCATTGACTTAATCAGAGCTTTTTTAGGGCCACCGGCAGATGTGCAGGAATTGCAGCGGTGTATGCTGCTTCGCGGCACGGAGTATTAAAGCCAACAAGCCGGTTTGCAGGCAATACTTTGGCATTTTCAGGATATGAAGAGAGTTATGGATGCTTTATGGGGGGGATCAGTATGTTTTATCACCAGTCGATTGACAGACATCAATCTGTCGGACGGGATGCTGCAAATGCGGTGTATCCTGCGGCGCCGAATGTCACAGGAATTCCTGACCGGATGAAAGCGCGTTTTGAGGCAGCTTCTGGGATGAGTTTTGATGATGTGCGGATTCATTATAATTCCGCCAGACCGGCGAAATTGAACGCGCTGGCTTATACCCAGGGAACCAATGTTTATCTGGGTGCCGGGCAGGAGAAGCATCTTCCCCATGAACTGGGGCATGTCATACAGCAGAAGCGGGGGAAGGTTCCCGTCAGGCGGTGGCTGAATGGTCTGCCGCTGAATGATGATACCCGGCTGGAGGCGGAAGCGGATTGCCTTTCCCAATGTAAAGATCCGGTACAGGCCGTAGGTTTTCCGGCAGATATTGTACAGCGGAAGATGGATGTGGAGGTAGCGCTGGTCCCTGTGGAGGATAGAAAGCAGCTCTTTTTACCCATAGACGTGATGGTAGATACCGTTAAGCTTGCCGGACGGGCAGATACCGGTCTTGCAAATGATGAGGGCAGAAAGTCGCAGGGTGATCACATCATAGCGGATGTCCTGGTTAAAAAGTATCAAAAGGTAATGTGCCGGGGACAGAGACTGCCCAACATTTTTAACTTTTATAGGAACCTGACCAATGAAATGCAGTATGAAAACGCGATAGCTGACAGGCGGATTCGGAAGCTTCCAGAAGAGAAACGCGATCCGATTCAGGAAGAGAGGATTTCCAGTTCCAATGACACAGCGGAAAAAATAAGCGGCATCATTGCCCAGGGAGAGACAGAGGTTAAGAACATTCCCGGCTGGAGAAAACACGTAAAAGAAATCATAAGATTATATAACATTGCATACTCAAACAGCTACTTTGCCACTCATGGGGTTGGTACCGGGGGACACGGAGAGGCGGAGGCGATGAGATACATCCGGGATGAGATGAGTACAGACACTATCATACGGCCATGTTTTACAAATAAGCTGATTGACCGGGTCTCTCTTAACAATGCGCTGTTGGATATTGGGGCTGATGAAAATGATTTGGTAAGGCTGCGTGGAATAGTGCAAAATCGTTTTAGTATGATGCTGGAACAAATGATTTTCTATAGGGGATTGAAAGAGAACTTAGTCAGATCTGATTCTATGACGGAAGAGTTACGGAATGAAAGCAAAGAAAGAAGAAGCGACAAAATAGTGCCACTGGATCAGGTGGCAGAAAATGGATTTAATTTGTTGAGATATGGTCTGTACTATTCTCCGGAAGAAATACTGGGGCTGGCAGAACCGGGTCGGATTCAAGCCTATATCGAGGAACATGGATATCCCGCGGACTGTCCTGAAGAGCAGATTATGATGGGTTTACTTCAGGAAAAGCTGGGGGTAAGCGCCATTATGGATCAACATGCAGAATATGAGAAATGCAGTCGCGTATATGGTTATCTTTCTAAGATTGGCGGATTTTTGCAAGAAGGCAGTATATATACACGTAAAGCAGCGCTAAATATCATGAAACTGAAAAGCATAAAGGGTCAGATGGAGGATCTTCTGTCCTATTGTGAGTGTAATCCTACGGCAGATAGTCTCCTGTCAAATATTTATATGGAGATTCGCAATGTGGGAACCAACCTGCTGGTGTTGATAGATGAATATTTTTATCCGGAACCAAGCGCACGGGAGCAGAATGTGATTCAGGCTGACATCATAGGCATATTGCAGTGGGCGGTAAACGGTGCGGGAGTATGTAAATCCTTGTGTGAACAACAAAAGGCTGCCTTCGATCTGCGCGATATTTAAGGAGAGAGGAACCGTGCCATGATCCGGGATCCGTTTAGAAAAACTTTATACTTACCCTCTTGATTTTTGTCTCAATCGTGTTATATTGTTTATAGAACAAAGGAACAATGTAGATAAAGGAACAACATGGATAAAGGGACAATATAAATATCGAAGGAGGCAAGGTATATGAACATTCAGAAATTTACGCAAAAATCCGTGCAGGCGGTGCAGGGCTGTGAGAAGCTTGCCTACGAGTACGGCAACCAGGAGATCGAGCAGGAGCACCTGCTGTACAGTCTCCTGACCATAGAGGACAGCCTGATCCTGAAGCTGGTGGAGAAGATGGAGATCCAGAAGGAGCATTTCGTGGAACGCGTCCTCCAGGCAGTGGAAAAGCGGGTGAAGGTCCAGGGCGGCCAGGTATATATCGGCCAGGATCTGAACAAGGTGTTGATCAATGCGGAGGACGAGGCGAAGCAGCTGGGGGACGAATATGTGTCCGTGGAGCATCTCTTTCTTGCCATGCTGAAGCATCCCAACCGGGAGATCAGCGCCATCTGGAAGGAGTATGGCATTACCAGGGAGCGTTTCCTGCAGGCGCTGTCCACCGTGAGGGGCAACCAGCGGGTTACCTCGGACAATCCGGAGGCCACCTATGACACCCTGGAGAAATATGGACAGGATCTGGTGGAAAAGGCAAGGAACCAGAAGCTGGATCCCGTCATCGGCAGGGACGGCGAGATCCGGAACGTGATCCGCATCCTTTCCCGGAAGACAAAAAACAATCCGGTCCTCATCGGGGAACCCGGCGTAGGCAAGACGGCCGTGGTGGAAGGGCTTGCCCAGAGGATTGTCAGGGGAGATGTGCCCCAGGGCTTGAAGGACAAGAAGATTTTTGCCCTGGATATGGGTGCCCTGGTGGCAGGTGCAAAGTACAGGGGAGAGTTTGAGGAACGCCTGAAAGCGGTGCTGGAGGACGTGAAAAACAGCGACGGCCAGATCATCCTCTTTATCGATGAACTGCATACCATCGTGGGAGCGGGCAAGACCGACGGCGCGCTGGACGCGGGGAATATGTTAAAGCCCATGCTGGCGAGGGGCGAACTGCACTGTATCGGGGCCACCACCCTGGATGAGTACAGGCAGTATATTGAGAAGGATCCCGCCCTGGAGAGACGTTTTCAGCCGGTGATGGTGGAGGAGCCCACAGTGGAGGACACGATTTCCATTTTAAGGGGACTGAAGGAGCGGTATGAGGTCTACCATGGCGTGAAGATCATGGATAACGCCCTGGTCAGTGCGGCGGTGCTTTCCAACCGCTATATCTCCGACCGGTTCCTGCCGGACAAGGCCATCGACCTGGTGGATGAGGCGTGTGCCCTGATCAAGACGGAGCTGGACAGCATGCCTACGGAACTGGATGAGTTACAGCGCAGGATCATGCAGATGGAGATCGAGGAAGCGGCGCTGAAAAAGGAGGATGACCGTCTCAGCGTGGAGAGGCTCGCCACCCTGCAGAAAGAACTGGCGGAGCACAAGGACGAATTCGCGGCGAGGAAAGCCCAGTGGGATAATGAGAAAGCCTCCGTGGATAAACTCTCTAAATTGAGAGAGGAGATTGACAGTGTGAACAGCGAGATCCAGATCGCCCAGAGGGAAGGAAACCTGGAGAAGGCGGCAGAACTCAGCTACGGTAGACTGCCCGCGCTGAAAAAGCAGCTGGAGCAGGAGGAGGAGCGGATCGGGGATTCTGACCTGTCCCTGGTGCATGAGAAGGTGTCCGACGAGGAGATCGCCAGAATCATTTCACGCTGGACGGGGATCCCTGTGGCGAAGCTGACGGAGAGTGAGCGGAACAAGACGCTGCACCTGGACGAGGAGCTGCATAAGCGGGTGATCGGCCAGGAGGAGGGTGTCACCAAGGTGACAGAGGCCATCATCCGCTCCAAGGCGGGCATCAAGGATCCCACCAAGCCCATCGGTTCTTTCCTGTTCCTGGGGCCTACCGGCGTGGGAAAGACGGAACTGGCGAAGTCGCTGGCGGCTGCACTGTTTGACGACGAGAACAATATGGTCCGCATCGACATGAGCGAATACATGGAGAAATATTCCGTGTCCAGGCTGATCGGGGCGCCTCCCGGATATGTGGGGTACGAGGAGGGAGGACAGTTGACCGAGGCGGTCAGAAGAAAGCATTACTGCGTTGTCCTCTTTGATGAGATCGAGAAGGCCCACCCGGATGTGTTCAATGTGCTGCTGCAGGTGCTGGACGACGGACGTATCACGGATTCCCAGGGCAGGACGGTGGACTTTAAGAATACCATCCTGATCATGACGTCCAACATCGGGGCGGGATATCTCCTGGATGGGATCCAGGAGGACGGTTCCATCAGCGAGAAGGCGGAAGAACTGGTGATGAATGACCTGCGGAGCCATTTCAGGCCGGAATTTCTGAACCGCCTGGATGAGACCATTCTGTTCAAACCCCTGACAAAGGATAATATCGGCGGTATCGTGGATCTGATCATCGCCGACCTGAACAGGCGGCTTTCCGACAAGGAGCTTCGGCTGGAACTGACGGAGGAGGCAGAGCGTCATATCATAGACAATGCATACGATCCGGTATACGGCGCCCGCCCTTTGAAGCGGTACATCCAGAAATATGTGGAAACCCTGACGGCGAAGCTGATCCTGGCAGACCGTGTCCAGTCCGGGGATACCGTGCTGATCGATGTGGAGAACGGGGAACTGGCTGCAAGGGTGAAAGGATAAAACAGCAATCGATATTTTACGGGCCTCCGGAAAGATTCCGGAGGCCTGTCTATTGTAAAAATGTATTTTTTCAGATACAATGATTGAGTGTACTGGCACAGATGTTATTTGGCTGGAGGTATGGATATGATCCCGAAAGATCCTGCAATGCTTTTAAGCTTTGTGAATATGAAACTCAGGGATTTCTATGGAAGCCTGGAGACGCTCTGCACGGAACTGGAGATAGACTGCGGGGAACTGACAGAGAAGCTGGCGTCCATAGATTATCATTACGATGGGGAGAAGAATCAGTTTGTGTGAGATTGGGAAGAAAGGGCTGCGGTGCCAGATCTGTACCGGCTGCGGGCTGTGCCCCGGTGCGACTCCGGAAAGCAGCGCTTCGGGCGGGCTCCATGTGCTGGCGGAGGACGCCTTTTTGGGGGACAAGATTCCTTTTGCCCGAGATGGGAAGAGACTTGCGGCGGCCGATATCGGAACCACTACCGTTGCCATGCTTTTGTATGATGTGGACGGCAGTGTGGCGGATCGCTTTGTGGAGATAAATCCACAGATCGTGTACGGCGCGGACGTATTGTCCCGGATCAAGGCCGCGGAGGATCCTTCCGCGGCCGCCCGGATGCGGGAGTCCATTCGGAATGTGCTGGAAAAGGGGCTAAAGAGATTCCGTAAGAGGCTGGCCTCGGAGGAAATACTATATCTGACGGTTGCGGCGAATACCACCATGACTTATCTGCTCATGGGCTGGGATCCCGCCGAACTGGGGAGAGCGCCCTTTGCGGCGTCCAGGCTTTCCGGTGCGGAGACAGAGCTGGAGGGTGTGGGCTGTTTTGTATTGCCCGGATTTTCCGCCTTTGTGGGAGGGGATATCCTGGCGGGCTGTCTGGCCTGCGGGATGGCCGACAGGGAGGAGATTACCCTCTTCATCGACCTGGGAACCAACGGGGAACTGCTGCTGGGAAACCGGCACCGACGGATTGCCTGCGCCACGGCAGCAGGTCCGGCTTTTGAGGGCGGTGCAAACAGAGGGATCTGGGGGGCGGACATGGTCCGGTTCCTGGCGACTCTGCGCAGGAATGGCATCCTGGACGAAACGGGGCTTCTGGCGGAACCTTATTTTGACAGAGGAATCCGCATTGGAAATGTCCGTATCACCAGGGAGGCCGTGCGCAGTGTCCAGCTTGCCAAGGCGGCCATTGCCGCCGGAATAGAAATCATGCTGGAAAAGTACGGCGTTTCCGGGGGAGAGGTTGACAGGGTAGTGCTGGCCGGGGGCTTTGGCTATTATCTGAATCCGGAGGATGCGGCTCGGATCGGGCTTCTGCCCCGGGACTTTACAAACAGGACGGCGGCGGGAGGCAATACGGCGCTTTTCGGGGCGCTGCGGGCAGGCAGGGAACTGCTTTCCACCAGCTGGGAGAGCGTGAGGGCGAAACTGGAGGGATATAAGAAGGACACAGAGATCGTAAACCTTGCCATGGAGGCCGGGTTTGAGGAAAAGTATGTACGGTGCATGGCGCTGACAGAAAGGGAACTGGACAGAGGGAACTGATACAGAGGGAACTGGACAAAGGGAACTGATACAGAGGGAACTGGACAAAGGGAACTGATACAGAGGGAACTGGACAAAGGGAACTGATACAGAGGGAACTGATACAGAGGGAACTGGACAGAGGAAATTGATACAGAGGGAACTGGACAAAGGGAACTGGTACAGAGGGAACTGGACAGAGAAAATTGATACAGAGGGCACTGATATAGAGAGAATTGATGCAGAGGGGAATGAAAAGAGAATCCGATGAAAGGGTGAACAAAAGAAACTCAAAATAAATGTAGAATTTTGGATAATTCCACTAATTAAAAGTATTAATTTTGACAGTATCTATTTCAAATTTCAGAAAAGTAGTGTATAATTTATTCAAGTGAACCAAGAGATAACGACCTGGAGGAAAATGATATGGGCGAAAAAGCAGTTAAGGTTAAAACAGAAAAGGCACCAAAGACTCCGAAGGTATCCAAGGCTCCGAAGACATCCAAGGCTTCAAAAGAACCCCGGCAGTCTGCGTCGGCCGGTGGCGGGCAGAAAAAAGGAGTCATGATTTTCAGCCTTCGCAATAAGATCATCGTATGCTTTCTCGTGCCGATCCTGTTCATGATCGCGGTGGGAATTTCCGCTTACCAGAAGGCGGCGGAGGGTATGAGCGAGAAGTTTACGGCGTCTACCATCCAGACCATCAACATGGCGACGGAATATGTGGACATGAGCTGTTCCTTTATTGAATCGGAAGCAATGACCTATGCGTTTGATAAAGATTTGAGCAAGTACTTTATCGGCCTGTACAATGATGATCCCATGTCGAAAATGAAGGTGACGGAAAATACCAAGACCTCTATTCTTGCCTCACAGACAGCAAATGCCTTTATCAGTCACATACATATCATCACGAAGGACGGCATTAACCTGTTCAGTACGGCCAGCGCTACCAACGCAAACGGTTTCAGCGAAGAATATATTGCCGCTGCGCCTGTTGACGGGAAAAGAATCCAGAACTGGGTTGACAACCATGATCTTCTGGATGAACAGCTGAATCTGAAGAAACAGGATTATATTCTGGCCTACGAGGTGGAATCCCAGTCCGGCAGCGCGTGTATCGTTATTGATATTAAGGCAAGGACGATCAAGGAGTTTATTGAGACCCTGGATCTGGGAACCGGGAGTATTGTGGGCTTTGTGACTGAGAATGGCCGTGAGATCATATATGAAAATCTGGCGGAGGACGAGGAAAGCATTTTGGAAGAAGGCGAGACGGTCTTCTTTGGGCAGGCGTTTTTCCCTACGCTGGATCTGAGCAGCAAGGAGAATCAATATGGCTCCCAGGAGGTAACTTTTAAGGGACGGCAGTATCTGTTCATCTACAGCGGCAGCGTCAGCACAAGGGCAACGATCTGCACGCTGGTTCCCATGGATACGATCACCGGACAGGCTGAGGAGATCCAGTCACTGACCTTTGCACTGGTGGTAGTGGCGAGTATTGTGGTATTGATTGTGGGCCTTCTGATCGTGGCCGGTATCCAGAAGAATATGAGAAGGATATCCAAGGGCTTTGGCGTTGTTGCCCAGGGCGACCTGACGGTGCGCGTAAACGCGAAGGGACATGACGAGTTCCAGAATCTGGCCGGTTCTGCCAATAATATGATCAGGAATACCAAGAACCTGGTAAACAAGGTTACCGGCGCCACGGATCAGCTGGAGGTATCGGCAAAGGATGTGGAGCAGGTATCTGGTGTTATTAATGATTATTCCGAAAGTATCACAAAGGCGATGAATGAGATCAGCGAGACCATGACGCAGCAGACCGCCCATGTGGAGGAGTGTGTAGCCAAGACCAATATCCTGGCGGAGGAACTCCAGGAGGTCAGCAATACTGTTGAGAGAGTGAACAGGCTGGTGGATGAGACGGAAGAGATGATCGGGCAGGGCGTCAAGATCATCAGGCTGTTGGGCGACAGGGCGCAGCAGACCACGGATATCACCGCTACTGTCGGGAAAAACATTGAGTCCCTGCGTCAGGAGACAGAGATCATCAACAGCTTTGTGAGCACCATCACCGAGATTTCGGAGCAGACAAACCTGCTGTCACTGAATGCTTCCATTGAGGCTGCCAGGGCCGGAGACGCGGGAAGAGGATTCGCGGTGGTGGCGGAGGAGATCCGCAAGCTGGCAGACGATTCCGCGAAAGCCGCCGGGGAGATCAGCAACAACGTAGGCCATATTACCGCCCGCACGGATCAGAGTGTGGAGAGTGCCCACGAGGCAGGCGCCATGGTGGCATCCCAGGCGGAAGCGGTGGAGCAGGTAGTGACGGTATTCAACAATATGCAGCAGCGTATGAAGCAGCTGGTGGAGGGGCTGGATGCCATCGTGGAATGCACGGAGCGCGCGGACGAGGAGAAATCCCATACCGTGTCAGCCATCAGCCAGATTTCCACAAGCATAGAGGAGACTACGGGCAGCGTCATGACCGTCAGGGATTCCGTGGAGAGCCTGATGGAAAATGTGGAGGGACTGACAGAAACAGCAGATTCTCTCGGTAAGAACATGCAGGAGTTGAAAACGGAGATTTCCGTATTTAAAATCTAATGAAGCAGATTATAATGAAATACCTGAAACCCTACTTCCCGCGAATGGGGGTGGGGTTTCTCGTTAAATTCACCGGAACTATCATGGATCTGTGTATTCCATACATATTAGCGTATATTATTGACACGGTCATTCTGTCCCGGGACAGGAGACTGATATTTGGCTGGGGAGCTCTGATGATTGTCTGCTCCCTGCTTGCCGTGTCCTTTAATATCATTGCCAACCGGATGGCATCCAGGGTATCCGCAGATGCCACCGAGCAGATACGGCATGATCTCTTTTCCAGGATCATGCATCTTTCCAATGCACAGACGGATTTCTATACAAAACCTTCCCTGATTTCCAGAATGACATCGGACACCTATAATCTTCATCAGATGCTGGGACGGATCCAGCGTCTGGGGGTGCGTGCGCCGATTCTGCTGATCGGGGGGATCTGTGTCACCTTTACGCTGGATCATGCCATGGCGTGCGTGCTGTTGGCAGTGCTGCCATTGCTGGGCTTTATCACGGTGTATGTATCCAGAAGGAGTATCCCCATGTTCAGCGGACTGCAGGAGGCAAATGACCGCTTCGTCAGGATGGTGAGGGAGGATATCGCGGGTATCCGCGTGATCAAGGCATTGTCCAAGACGGACTATGAGACAGAAAAATTCCAGACGGTCAACAGGGAAGTGGTGGAGCGGGAGCGCAAGAACGGCATGGTCATGGCGATCATCAATCCGTCCATGAATATTCTGCTGAACCTGGGTCTGGTGGGTGTCATCCTGGTGGGGGCGTACCGTGTCAACGGCGGAACCTCTGAGGTAGGAAAGATACTGGCCTTTACCACTTATTTTACCATTATCCTGAATGCCATGATGTCTATTTCAAAGATGTTTACTGTCCTGTCCAAGGCCATTGCGTCGGGAAACCGTATCTGGTATGTGCTGGAGGCGGTGGACGACATGGGGATACTGGAGAAATACGGGGAATCGCAGGATGGTCCGGAGACGCAGGAGGACCCGCAGTCGCAGGATGGTCCGGAGGCACAGGATCCGGAGTCGCAGGATGGTTTGGAATCGCAGGATGACCCGGCGGAGCAGGAGATCTGTTTTGACCATGTGACTTTTTCCTATCTGAAAAAGGGAGAGGCAAATATAAAGGATCTGTCCTTTCGGATTAAGAAGGGGGAGACACTGGGAATCATCGGCGAGATCGGTTCCGGGAAATCAACCATTATTAATCTGATGATGCGAATGTATGATGTGGATGAGGGGCGGATCCTGATTGCGGGAAAGGATGTCCGCAGCTATGAGCCATCGGTGCTGAAGAAGAAATTTGGCGTGGTGTTTCAAAACGACACGATCTTTGAGGATACGATTGCGGAGAATGTAACGCTGGGCAGGGAGATCGGAAGCGGACAGCTCCAGGAGGCGCTGCTGTACGCCAGGGCAAGTGAATTTGTGGCAGACAGGGAGGAGAAGGAGAGCGGGGCCCTGAATATCAAGGGGGCGAACCTGAGCGGCGGCCAGAAACAGCGTGTGCTGATCGCCAGGGCGCTGGCGGCAAGGCCGGAGATCCTGATACTGGACGATTCCTCCAGTGCGCTGGATTATCGGACTGATGCGGAGATGCGCAAGGGGATCCGGGAACATTTCCAGGATACCACTTTGGTCATTATAGCGCAGCGCGTCAGTTCCATCCGGAATGCAGACCATATCCTGGTGCTGGAGGACGGCGTGCCAATCGGGTATGGCACCCATGGGGAGCTGATGGAGAACTGTCAGGTCTACAGTGAGATCAGCAGGTCACAGATGGGAGCGTGATTTCGCGGAGTTGGGGAAACGCTGGTGAAAGCGTTTCCCGCAAGCCAGCTTAGAAACTGTGCAAAAATAACTTTTCATATTGCTTGTCTTTTTCTCCGATATCAAATTGCTAAAGCAATTACTTAAAAATCAGTTACATAGCCCGCTATGCGCCTGATTTTTGAGAGGCACTCTCGAAGACAAATCCTGCGCACTATTGAAAAGTTATTGACTCACAGTTCCTTATTGACGGGTCGGATGGCCGGTGAAAGTGGTTTTCGGAACAAAGAACAGGAAAAATGGCAAGAGGGAGGAAGCATGGGCACTGAGAAAAAACGATATTCCAAACGGACGATCCTGCGGCTGGGACAATATATGTGGCAGTATAAATGGCTTCTGGCGCTGGCCATGGTCTGTACCCTTGGGAGCAACCTGTTTTCCCTGATCGGCCCGAAGCTGACAGGACTCAGTATCGGGGCCATCGAAGGCGGCAGGGGAGCGGTGGACTTTCAGAAGGTTTTTTACTATGCGGGATGGATGGCCTTGTTTTACGTGGTGTCGGCGCTGATGTCCTACGGCCTGCAGGTGCTGATGCTCACCATCAGCCGCAAGGTGGTCTACCGGATGCGCCAGGATGTATTTGAAAAGCTGATGACGCTGCCTGTGGGGTATTTTGACGTGCACCAGACAGGCGATATTATCAGCCGTATTTCCTATGACATTGACACGGTGAATGCCTCGCTGTCCAATGATCTGGTGCAGCTTCTGACCACGGTTATTACGGTAGTGGGTGCTTTGCTGATGATGGTCTCTATTTCCCCGAAGCTGGTGCTGGTGTTCGCTTTCACGGTTCCGCTTTCCGTCCTGATCACAAAAAATATTACCGGTAAGACAAGACCCCTGTTCCGGAAACGTTCCGCCAAGCTGGGAGAACTGAATGGTTTTGTGGAGGAAATGATCTCCGGTCAGAAGACTTTGAAGGCCTATAACCGGGAGGAGTATACACAGGGTAAATTCGACCGGAAGAATGAGGAGGCCGTGGAAGCATACTACAGGGCGGAATATTACGGAAGCGTGGTGGGACCCTGCGTCAATTTTATCAACAACCTTTCCCTGTCCCTGATCAGCGTGTTCGGTGCGCTGCTGTATCTGGCAGGGAGTATGCGCATCGGGGATATTTCTTCCTTTGTGCTGTATTCCAGAAAATTCTCGGGGCCTATCAACGAGGCGGCAAATATTTTCAGTGAATTGCAGTCGGCCCTTGCCGCGGCAGAGCGGGTGTTCCGTCTGATCGAGGAGCCGCCGGAGCCTGCGGATGCAGAGAATGCCATCGTGCTGGATCAGGTGCGGGGGGAGGTGGAACTGAGCCATGTGCAGTTCGGTTATCAGCCCGGCAAGACCATCATACACGACCTCAGTTTCCGTGCGGAGCCCGGTAAACTGATTGCCATCGTAGGTCCCACGGGAGCCGGCAAGACAACGCTAATCAACCTGCTGATGCGTTTTTATGACCCGGACAGCGGCTGTATCACGGTGGACGGCAGAAGAAATGATGGGATGACCAGGAGCAGCCTGCGGAAAGCGTACGCCATGGTGCTCCAGGACACCTGGCTGTTCTATGGGAGTATTTATGAAAACCTTGCCTATGGAAAGGAGGACGCCACAAGGGAAGATGTGGAAGCGGCGGCAAAAGCGGCGCACATTCATTCCTTTATCAAGCGCCTTCCGGAAGGCTATGACACCATACTGACGGACGAGGGAACCAATATCTCCAAAGGGCAGAAGCAGCTTCTGACCATAGCCAGGGCAATGCTCCTGGATGCCAAAATGCTGATTCTGGACGAGGCCACCTCCAATGTGGATACGCGGACAGAGCGCCGGATCCAGAAGGCCATGCTGAAACTGATGGAGGGAAAGACCTGCTTTGTGATCGCCCACAGACTGTCCACCATTGAGAATGCCGACCTGATCCTGGTGGTCAATGGCGGTGAGGTGGTGGAACAGGGAACTCATAAGGAGCTGATGGAGCGTCAGGGCGTGTACAGGAAGCTGTATAACGCGCAGTTTGAGTGAGAAATGAGTTCGTATATGACAGCAATCGGAAGGTAGACAGGTGAGACAGGTGATGAGGCTGCGGATGGTCAGGAAGATATGCATGGCGTATGCTTTGACGGGATGGATCATTCCCGCGAGCAATGAGCCAAACGGCCGTGCACAAAGCCAGCCAATGGCTGGCTTGGACAGTTGGCGAATGCCGCGAGGGTCAATACCACGGCGTCCCATGGACGCATTGCCCTTGGGGCGTTTCAAATTCCATGCCCCGTTGCTTGCAGCGGGGTTATTGACTCTGTGTGCCGGATGCGGGATGACAGGAAACGCGGATATGGCGCGGGACGATCACCATGAGACTGCTGGCCGTGAAATGGCATCGCAGGGGGAAAACGGGAACGGCATGTTGCCCCGGAGTGGAAATATCGGAAGAAACAGGAACGTCACATTGCCCCGGAGTGGAAATACCGGAGGAAACAGGAACAGCACGCAGCCCCAGGGCGGAAGTACCGGAGGAAACGGGAACAGCACGTTGCCCCAGAGTGGAAATCCTGGAGAGAACGGGAACAGCACAGTATCCCGGACAGGAAACACAGTGTCCGGGAATCGGGATGTCAACAGTGCGCAGACCGGAACAGCGGCTGTGGAGAATGTGGGATGGGCAGATCTGCAGCCGGAGGAGATGTTTTCTTTTGAGAAGAAGAGCGATCAGGGCGAAGATTATCTGGTGATCATTGGTTTTGCGGAAGAGAACAGGGAACTGTTTGAAAGGTATGCGGCGGAAAGGGAGGAACAGGGTTATAGAAGTGTACTTCTGCAGATTCCGGAGAAAATGGGAGGTATGCCTGTCAGGGAAATCGGTAAAGAGGCGTTTGCAGACATGGGGGCAGGAGATATGGAGTTCCAGCTTCCGGGTACGGTGACGGTGATCGGCGACGGGGCTTTTCGGAATACGACCATCTACAGTCTGGATCTGCCTCCTGATCTGGCAGTCATCGGAGAGGAAGCCTTTCGGAACACGGGAATCCGCAGTCTGGATCTGCCTCCCTGCCTGGAGGTGATCAAGGCAAAAGCTTTTGAAAACTGCGGTCTGGAACGCATACAGCTTCCCGGTTCCACTGTGACCGTAGGGGACAGGGCATTTGCAGGAAATAAGGATTTATGGACGGCGCTTGTATCGAATGTGGAAACCGCACTTGGGAAGGATGTGTTTGCGGACTCGAAACAAGGCGGACGCTTCCTGTTGTGCCATGGGGATAATCCGGAGGGCAGGAATAACCTTGTTTCAGCGTATGCAGAAGAGTATGGCTATGAGCATATGGAGATTATGTTATCCAGGGAACCCATTGTACATTATTATGAAGAAATTCCGGTTTTACAGCCCAGGGTGAGTAATTTCTTTTATGGGGAAGACGGGGACGAAGAAACGGAGCAGTGGTGCTCCTGGGAATACGATGATAATGCTCCGAATTTTGGCTATGACGACTGGCAGTGGCCGGGCTGCTCCAGCTGGTGCGGCGCAATGTATTTTGAGCAGGAGGCGGAAGCTACTTCCGAACTTGCCTCGAACAGTGATAGATATTCCGCCGAAAATGTACTGGAGCAAAGCCGTATGGCAGCCTGGGCGGAAGGTGTGGAAGGTTATGGGATCGGAGAGAGCATCACTTACCGCCAGACCTATGCCGGTCTGTTGAATAATAAGTGGGAAGCAATGGGACTGGAATACAGGGAACCGGTCATAGACGGTTTCGTACGGTATACGGAAATCTGCATTGTGAACGGATATGCCAAAGACATGAAAACATGGGAGGAGAACGGACGGATCAAGACGCTGCTCATGTACGTGGAGGATAAGCCGTATGCCCGCCTGGAACTGGAGGATACGATTCTTCCTCAGTACTTTGCACTGCCGGAGGACGATATCAAGGTGCTGAACGGTGGGACGCTGGAGACGCGCTTTGAGATTGCGGAAGTATATCCGGGCAGCGTTTATGAGGACACCTGCCTGACAGGGCTGATCATGGAATTTTCAGGCCGGTTTGCCCATTGACAGGCGGCGTATGGGAATCCCATTGACGTGAGGCATACAGGAATGCCGTTGACAGGCAGCATACGGGAATCCTATTGACAGGCGGCATGCGGGAAAATCCTGGCATGTCAGGTTGAATGGATCCTGTCAGGCGGTCTGCCTGTATATGGAACTGCCTGCAGGGAAAAACAGCCTGGAAACTGAATATGTCCGGGGGTGATTTCATATAATTCTATGAAGACTGCATGGAAATCGGGAGTCATCTATGAAAAAGTATGTGACGGCAATCCTGGTGTTAAATTTGATGGCAGGATTGCTGTTTTTGGGTTTGCGGGAGAGCAGGGGACAGATGCCGGCCGAGGAGGCCGCGCAGGCAGCTGCCGGCAGCGTCAGGGGGAGGGAACTGGAGGAGGGCAGAGGGACACAAGAGGAGGATGTGCGTAAAATAGCCATAACCTTTGATGACGGTCCCCATCCCCACTATACAGAACAGCTGCTGGACGGGCTGAAGGAACGGGGCGTGGTGGCGACTTTTTTTGTCACGGGGGAGCACGCGGAGCTGCACCCAGATATTATCAGGCGGATGCAGGAGGACGGGCATCTCATCGGCAACCATACATACAGCCATATCCAGCTCACAAGGTCAAACAGGGAGGTCTTCAAGGAAGAACTGATCAAAACCAATGAGATATTGGAGGAGATCACCGGGGAGGAGGTACAGTATGTGCGGCCGCCCTACGGAAGCTGGGACAAATCCTTTGAAAAAGAACTGAACATGTTTCCGGTGCTCTGGAATGTGGATCCCCTGGACTGGTGCTCCGGAAATGTGTCATGCATTGTGGATAAGATCGTGAACAAGGCGGGGGAGAATGACATTATCCTGATGCACGACTACTACGATACCTCCGTGACGGCGGCGCTCAAGGCCATCGATAAGCTGCTGGAGGAGGGGTACACCTTTGTGACGGTGGAGGAGATCTTGTTTGACTGAGAATGAAATCAAAAGTGTTGGTTGTGTTTTATCGATATGGTACTCAAAAAATGAGCGGTACCGCTCAAAAGACCGCTCAAAAGGAAGAAAGGATCAATGCACTGCTTGAATATTGCAAAGAGCCGAGAGACAGAGATGAGATGATGAAGTTTCTTGGCATAAAACACAGAACCACATTCAGAAGCAATTACCTGAATCCATTACTGGATGAAGGTAAAATAGCAATGACAATACCTGATAAGCCACGTAGCAAAAATCAAAAGTTTTATTCTGTTTTAACTGTCATGAAATAATAAAATCCCAATCTATAGCGGTAGGAGCAATGTCAAAATCCTGATATTTTATGCGGTTTTTGACATTGCTTTCGGTAATTTTGGGAATTTTA
Source organism: uncultured Lachnospiraceae bacterium (assembly GCA_948473115.1). Classification (GTDB taxonomy): domain Bacteria; phylum Bacillota; class Clostridia; order Lachnospirales; family Lachnospiraceae; genus Acetatifactor. Next base: position 47,420 of record CAOKWI010000017.1, on the reverse strand, counting down.
TAGTTCTTTTAACTTTAGCCAAATATCATAGTCATAAATTTTCTTGATAAAAGAAAAACTTTGTAACTCTTGTCATGAGTACTATCGGTGAGATTCTCTTTGCCCTTGGTATGTGCATGGGGCTGCAATAGAGAGACATGCCTTCTGGAAAAAATTTGAATATAGTAGGCCATTGAAAAAGGCGTGGTGAATGCCTATAAGAAAATTGAAAATGCCGTTGTCGGCGGTTACAGGAAAGTGGAAGACAGCGTCGTGGGAGCATATCAGAAAGTCGAGGACGGGTTTATGGGCAAATTCCTTACCCATGAAGGTGAAACCGAGGAGGAGGCGAAAAGGCGCCTGGCGGAGGAACTGGACAAAATCCATTTATAATTCCAGAATCCTGTCTGCGACGCCCATGGTGGACTCCTTATGAGTAATCAGCAGAATACATTTGCCTTCCTGCTTCAGGTCAGAGATTGTCTGCAATATTTTTGTTTCCGACTGCGTGTCCAGAGCCGCAGTGGGTTCGTCCAAAATGATAATGGGGGCGTTCCTGAGTAATGCCCGGGCGATGGAAACCCGCTGTCTCTGGCCTCCTGATAATAGTTCCCCACATTTTCCGGCCTCACGCCCAAGAAATGCTTCCGTGGCCATGACTGCCGCTCTTTCTGCCGCGCGGTACACCGCTTCTTTTTGCGCGGTAGGGTTTCCGAACAGTATGTTTTCATACACAGAGGTACAGAAGAGATCGCTGTGCTCAGGGGAAAAGGCAATCTGCTTCCGCAGCGCGTCGAGGGGAAGCTCCTTACAGTTTTTCCCGCCAATGGAGATTTCCCCCTGATAATCAACCATCTGCATCAGCGCCTTTGCCAGGGTGGATTTCCCGCTGCCGCTGCCGCCGCGGATGCATGCGCATTCTCCGGGGGATATGTGGAAGGATATTCCATTTAAGACCTGGCGTCCCTCATAGGAGACGCTGACATGGTCAAATGTGACGCTGCCATCTCTCGGGGACGCGTCCGGTGTACCGGATTCCTGTCCTCTGGGCGCATGTAATGTTCCGGATTCCTGTCCTCTGGGCGCGTCCAGTGTACCGGATTCCTGTCCTCTGGACGCGTCCGGTGTACCGGATTCCTGTCCTCTGGGCGTATGAGGTGTGCCGGATTCCTGTCCTCTGGACGTATGAGGTGTGCCGGTTACCTGTTCTCCGGACACCTCCGGTATGCCGGTTTCCCGCTCCTCGGATTCTTTTGGGAGGAGCAGTACTTCACTGATCCGTTCAAAGGACAGCTTATGTTCCTTGTAATTTACAAATGCAGTAGCGAAATTCTGGGTAGATACAATAAAGCATCTGCATAGCTGATCCAGGAACAGGACAGTGGACAGATCCATATAGCTATAAGCGGCAAGGATACATGCAAGCGGCGTCAGCAGGTAAATACAGCTTTCGGCCAGGGCATCCGATGTCAGTGCTTTCAGTGCCCTTAAGGATACCGCCCTATATTCCTTTTCACGGATCCGGTCTGCTGCCTCCCTGATCCTGCGACTCATGGTCTCCCCGGCGGAATACTGGCGTATGGTCATTTTCCCATGCAAGGCGCCTACGCACTCGGATGTATAAGCTTCCTTTGCCTGCAGGATATTTTTCTGCGCGGATTTCAGCTTTGGCACGAAAATGAAATTCAACAGGATGACGGATACGTCCAGGCCGAGCATGATCAGGCCAAGACCTGTGCCGGAGAAAAAGACTGCCAACGCATACCCCGTGCCCGCGATCAGGGGATAGACCACGCCGGAGATATCATTGACGGCAATCCTGGCACAAAGCTCCACATCTGTGGTATACCGGGTGAGGAGTTCCCCTGTGCGGAATTTCCGCAGGTTCTTTAGGGGTGTGCGGATCAGTTTTCTACAGCAGTCTGCTCTCAGCCTTGATTCCACTATGGCCGGAAGCAGGGAACGCGCCAGCAGTCCCAGGTCATCCAGGCAGGAGAAAAGCAGTAACACTGCCAACGCCATCAGCAGTGTGACGACGACATTGTGGGCAGCAACATGATCCCCGGATACCAGTTCCACATAATCCTGCAATGTATTCGCAAGGTAAATATTGGTTGCCGCGCTGAAAACTGCCGGCATGAAAATCCCGGCCAGCCAGAGCCAGCGGTTCCTGAAAGCATATTTCAGCATGGTTTTCAATGTGTGCATCGGGATCGGTACTCCTTTCTTATTCCAGTTTTGCATCCGCCCACTCTGCCCCTGATCAGGCAGAGCATTTCCGTTCAGAAAGCGCCCGGAAATGCTCTGGGGTCAGAGAGGCCGGATGCTGTTTGAAAATCCAGTTCCGCATCCGTCCGTCCTGACCCTGATCGGGCAGAGCATTTCCGTTCAGTCCTTGTTTTTGTTCCGGTAAAGCTGCCGGTACACCCCGCAGCCGCGCAGAAGTTCTTCATGGGTTCCAAACCCTGCCATTTCTCCCTGGTTTAATACAAGGATCCTGTCGAAACGGGTGATCTCTTTCATGTCATGCAGAATGACCAGTATTGTTTTATCCAGACAGTCTGTGAACAGGGTATCCCAGATCAGGCCTGCGGTATCCGCGTCCAGTGCGGATGTGGGCTCATCCAACAGGAAGACTGCCGAATCCTTCAGGAAGGCCCTGGCAAGGCCCAGCCGCTGCATCTGCCCGTTGGAGACAGACTGGACCGTGGAGCCAGCCTCCGTGTCATATCCGTTTTCCCGGGAGCGGATGAAGGCATCTATCCGGGCTTTCCGGCAGGCTTCCGTGATTGCCCTATGGTCTGCCTCCTGTTTTGCGATGGTCACATTGTCCCTTATGGATGCCTGAAGAAGGAAATCTTCCTGGGGGACAACCGTGAGGTTCTCCCGCAGCTGTGTTAGCGGTATTCCTGCCAGATCCTGTCCTCGGAAAAAAATGCGGTTTTCTTTCGGCAGATAGAGACCGCTGAGAAGCTTGAACAGCGTTGTTTTCCCTCCGCCGCTGGCTCCCACGATGGCGACCTTTTCTCTCTCGTGGATTTGGAAGGAAAGGTTTTGCAGGACGGGGGAAGTTCCATAGGAAAAGGAAAGCCCCTGTACCCTGTAGACGGGAATTTCTTCCGGTGGCTGGTTCGCACAGGAAAGAATCTGGCTGTCTGTCCGTCTGTTCTCCTGCGGCTGCATGGATGCGGCGTTTTCAGCCAGTGCTCTTTCAGAATCCTTTTGCTGGATTGTCGCAGCTTTTTTTGACCGTGCTGTTGCGGAAATATTATTCCAGATGGATGCGTTTCTCTTTTGCACATGTTTTTGGGCAGTGCTTTTTCCCTCTGACGGGATTTCCGTTTCATCCTCGTCCTCCATTGCCAGAAGCTTTTGCAGGCGGTCTGCGCCGACCCTTGCATTCTGTAGGTTTGCAGGGATGCTGCCGATGGTTTTCAGCCCTTCCCCCACAAGCCCCGCAAGCAGGATGATGCTGGTCAGCCCTCCCAGGGTCATGTCCCCCTTTAAGATCAGGTAAGCGCCTGCAAGCAGCAGGAAGATCCGGCTGAAATGCCCGAAACACCGGTCAAACACTTCGGCTAATCGTTCATAGGTCAGGCGCTTCTTTTTCTGTTTCAGATGTTCCTGTAGTTTCTCTTTTTCTTTTTCCTGAAATATCTGTTCCAGCTGACAGGCCTTGATCATCATTTCAAACTGGATGGTCGACGTAAAGGAGGAGATGACATCCGCATACGCATTCTTCTCGTTATGGTGGTATTTTGGAAGCTTTCTGGCGATCAGCACGCTGATCACAGCGTTCAGGGGGATCAGGCTTAAGACGGCCAGGGTGAATTTCCAGTCGCACCAGCGGAACAGGTTAACGGGGATCAGCAGGAGGTTCACCGGCAGCGCCCCGGTACGCCATAACAGCAGAAGCCAGCTTTTCAGGCTTTCAACGTCCTTGTCGGCAATGGCGAGCACTTCCCCGTCTTCTGTCTGTTCAATCGCCTGATATCGGGCGGAGCATACTTTGTCACCGATTCCGGACTGCAGGCGGCAGGAAAAGGAGGCTGCCGTTCTCCCTGTGAAAAGGATGAATGCGGCATTCCCCGCAAGGTAACAGGCCAGCAACGCCGCCATCAGGGAAAAGTGGGAGAGGATTCCTTCCGGGCGTTTTCCCGCTGCATCGATCATCACGCCCAAGTGCTGCGTTACCGCGTATTGGGCGGCTGCCGTAAGGAAGGACAGTGACATCCCAAACAGGACGTGCGGCAGGAAGCCCTTGCCATATAAACTTTTCAGATAGCTGTTTCGGTTCATTTGTTCCTCCTAGTTTAAAATGAATTATTCATTTCAATATTCATGCTAAAGCTAAGGCGCCTGTGCGCCTTGTCTTTGTTGTTGACTGAAAGTATGTTTTGATTTATTCTTGGCGAATGCCGCGAGGGTCAAATACTCTGTTGCCTGCATGTGCATTTGACTTTCGCTAAGTTTATGACCTTCCGTCCGCCTGGTAAGCTTTCTGTATAATATCAATGCAGATCTCCTTTGCCGTATCCCGGGGAACGGGTTCCAGTGGGTTCTGCATATTGGCATTCAGCGCCCACCATGTCATGGTATCCGTCAGGTAAGGGACATGGGACATGATATGCCCGAAGCTGCGGATCTGTCCAGCTTCCATATACTGCCTGAGGCAGTCGCCCAGCTTCCGGAAATATTTCTGCTCACAGGGGAAATATTCTTCCCTCAGTTCTTGGTAAATTTCCGCGTTCTTTTTGATGTTGTCGGTGGCAAACAGATAATCGGCAAAGAAATCAAACAGTTCACCTGCCAATGCAGGAAAATTCTTGCAGATATTCCCGTGATCATCTGTGATGACCATAATGGAATCCAGGATTTTATCTACCTGTTTTAACAGCGGGATCAGTTCTGTGGCTGCCGCTGGTTTGATCGGCAGGGTAACATCGCCGGAAAAATGATCCGGATCCAGGGTGGCATGGAGTACAAAAGAGAATACGGCATCCTTGCCGGAAAACGCGGAGTACATGGTTCCCACGGCTATTCCGGAGGCTTTCGCGATTTCCGCCATTTTTGTGTTGGCGTAGCCCTTGGTAAGGAACAGCCGGCCTGCTTCCTGATATATTTTCTCAAGTCTCGGATTTGTCATAATGGCAGCCTCCCGGATGTTATGGTGAATGGTTCAGTTCAAGTATAACATCTGCTTTCGATTTGTCAAATATTTATCCCCTGTTTTCATGGAAAAGTGTATTCGCTGTTACCATTAAAGGTGAGTGGATATCCTGTTTTCCCAATTTAGCAGTGTTTCAAATAACCATAACTCTATAGTATCCGCAACTTTCTGTGTGCTTCGTGTTTTCATCTCAAGGATTGGTTTGTCCCAATTATTATCTAAAATTGCTGCAAGGTGATAGCAGCCGTTCCTATCACCTTCAGGATACCAGTCAAGGTCAATAGCAAGCGTATGCTTCATGTTTTTCTTATTCTCTTTATAAGTGTATTCGGTTGTAATGTAGGTCATATCCTCTACAAACGTAAAAAGCCATGCATCATCGTCTTCTTTCACATGATCTGGTTCTATATCTTTCAATTTGTTCCACATAATTTTCCAGTTTGGTGCGAGACGAAAAGGTTTTAGCTGTTTCCACCATTTTTCACTATCCATAAAATCCTTTTTCATGATCTGTCATTATCAATTCTCCTAAATTTGATTTTGTCAGTAAGGAACTGTTAAAAGCAGATGCCACCCCAATCGGCTTGTCACATACTTTTCAGTGTATTGTAAAAACTGATTATGTCATCCTTTTTACCGTTTTGGATTCTTCTAACAACACGGTTATAAATAAAAGCATTTGTCTCCTTTAGCCGAACCGCAGGTCCGATATTTGTCTGTACCCAGCTGCCGCCTATATTTTTGAATAGAAAGACACCCAAAAATCCGGTTGCGCTCTTTACTATGTCGTAAAACTGATTTCCCGGAAGTTCTCCTTTCAGCATAGGTGCATGCACCGCTTCCAAAACCGCGTCAAAGCGTTCAAGGCTTTCTTCGCCAAAATTGATATCCACATGTGCGGCATTTTTGGCAAAGCTGATAAAATCAAGGGCATAACCCAACATCATCAGTTCCACGGTGGACAGTTCTTCCTGCCCGTTTCGGACAAGTGCCATCTGGCTGTCAAAATATTTTCCCAGTTCCTTTTCAGATAAACTGTAATCAATCTGACAGGAAAGAGGTTCGCCAACCTGAATATTCGTTTTTTCTCCCATAGTTTCCCTTTCTGTGCTTTGTTCAGATAAACTGTAATCAATCTGGCAGGAAAGAGGTTTTCCAACCTGATATTTTTTTAATTATAGTGAAACATAGTAAAAGAGGCGGCTAAAATGCATAACGCGCGCCAAGCATAGGTCAGTAGTTATAACGAAATATAATAAAAAGGACCACCGCACATCCAACCGCCATAAGTACTCCCAATATTCTTACTACCATTCGTTTAGACGGATTCTCCGCTATAGATTTTTTTGCAACCTTTTGTGGCACAACAGCCATTAAAATTCCCATAATTCCGATTACAGCCATACATGCCATTTCAATCAATTCGTACATGATTTAACCTCCTAGAATTTTTTATGTTTCAAAAAAATGAACCGTTCAATCTAAATTATATGCGGAAGCATATTTTTGTCAAGCTTTTTTGAGCAAAGGGGTATAAGATTCTATAAGGCAGTGGGGGAAAATTACCGGCTGGAAGAGTACATGATTCACGAAGGAACAGGCGTGTTCCGGATGGAAATGGGCAGAGTCGGCAAATGGGATTATTCCCGCAGTAAAGAGGCGGAGACGGCATGGAGCCGATATGAGAGGAGTATTGTGAAGGGCAGTGCATTCCGGGATTTAACGGCGGAAGAACTGGGAGCTGTAAAAGGAGACCTTCTGCCTTTGGATGACCTGTCAAAATTGTCCGGGCTTAAGGTACTCAGGCTTTATGAGGCGGAAATAAAAAGTGCGGAGTGGTTCCGGTCATTTCCGAAGCTGGAGGTTTTGGAACTGGCGGAAGTAAGGGCAGGACAAAGTGATATGGAACTTGCAGTATTTGCAGGTTTAAAGCAGCTGGTGTTCTGGACTGACTGAAGTGTGCTGAATTGAGACCGCGGAAACGAGGGGGTTTTGTATGAAAACGGGTGTGCTTCCATTGCACCCATGGAAGGCGAAGGCACCATCAATCTGCTGTTAAAGGCATTGGGGATCCGGCGCATGCCGGATCAGGATGAATTTGACAGCCTGAGCCTTGGCATCTACCGGCGTATGGACAAATGGGTGAAATAAGAAAAATGAATATGGGAGATTTTATTGAGATTTCTGCCGATAATATCATAAAAGAATCCAGAACAGAAAAGCCTGACCGTTGTGATAAGCAGTATATTGTATATTTGAGTCCTGATGATTCCCACGCGAAAATCCGTGTGAACACATATTATCGGCTACAGGGAAAGACAGTCAGTTTATGTACTTACTATGACCGTGGATTATGCGATACATTAGAGGAATACAACAGACTTCCTGTGGATTATGTTGAAAGGCAGGCATATAATTCCTGGATGGATGGCGCAAGGTAATATGAGGGCTGCTGTGTGGAGCAGCCTACGCCGGACTGGCAGATACAAAATGGAGAACTTTCAGGAATAGGCAAGGACGTATCGAGTTTCGAGAAAGATAGTGGAGGGAGGCAGTCTTATTTATGAATTTGAGCAGGAAGGCAGATACAAAGCGCCTGAACTGTTGGCGGACTCCCTGACGGAACTGATCTTACTTTTACAGTTCTTAGTGAATGGATGGACAACAAAGGAACATATCTTTGGAAAGTATATAAAACGGGAGATAAACAGTCAGGCAGAGAAATGCAGTTCCGTGACGCAATTGTCCGGCAGCTTATGGTACAGATGCAGGGGATTGACGCTGAATTGACCGGGGACGGAATCTATACGGAGCAGGGTGATGTGGTTTACATTTTTACCATTAGCGAGGCAGATGTCGTTACAAAACAATATTACATTGTAGGCGAGCAGCAATATTGCCTGATCCATCTGACCAGCTTTTCCGGTTCTGAGAGTGCAGAGTCGGCAGTTCAGTCTATGGTGGACAGTTTCATTTGGAATGAAGGGAAGGGTGTGTTCGATGGTATATTTTACGGCTGACTTACATTTTTATCACGATAAAATAATCAGGCATACGCAAAGACCGTTCCGCAATGTGGAGGAAATGAATACGGCTCTGATCAAAAGATGGAACGACAAAGTATCCTATGACGATGAAGTCTATATCCTTGGCGATTTTACCATGAAAGGACCTGATATGGCATCTGTATGTCTGTCTTCTCTTCGGGGCAGAAAGCATCTGGTCAGGGGAAACCATGACCATTTTGCGGACAGCCCTGCATTTGAACAATCGCTGTTTCTGTCTGTTGAAAATTATATGGAAATTACATACCAAAATACTAAGTTTGTTTTGTTCCACTATCCCATTTTAGAGTGGAATGGTTACGGAAAGGGCGCAATTGCGCTTCATGGGCATCAGCATAACCATAAAAATTACAATGTGGAAAACCGGAAAGCAGGAATTCTCCGGTATGATGTGGGAGTGGACGCAAACAATATGGAGCCGGTTAGCGCGGATGAAGTCATAAACTTTTTTGCGTCTTTTTGAGTTTTGACAGTAATCGTTCTCCGGGATGGCGATACTATCATTAATGCGACATGTATTGCAATATTGTCGCTTGCTTTCCCCAACAGCATTCTGTAAAATATATCATGTCAGCAGGAAATCAAAGCGCAAGGTGACATTCTGTCACTTGCGAAGCAGACATTTGATTGCACCTGAAATGACAGCGAAAGAATCATTGAGCGCGAAGCGCGTCAGATGCGCAGCGTCTGGATTCTTGAGCGTATCATAAGTCTGTCGAGGTGTGGTATGAAGCGGGATATTTTGGACGCCAGGCTGTTTGACTCCCGGATCCGGCAGGATGAGGTGGGAGGGAAAGAGCGTTTCCTCGGCTATTTCCTCGGGCCGGTGAGCGTGGTTTTCTTAAACAGTGTCCTGAACAATTATCTGAATGTATATTACACGGATGTCATTCAGCTGGGCAGCGTATGGAACGGATGGTTCCTGACGGCGTTCCCTATTGGGGTGAAGGTTCTGGATGCGCTGACATTCCTGCTGATGGGGATGATCGTGGACAGGTTCTATTCGCGCCAGGGGGTGGCCAGGCCATGGATCCTGTTCTCCGCGCCGCTTCTGGCGGTCAGCTTTGCCCTGCTGTTCGTCTTCCCCTCCGGGAATACGGGATTGATGCTGATCTGGATCTTTATCAGCTATAATCTGTTTTATTCGGTGGCATATACCGCTTATAATACCTGCCATACGCTGCTTGTCCCCCTTTCTACCAGGGATCAGGAGCAGAGGGGCAGGCTGTCCGTGCTGGCCAATACCCAGGGGATGCTGTCCGGTATGCTGGTGGCGGTCATGTTTCCGACCTTTGTGATCCCTGCTATCGGGGTCAGTCGGGAGTCCTGGATCCTGCTGATGACGATCCTGGCGGCAGTCATGTTTCCCTGCGTCCTGCTGGAATATTATTATACCAGGGAACGGGTGACGGAGGAAAGCCGCAGTGCAGGGGCAGTGAGGGAGGAAAGCCGCGGTGCAGGAACGGTGGGGAAGGAAAGCCGCGGTGCAGGAACGGTGGGGAAGGAAAGCCGCAGTGCAGGAACGGCGAGGAAGGAAAGCCGCAGTGCAGGGGCAGTGAGGGAAGAGAGCCGCAGTGCGGGTGCGGTGTGGGAGAGGAAGTCTGTCGCGGGGACAAGCGCGCCGGACAGGATCACCATGAAAGGGCAGCTTGGTCTGTGCCTGAAGAGCCGCAGCTGGACAGTGCTGATGGTTTATCTGGTGCTGAACCATCTGGCGGGACTCTTAAGTTCCTTCAGCACATTTTACTATTGCAACTGGGTGCTGGGGAGCTATAACGACGGGCGAACCCAGGCGCTTTTTTATGCCGTGGGGAATGCGCCGCTGGGGTTGGGGCTGTTTCTGTGCCGCCCTGTCTGCCGGAAGCTGGGGCGCAGGAATGCAATGGTCTTCGGATTTCTTCTGGCGGCGGCGGGGACTGCCCTCTGTCTTATAAATCCCCGTAACCTTCCGGTGGTATTGGCCGGGCAGGCGCTCAAGTCCACGGGGCTGATTCCCTCGACCTTCATGGTGTCCGCCATGCTGGGTGAGGCGTTGGATGATGTGGAGGAAAAGACAGGGTTTCGCTGTGACGGCTTTTCCTCATCGGTCTATAATGTGGTATTTACCATTACCACCGGGGCGGCCATGTGCATCCTGAACCTGGGACTGACACAGCTGGGGTATATCGCGCCGGCGGCAGACCGTATTCCGGTCCAGAACGGGGCGGTGCAGAGCTTTTTCATCTTCTGCGCGGTGGGGCTGCAGACGATCCTTTTTCCCCTGATTGCGGCTGTCCTGCTTCTGGACAGGAGCCCCCGCGGCGGAAAGCCTGAGAACAGGGCTTGACAGGAGGAAAAGGGGAAGAACCAGGCGGGAAAGGCCAATGTGTGGAACGGGGCAGGCCGGAAGCGGGAAAGGCCAATGTGTGGAACGGGGCAGGCCGGAAGCGGGAAAAGCCAATGCGGAAGCAGGGCGGAACGGCAGAAATGTACACGGGGTATAAGGAATGAACCAGGCGGGCAACAGCAGGCATCAGGAGACGGAAGAGAGACTGAAAAGGGCTCTGCAGGATTTTATGGAACGGAAGACCCTGAAGGATATTACGGTCAGGGAATTGTGTGTGGCGGCCCGGATCAATAAGGCCACCTTTTACCGGCATTACCAGGATATCTATGAACTGGCCGGGCAGATGGAGCGGGACATCCATTCCGGCCTGCTGCGGCTGCTCGACAAGAAAAGAGAGCGCCTGCTGACAGAACTGATCGGGGAGGAGGAGTTGTCCGCCGTCATCGGTTATATCGGGGAGCATGCCGTATTCTACCGGGAATATCTCAAGATCGGGCATGACACGTTCCTGGACGAAAGGTTCCGGCATTTGTGGGAGGATTTCTTCATGCCGCAGTTTCGGGCGTTGGGGGTGACATCTGAGAAAAGGATGCAGTATTATTACCGTTTTTTCCGGGCGGGAATGGTGACCACCATCCTGTACTGGCTGGAAACCGGGATGCAGGAATCGCCCCGGGAACTGGCCTCCATTCTCTGGAACATAAGTTTTCGCCAATTGCCGAAAGGAAACGGAGGTGGGAGTTTTGCATGATGAGGATCTTGTTTACCCTATAGGAAATTCCGGAACATTCAGGGAAGAATGCGAAACATCTGGTAAAAAAGTGCCGCATGCGGTATTTTTCTATCAGATGCTGCTGGACTGTTACGGTATCTGGAGCTGGGAGTATGACAGGAACCTGGAGCTTACCTATACCAACAGCCCGTCACAGAATTTCCATGGGAAGCTTCTGCTGGGGAGGGATCGCGCGCAGGTGATCAGGGAGCAGGGGGGTGCGGGCGATGCGCCGCTGATTATCAGCAACAGCATCGGAACCATGTGGGCGGTGGTATTTCTGAAAGGTGAGGACGGGCAGCCTGTGAAATATTTTGCGTTGGGACCGGTTTTTACAGGGGAAATGTCACGACAGTCTTCTGAGCAGGCGGTGGAGCCGCTACAGCTTCCCCTGGATAAAAAGTGGGCTCTGATCGATTGCATGAAACAGATCCCCTATGTGGCTACCACCACTTTTTTTCACCACACCATGATACTTCACTACTATGCGACAGGGAAGAAGGTGCGGATCAGCGATTTTTTCTACCATACGCCGAGACAGGAGAAATCGGTGGAACCCTGGGAGAACGGAGGGGCGGGGAGGCGGCATGCGCCTTTTATCAGCGAGAAGAAGCTTCTGGACATGGTGCGCACGGGCAACCTGGATTATCATGAGGTGCTGGCGGATGCGGGCGCCGTCAGTCCCGGCATCCGGATCCGCAGCGGCAGTCCCGTCCGGCAGGCAAAGTATTCGGTGGTGGCGTTTATCACACTTTGTACCCGGGCTGCCATCGAGGGAGGGCTATCCTCCGAATGCGCCTATACCTTAAGCGATACTTACACGGAGGCGGTTGACAGCTGCACGACGATCAGCCAGATCGCGGCGGTGAGCCACACTATGTACGAGGATTTCATACGGCGGGTCAACCGCATCCGCAGGGAAAAAGGAATTTCCCGTCCGGTGAGGGTGTGCTGCGACTTTATAGACAATCACCTGGAGGAGGAGCTTGTGCTGGGGGAGATCGCGGAGCGCGCGGGCTATACGGAGTATTACCTGACGCGGAAATTCAAGGCGGAGGTGGGGATGTCCGTAAATGCCTACATACGCAGGGCAAGGATCCGGTATTCCAGATTACTGCTCTCCGGGACGCAGTTTACCGTGGAAGAGATCGGCGCAAAGCTTCATTTCTGCTCCCGCAGTTATTTTGCGGCCGCATTCCGGGAACTGGAGGGAATGTCACCCAGCGAATACAGAGCCATACACCGGGAGTAGGACATGGTGGGGAATTGTTCTGTCAGGGTGTAGAATATATAGCTAAAAAATTTCCATAAACGCTAATATCCTGTTGGTGTGATCTGAGGGGAAAGATATAATGAAATTAGGAAGCTGAATGAAATAGCAGGTTATTTCTTGAAGATTCCTTACTACAAATTATATCAGGAGGATACATATGAGCGCACAGGCAAAAGCGAAACAGGGCTGGCTGGGGAATGCCTTCAGCAGTTCAAAATGGGACTCCCGCATCAAATCCGCCAATACCACCAAAAAGGAACTATGGCTGGGGTATGTCATCGGCCCCTATGGCATGCTGGTGGGGCAGTCCATTGTCAACAGTTATTTCAACCAGTACCTGACGGATATCCTGGGGCTGACGGTATCCAAGGGCGCCTGGATCGCCACCTTCATGGTGCTTTTCCCGGTGATTTCCAAGCTGGTGGATGCCATCACGAATCTGATCATGGCGAAGGTCATTGATTCGACTACCTGTAAACAGGGCAAGGTCCGTCCATGGCTGTTGGTGTCCGCCCCGTTGGTCACACTGAGCATCATCCTTTTATTCTGGATGCCCTTCAGCCAGCCGATCCATCAGGCCATCTGGGTGGTGGTGGCTTATAATCTGTATTACAGTGTGGCCTATACCATGTGGAATATGTCCAAAGAACTGACGGCAGCCCTGTCCACCCGGAACGTGAACCAGAGGAAGAATAATTCCCTGGCCGCCACGATCACGATGAATGTGGGCACAGGTCTGGTATCCATCCTGTTTCCCATGATCCTGACAGGTGTCTGCGCGGCGGTTCATGGCAATAACGCAAAGGGGTATCTGCTCACCATGTCCATAGCAGCCTGTATTGCCCTGCCGTTGACGCTTGTCCAGTATTTTTATACCAGGGAACGGGTAACGGAGGAGCGGCGCGGTCAGGTGGGCATTGTCCCATCCTCCGGGAATGCCGCCGCAGGGAAAGCAATGGAGGCAAAGAAAGAAGTCTCTCTTTTGGAGCAGCTGAAGGCCTGCCTGAAGACGAAATACTGGATCCTGTTTATTCTCATTATCCTGATCTGGAATACGCTGGCCAATATGCGGAATATTTCCCTTGTCTATTATTGCGGGTGGGTGGTCAGCGGCAATGCCTATGGCACTTATGCCACGATCCAGGCGAAATTCCAGATGATCGCCATGTCGCCCATGGGTCCCGGTATATTGCTTTTGCTGCCACTGATGAAGAAATTCGGGCGCACCAACTGCATCTGGGCAGGCGGTGTCCTGACGGCAGCAGGTTCCCTGATCGCGTTCCTGAATCCCGGCAGCGGGATGATGATCTATATGGGCTCCGCCCTGGCCGCATTCGGGAATATCGCGTTTTCCTATGTGATCCTTACCTTTGTGGGCGACCTGATCGACCATGTGGAGTGGAAGACAGGGGTGCGCTGCGACGGCCTTACCGGAGGCACGGTCAGCGCGGTGATGATGTTTGCGGTGGGCATTGCCCAGGGAATCTTCAATCTGGGTCTGATGCTGTCCGGATATGCACAGCCGCAGCAGATCGGCACTTCTTCGGAAGGAATCGCTCTCTTTGCGGATCAGGCAGCGGCTGCCACCGGCTGGATCAACTTTGCCTATCAGGGAAGCTATATCGTGATTGGCGCGATCATGTTCTTTATGTTTTGCTTTGTATTCCGTCTGGAGGATCATATGCCCCAGGTGAGCCGGGAACTCCAGGAGCGAAAGGTGGCTGAGTGCGCCGCCCTGGGGATAGAATATATCCCTGCGGATGAACTGCAGCGCCGGGAGATTGCGGAGCAGGAGAGAATTGCGGAAGAGAACCGTATCAGGGAACTGAAAGAAAAGTGCGCCAGGAATGGCCTGGACTTTGAGGCGGAGAACCGCAAGGTTCTGGAGAAACGGGAGAAAAAGGAAGCGAAACAGGCCGCAAAAGCAGCCAAACGCGCAAAGTAAATGACATTCAGGATTTATCCGGGCGGCGGCATCAACCGCCGTCTGTTATGGATAAAGTGAATATATTGCTATGTGGGCTGCTAAAAAAGTAGGAGAATGAGCATGAAGAAGATCATAAAGGGTGGAACCTCAAAAGAAGTGACCGCAATTGAACGGAAGAACCGTGAGCTGGCAAGGAAAGCGGCTGCGGAGGGCTTTGTACTGTTGGAAAATGACGGGACGCTGCCCCTGCAGGACAGGCGTATCGCGCTGTACGGTTCCGGGGCGCGGATGACAGTAAAGGGCGGCACCGGTTCCGGGGCGGTGCGGGAGCGGTACAGCGTGTCCATTGCCCAGGGACTGGAAAACGCGGGCTTTACCATTGCTTCCGTTTCCTGGCTGGATCGGTTTGACCGGTTTTATGAAGAGACCTACGAGGCATACCGCAGGGAGCAGGAACAGAAGATAGAGGGGATCCAGGAATTTTACCGGATCCTGGGCATGATAGAGCCCTTTACACATCCCACGGGGATCCCTGTGACAGAAGCGGATGTGGAAGAGGCGGCCTGTGACACGGCAATTTATGTGTTGGCGCGTCAGGCGGGGGAGGGCAATGACCGCCATGACAGACAGGGGGATTATCGACTGGATGACGTGGAGAGGGAGAACCTGGAATTTTTATCGAAGGCCTATCAGAATTTCATTGTCATTATTAATGCGGGAGGGGTCATCGATGTATCCTTTCTGGATACGCTCCATGTGAGCGCGCTGGTATATTTTGTGCAGGGCGGGGAGGAGGGCGGCAATGCGCTGGCGGATGTGCTTTCCGGGAAATGCAGCTTCTCCGGGAAGCTGGCAACCTCCTGGGCCTATTCCTTTGAGGATATTCCGTCCAACGCCACCTATTCCTATCTGGGCGGGGACGATTTCAACCAGGAATATACGGAAGGGATCTATGTGGGATACCGTTACTTTGATACCTTTGGCGTCCGGCCCCGGTATGCCTTTGGGTATGGACTGAGTTATACATCCTTTGAATGTTCCGCCTGTGGGACATCAATAAACAAGGGGCTATCAAACGACAGAGAACTATCAAACGACAAGGGACTGTCAATGGATAAAGGCCAATTCAGGATGATCGTGTCAGTCAGGAATACCGGAACGGTTCCCGGCAGGGAGGTAGTACAGCTGTATGCCACCGTGCCCTTTGGGAGCGGGGCGGAAAAGCAGAGGCTGACGGCCTTTGCAAAGACCAGGGAACTGAAACCCGGTGAAATTCAGGAAATGGAACTGGCCGTTGCATTCCGGGAACTGGCAGGCTATGATGAAAGCAGGGCGGCATGGGTGCTCCGGGCAGGAAACTATATCCTGCGGGTGGGGAATGCTTCCGACTGCAATGTCCCGGCAGCTGTACTGACCCTGGAAAAGGATGCTGTCCTGGAACAGTGCGTCAATGTATGTCCCGCGCAGCATGAAATAAAAGAGATCACGCCGCCGAAGCGGCAGGAAGAAAACCTGGAGGGTCTCCCGGTCTATGCCATGGACAGTTATCTGCCTGACGTCATTGCGCACAGCTATGACGCGCCCCGGGTGGAGGTGGAGGAACTTGTGGAATCCATGACGGAAAAACAGCTGGCAACGCTTGTGGTGGGCGGGGGCACATCCGCACAGAACCTACAGGTGGAGGCCATGGGTGCTTCCGGGGCTACCACCCCTGACCTGTATGAAGAACTGGGGATTCCCAATGTGATCCTCTCGGACGGCCCCGCGGGCCTGAACCTGACCAGCCAGGTGGTGGAACTGCCGGACGGGACTACCAGGGCCGCAAGGGTTCCGGAGGTCCTGGAGGCATACAAAAGGTATCTCTTTGGCTTCAGCGGTATGGTGCTGAAGAGCCGCATGGCGGATCCCGGGGAGGGGCAGGTCCACTACCAGTATGCCACGGCCTGGCCCTGCAGCCAGCTTCTGGCCCAGACTTTTGACACGGAACTTCTGGAGCGTGTGGGTGACGGCGTGGGTGCAGAGATGGAGGCATTTGGCGTCACCGTCTGGTTGGCCCCGGGTATGAACATCCACCGGAATCCCTTGTGCGGGAGGACCTTTGAGTATTATTCGGAGGATCCCTATGTGTCGGGAAAAATGGCGGCTGCCATTGTCAGGGGCGTACAGCGCCATCCGGGAAAGGGCATGAGTATCAAGCATTTCGCCGCCAACAACTGTGAACTGGAGCGGAACAGGTCTTCCTCCAACCTGACGGAGCGGACGCTGCGGGAACTGTATCTGAGAGGCTTTGAGATTGCGGTGAAGGAAGCTTCCCCCATGACGGTCATGGCGGCCTATAACATGATAAACGGTGTCTACTGCACCAATAACCATGATCTGCTGGACAAGGTGCTTCGAAACGAATGGGGGTTTGAGGGACTGGTGATGAGCGACTGGGACGCCATGAAGGCTTCCCGGGAGGACTGTACCTGTCCTGCCACCGGTGATGTACAGAAAGCCCATCGGGCGGGATGCGACCTGGTCATGCCGGGCAGGCCGGATCAGACGGAGGCCCTGCTTCGGGGCGTGGAGGACGGAACGGTGGAACTGTCGGATTTAAGGCGCAGTGCAATGAGGGTACTTGGTATGGTTCGCCGGAATACGGTACTGGAGAGCCGATAGGGCGCGTGACGAAAAGATTTATATGCGGGCGGCGAGGATAGGAGGAGTTTTATGAGGAAAATCATTTCGTTCAATGAGGACTGGTTTTTTCAAAAGACAGCGGAGATTCCGAAGAGCCTTCCCTTTGACAGGGAGACAGGCGCCGTATTGCAGGGCTGGGAGGCAGTGAACCTCCCCCATACCTGGAATGCCCTGGACGGACAGGACGGGGGCAACGATTACTGGCGGGGGACGGCCATGTATTGCAAACAGTTTCCCAGGCCGGACTGGGACGGACGTGTGTTCCTGGAATGCAACGGCGCTGCCATGACGGCGGATGTCTATCTGAATGGGCAGCATCTGGCCCATCATGAGGGTGGGTATTCCACCTTCCGCGTGGAACTTACGGATTATCTGCGGGGGAAAAAGAAGCAGGATAATCAGCAATGGGACAATCAGCATCAGGAGGATCAGCAGCTGCTTTGTATTGCTGTGGACAACGGCGTCAATGACCGGGTATATCCCCAGAAAGCGGACTTTACTTTTTATGGCGGGCTGTACCGGGACGTGAACCTGATCTGTGTCCCGGAGCAGCATTTTGAACTGGTAAAGGACGGTACGCCGGGGATCAAGGTGACTCCTATTGTGGAGAATGGCACGGCAAGGGTTAAGGTGGAGGCATGGGTAAAGGGCCAGGGGGAGGTGGCATTTTCCCTGGCGGACAGTGCGGCGCAGAGGAATGTGTCTGTGGGGGATCAGCAGGAGCCTGCTGCCGGGGAAGCGTCCAGGGTAATTCACCAGAAAGCGTCCGGCTTGAAGGATATTTCCGGGGACATTCTACAAAAAACAGCCGCCTCGGAGGACGGCTATGCCGCTGCGGAATTTATCCTTGAAAATGCCCATCTGTGGGATGGCGTGGAGGATCCTTATCTATATACTGTCAAGGCTGCTTTCGGCGGGGATGAGGTTTCCGCCAGGTTCGGGTGCAGGACCTTTGATTTCGACCCGGAGAAAGGATTTTACCTGAACGGAAAGGCTTATCCCCTGCGGGGAGTCAGCCGCCACCAGGACAGGAAAGGTCTGGGGAATGCCCTTACCATAAAGGAGCATCGGGAGGATATGGAGATTGTCCGGGAAATCGGCGCGAATGCCCTGCGTTTGGCTCATTACCAGCATGCCAGGGAGTTTTATGATCTGTGCGATGAATACGGAATCATCGTGTGGGCGGAGATTCCCTATATCACCCAGCACATGCCGAAGGGGAAGGAAAATACCGTCACACAGATGCGGGAACTGATCACCCAGTGCTATAACCATCCCAGTATCTGCTGCTGGGGACTTTCCAATGAGATCACGGCCTCCGGCGCCGGGGCGGCAGCTTCAGGCGGCGTCTCTGACAGCATGGAGGATCTGATGGAGAACCACCGTATCCTAAATGAACTGTGCCACCGCATGGACGAAACCCGCCCCACCACCATGGCACATGTATTTATGCTGGAGACGGATTCCCCGCTGATCGAGATTGCGGATATCGGAAGCTACAACCTATACTTCGGATGGTATCTGGGGGAACTGGAGCAGAATGACAGCTTTCTGGACAGCTACCACGTGGAGCATCCGGGCAGGGTTATGGGATTCTCGGAGTACGGTGCGGACGCCAACCCGCAGTTCCAGTCGGCGCACCCGGAGAAGGGGGACTATTCCGAAAGCTACCAGTGCGTCTACCACGAGCATCTGCTGACATGTATCGAAGAGCGCCCCTGGCTGTGGGCCACCCATGTGTGGAATCTGTTTGACTTCGGGGCGGACGGACGGGACGAGGGCGGCAAAGGAGGGGAAAACCAGAAGGGCTTAGTGACCTTTGACCGTAAATTGAAAAAGGACGCGTTCTATCTGTACAAGGCTCATTGGAGCCGAGTTCCCTTCGTCCACATCTGCGGCAGAAGGTATGTAAATCGGGCGGAGGAGACAACGGAGATCAAGGTGTATTCCAATCAGCCGGAGGTGAGTCTTTTTGTGGACGGCAGGCTGGCGGAGACGAAAAGGGCGGATAAAGTATTTGTGTTCCAGCTTTCCCTGAGTGGAGAGCATTGCATAGAAGCCAGGTACGGTGGGTCAGGGAATACTGCCGGAACAGGAAATGCTGCCGGAGCGCCGGAGGCTGTCGGAACAGGGAATACTGTCGGAGTGCCGGAAACTGTCGGCCCAGGGAATACTGTCGGAGTGCCGGAAACTGTCGGCCCAGGGGATACTGCCGGAGTGCCGGAAACTGTCGGCTCAGGGAATACTGCCGGAGCGCCGGAAGCTGCCGGAACAGGGAATGCCGTCGGGGCAGCGGACACTGTCAGAGCGGAGGTATCTGATCAGATTATCGTCCGTAAGGTATCAGAGCCGGATGTCTCTTATCAGATGGCGAAGCGGGAAGAGGTGGTGAACTGGTTTGACAGGGAGAAAGTGGATTCCACCTGCTTCTCCATTCAGGACACCATGGGCGAAATTATGGCCACGTCCGCAGGGGCAGCGATCCTTGGCAGGATGATGGAAAAAGCCAGAGCCAGCCGGGGGGATGTGGCACAGTCCGCCGGCAATAACCCGGTACTTCAGAAAATGCTTGCGAAGATGACAGTCCAGAGCATTTTAAAGCAGGCGGGGGGCGCTGTCTCAGGGGAGGAGATCAAGAGCCTGAACGCCGCGCTGCAGAAAATCAGAAAACCGGAGGCAGCCGTAAAACAAGGGGCTGTCGCAAAACAAAGGTCTGCGCTCTCCGTGGATTCCCAACTCACACAGGTTTTCGACTGTGAAGAGGGCAGGGAATTGTTTGACCGGTTTCTGCCGGGGGTGCGGGAGTTTGTCATGAAGCAGGAAGCAATGCCACGGTTTACGGTGCGGAAGCTGGCTTCCTATTCCAGGGGGAGGATCGGGGAAGACGTGCTTGCGGCATTGGATCAGGAGCTTCAGAAGGTGGAGATCTGGGTGGAGGCGGACACTCAGGAAGGGAAGAAATATACTTTCGGGCAGCCGTTTACGAACGATGCGGCAGAGGTCATAAAGGAGCCTGCGCATACGGAGATCTATCCGGGAAGACCCTGGCGCGATACGGAGGGAAAGCGCATCCAGGCCCACGGCGGCGGATTGTTCTATGAGGACGGTATCTATTACTGGTATGGTGAGAACAAGGATCGCACAGACGGAGAATGCCCGGTGTGGACCTGGGGAATCCGGTCCTATTCGTCCCAGGATCTATGCAACTGGGAGGATATGGGGCTGATCATTGAGCCGGATCTGGAGCATCCGGAGGCAGGCATGTATCCGGAACATCATATAGACCGTCCCCATATCGTGAAGTGTAGGAAAACCGGCAAGTATGTTTGCTGGCTGAAGCAGTCGGGAGAAGAGGCCTGCTTTCTGATCCTGCAGGCGGATGTGTTCACCGGGCCGTATACGGTGGTTGCAGAGAATTACCGTCCCTTTGGAATCAAGGTGGGAGATTTTGACATCGCGGAAGATGATGCCACGGGAAAGGCGTTTCTGTACATGGACGGGGACCACACGGGTATCTTGGGTATGGAATTATCGGAGGATTTCCTGAGGGCGGAAAAGGTGGTTTCCAGGCAATACGAGAATCTGCACGCGCCGTTTAGCAGGGAGGCGCCGGCGGTATTTCAGCGTGAAGGTAAGAAATATATGCTGACCAGCGGTATGAGCGGTTATATTCCCAACAGGAGCGATGCGGCAGTCTCTGACAGCTTTACAGAACCGTTCGTGAGCGTTGGGGATCCTCATGTGGCAGATGAGACGAGGGCTTCCTTTAACAGCCAGATTTCCCAAGTGTTTCAGGTGCCGGGAAAGAAAAACCTGTATATCGCCATAGCCGACCGCTGGGTTCCACGTTATCCGGTGGACGCTGGGCTGGCGGATCTGATCGAGAGGGTCATCGCGTCCCATTATGACCCGGAGCGGTATCAGGTGACGGCCCAGGAGAGGCAGGAATTTATGGGCAGTCCGATGCTGGAGGCCGCCAATACTTCCATAGCGGATTATGTATGGCTGCCGTTGACATTTGAAGGAGATCAGGTACGGATTTGCTGGCAGGATGAATGGACGCCGGAAGATTACGAATAAATGCGGTGTGTCAGGGCTACGGTCAAGATTGCAAAGAAAGTCTGCAAAATGAGAACAGGAAGGTAAACGGAATATGAAAATAACGAATTGTAAAGTCAACCATATGACAAACCCCTGCGGCTACCAGATGGGGACGCCGGTTTTTTCCTATGTGGTGGAGGAAGCGGAGGGAAAACGGCAGACTGAGGCGAGGATTGTGGTATCGGAGGAAAAATCCGGTGTTACCGTGGCAGATACCGGATTCCTGGAAGACCTGGACCGCCTCGGGCAGCAGGTTTCCTGCAGTCTGCAGCCCCGCACCAGATATGAATGGAAGGTTACGGTCCGCACGGATGCGGGGGAAGAGGCGGAAAGCGATCCCCAGTATTTTGAGACCGGGAAAATGGGAGAACCCTGGGCGGGGCGCTGGATCACCTGCAGGAAGACATCGGAGAGACATCCCATTTTCCAGAAGTCTTTTTCCCTGGAAGACTCCGCAGGTGAGGAAGGACGCATCGGCGGGGAAGGAACAGGCGGTGAGGAAGGACGCATCGGCGGGGAAGGAACAGGCAGTGAGGAAAAATGCATCGACGGGGAAGGAACTGGCGGTGAGGAAGGACGTGTCGGTGGGGAAAACTCTGCGCGGGAGGACTTCGCGGAGGCAAGGCTGTATCTCTGCGGGCTGGGTCTATACGAGGCGCGGCTTAACGGGCATCCGGTGACAGAGGAGAGGCTGACACCATACTGCAATGATTACAGCACCTGGGTGCAGTGCCAGACCTATGACGTATCAGAACTTCTGGAAAAGGAGAACCAGCTTTCCGTCACATTGGCTCCCGGGTGGTACATGGGGCGGTTTGGATTCACCAGCAAGCCGGGACAGGAAGGGTACTATGGAACGGAATACAAGCTGATCGCAGAACTGCGGGTGGTACAGAGGGACGGCACCGTCCGGGTGATCGGAACGGACGATACCTGGACGGTGAAAAGGAGCAACATTATTTTCTCCAACATTTATGACGGGGAACAGGTGGATGATACCCTGGAGGAACTGCCTGAGGAGCAGGTGGAGTACTGTGAGGGGCCGGCGGATGTAAGAGACCGGATGAGCATCCCGGTATATGCGCAGGAGGAACTGGAGCCGGTGGAACTGCTCCGGACGCCCGCCGGGGAATGGGTCTTCGACCTGGGACAGAACATGGCGGGCAGCTTCCGGCTCCGGGTGCAGGAGCCCGCCGGGACAAGGATCCATGTACAGGTGGGGGAGGTGCTGCAGGGCGGGAATTTCTACCGCGACAACCTGCGCAGCGCAAAGGCCGAGTATCTTTATATTTCGGACGGAAGGGAACACATACTGGAGCCCCGCTTTACCTTCTATGGATACCGCTATGCGAAGGTGGAGGGTGCCAGCAATTTAAAGATCAGTGATTTTACGGGGCTGGCATATTATTCGGATATCTCCCGGACAGGACGTCTGGAAACAGGAGATGCCATGTTCAACCGCCTGTTGTCCAACATTTCCTGGGGACAGAAAGGCAATTTCCTGGATGTGCCCACGGACTGTCCCCAGAGGGATGAGAGGATGGGCTGGACGGCGGATACTCAGGTCTTTGTCCCCACGGCAAGCTATCTGACGGACAGCTATGCTTTTTACCGGAAATATCTGTATGACATGCGGATGGAGCAGTCCCACAACGAGGGGGCGGTTCCCCATGTGATCCCGTCCTTTGGAATGCGGGAAAGCTGCAGCGTGTGGGGAGATGCGGCCTGCATCATGCCCTGGAGCCTGTACCTTTTCTATGGGGATAAACAGATACTGGAGGAATCCTATGGGAGCATGAAGGACTGGGTGGCTTATATCGGACAGGTGGACGGTGAGAATCATGGCTGGCGGGATATTTTCCATTTCGGGGACTGGCTGGCGCTGGACCATCCTGCCGGTGGGAAGGATCAGACTGCCGGGGGCACGGAGGAAGGCTTTATTGCGGATGTGTATTATCTGAATGATGCCAGGATATTGGAAAAGACGGCGAAGCTGCTTGACCGTCCCGAAGAGGCGGAGCAGTACCGGGAACTGGGGGAGAAGATCCTGCGGGGACTGCGGGAGGAATATTTTACCCCTACGGGACGCTGTGCCGTGAATACCCAGACCGCCTATGTCCTGTCCCTGCATTACGGTCTGACGGAGAACAGGGAGAAGGCGCTTTGTTCCCTGCTTACGCTCTTGAAGCATAAGAAGAATAAAATACAGACCGGATTTGTGGGAACGCCCCTGATCCTGCAGGTATTATCCGCCGAAAAGCAGGATAAGCTGGCTTACGAGATCCTGCATAATGAAGAATATCCGGGCTGGCTGTATGAGATCACCCTGGGAGCCACCACGGTGTGGGAGCGCTGGAACAGCATGGAGCCGGACGGAAGTGTGTCCTCCACCGGCATGAACAGCTTTAATCATTATGCCTACGGTTCCGTGGGGGAATGGATGTGGCGCACCCTGGCCGGGATCAGTCCTGTGGAGGAATGTCCTGGATTCCGGAAAGCCCTGATCCGCCCTGTACCCGATTATAAAACGAGCTATGTGGATGCGGAATATCTGTCCCCGGCAGGAACTTACCGCGTTAAGTGGAAGGTGCTGGGAGCCGATGAGGTGGAGCTTCAGGTGGAAGTTCCCTTTGACTGTGAGGCGGTTCTGGAGCTGCCTTATGCGAAGGATGTGCCGAAGAGACAGACGCTGCAGGCAGGCCGCCATGGGTTCCTCTATCACACGGAGGAACCGTTAAAAAGGATTCTTTCCACCAATGTCCCCATCGGGGAACTGATGGAAGTGCCGGAAGCGAAAGGAATGCTGACACAGATGATCCCCAATCTGGAACAGCTGCCGGGGAGCATGCGGGGTATGACATTGAGACAGGTCATGGCCAGGTATGGGGACAACGCTGAAATGGCATCCCGGTTTGACCGGTTGGACGAGATGCTGGGCAGGCTGTAGCGGATTTGTGCTGCCTGCAATACTGGGTGGGGGTCATTCCATTTATTTTCATGGTCAACGATGTCAATAGCAACAACAGTACTGGCACTATTAACAGGGTAGATTACCTTTTTGCGCCGTTTAAAACAGCCTTTCGGCTTTCATCATGCATGATTGTATCACAAGCTGTTTACACTATATTTGAAGCATGCAAAAATCTTCCACCTGTACGGTTGGACGCTCCAAGGAGCATCCAACCTAACTTCCACATTCACAAAACCCGCGCTTACGCGCTCCTGCGTCTGCTTGCGCATCCGCGTTTTGTTCATTTGGAAGTAGGTTGCTAATCCAACACCCCGTCTGCACTGCCATAAATGGCATGCAGACGGGGCATTGGATTGCAACCGTACAGGTGGAAAATCTTTGCTGTAATAACGGAGGCACTTATGGATCATAAATTAAACAATACGGAATGGACTGCCGCTTTGGCTAAAAATACGATGGATGAAATACCGAAACCGAAGTCAGACGCAAAAGAAATTGTCGGCCTGATCCGGCACAGCGGAAAAATTGCTGGCTACCAGCTCTCTGACAGTTCCACTGTGAGCAAGGAAGAAGGCGTCCGGATGGCAAAAAACGGTGAGATCAAAGGTGTGGGTGTGGCTCACCGGGGAGATACGCAATACTTGAAATCTATTCCGGACGGTTCGGAAAGCAATAACCTAGTACATCGTTGCGTTAATCCTGAAGTAAATCAGTGCTTGATGTTTGCGTCAGCGCAAGGCGGAGGAAGGAGGCGATGCGGTGGCATCGTTGACTGACGGTGCTGTGTGCCAGTGGCACACGTCCAGCACGGACCGAAGCGGAGCGTAGACCAACGCAGTGATGGCGTGAACAGCGAGTGCTGATTACTCAGGAATTAATGCAATGATGTACTAGGGAGTCTTCCCACGGTATCCGGATGAAAAGGGCTGCCTTCAGGCAGCCTTTTTCAATCAGGAAAACAGACTAAGACCGGATAACGTCCCTCTTTACTGCTTTTTGTCCTGCGCACATTGTTTCCTAACAGTTGATTTTGTATATCATGGTATCGCTGCAGTCAATTGAATTCCATTTACTTTTTCTGTTATAATAACCCAATAAACATATTTCAAACACGCTCTGGAGAAATGTCTGAAAGAACGGCATTTCTCACACGGCGGTTTGTGTCTGCGCGCTGCCTGCCGGAAAGGCGCCTATGTGCAGTCTCGACAAAGCTGAGACCAAAGCAGCGCAGAAATGAGGATTGGTATGAACAAATTGAATTTGCCGGAGAACTTAATCCGGCTTCGGCATGAAAGGAAGCTGACACAGGAGGAGCTGGCTGATTTTATTGGGGTCACCAAGGCCTCTGTGTCCAAGTGGGAGAAGGGGATCAATACGCCGGATCTTATGCTTCTGCCTCAGTTGGCCGCATATTTTGATGTGACGGTAGACGAATTGATCGGATATGAAGCCCGGCTTTCCGGCGAGCAGATCCGGCGTCAATATGCGGAACTGTCCAAGGAGTTCGCGACCCTTCCCCTTGCGGACGTATTGGGGAAGATCAGAGTATTGGCTCACAAATATTATGCCTGTTATCCGTTTCTGCTCCAATTGGGCATATTGTACTTAAACCATTATATGCTGGCGGAAACAGAGGATGGACGAAAAGCGCTTCTGCTGGAAGCGGTGGAATGGTGTAACCGAATACTGGAAAACTGCAGTGACGTAGGTGTTTGCGGCGACGCTGTGGTTTTGAAGGCCGCGTTACATCTGCAGCTTGGAAAAGCTGCGGAAGCGGTGGAAGCGCTGGAGCCTGCTGTAGAGCCCGGCCGTCTTGCAGCACAACACGGAATCCTGCTGGTGCAGGCTTATCAGTCGGCAGGAGACACGGAAAAGGCCAGAAGCTACGCGCAGGTCAAGCAGTATCTGGATTTGCTGGCGTTCATAAGCGATGCCATTCTGGCGCTTTCCCTGAATGAACAGGATATGGACCAGTGTGAGGAAACCATCCGGCGTATCACAGGAATCATGGAATTGTATCATCTGGAAGCGCTTCATCCGAACCTTGCCGCCCAGTTTCATTTTCAGGCTGCGATTGTCTATGCGGTAAACGGGAGAGAGGAGGAAGCATTGGGAGCTCTCCATGGCTTTGAAGGGTGCGTGGACAGGTTGCTAAATGCAAAACAAATTAAGCTGCAAGGAGATGAGTATTTCAATCGGCTGGAAGCATGGATTGAACGCCTGCCTTTGGGGAACATGGCGCCCAGAGATAAAAGCTTTATCCGGCAGAGTGTGGGAGAAGCTCTGGCGCATCCTGCCTTTGGCAGATTAAAAGGGCGGGAAGAATTTCAGAGGCTTGCCGACAGATTAACGGGAGGGAGTTCTTATGTTAAAGATGGAACATTTAACCAAGCATTATAAAGGGAGCAATAAGGGAGTCACTGATCTGAGCCTTCATATTGCGCCGGGGGATATTTACGCCTTCATCGGCCATAACGGTGCTGGCAAAACCACCACATTAAAATGTGTGGCAGGCATTCAGGGCTATGACGCCGGAACCATACAAATCGGCGGAGAGGATATGGGGAAGAACCCCCTTGCCTGTAAACGTCAGTTTGCCTATATTCCGGACAATCCGGATTTATGCGAGTATCTTACCGGGATTCAATATCTGAACTTTATCGCGGATATATTCGGTGTGGGAGCGCGGGAGCGGGAGGAGAGAATTAAGAAGTACGGAGAGGCATTTGAGATTACGACCTCTCTGGGCGACCTGATATCTACCTATTCCCACGGTATGAAACAAAAGCTGGCGATTCTGTCCGCCCTGGTACATCAGCCGAAGCTTATGATTCTCGACGAACCCTTTGTGGGGCTTGACCCGAAAGCGGCAGTTATTTTAAAGGATATCATGCGCAGTATCTGTGAAGGGGGCGGTGCAATCTTCTTTTCCACCCATGTGTTGGACGTAGCAGAGAAGCTGTGCAATAAAGTAGCAATTATCAAGGACGGGACTCTGATCGCTTCCGGGGACATGGAGGAAATCGTGAAGCAGGGGCAGTCTCTGGAATCCATTTTCATGGAGGTGGTGGAGCATGTTGACACAAATTAAAATCCTGACAAAGCTGGAGCTGTGCAATCTGTATGGCCTGAATGTGCTCCGGTTTTCAAAAGATAAAAAGATGAAACGAAAGGCCATTGGCTTACTGGCGGTATGGCTTCTGGTGCTTGCCGTATTGGCCTGCTATGTGGGAGGTTTATCCTACGGGCTGATATATCTGGGGCTGGAAGAGACGGTTCCCGCTTATCTCATCACGGTTTCCGGAGTATTGATTTTCTTTTTCGGGATACTGAAAGCGGGGGGCGCGATCTTCCGAAAGGAGGGATACGATATCCTGTGCGCGCTGCCGCTGCCTGCAGGGGCGGCAGCCCTCAGCCGCCTGTTTAAAATGTATGTGGAAGACCTGCTGATGACGCTGGCGGTGCTGCTGCCCGGTATTGTGGTATACGCATGGAACATCCGGCCGGACGCAGGCTTTTACCTGGCGGGGGCTATCGGGGTCTGGAGCATTCCGCTGATCCCCATGGCGGCATCCGTTTTCATCGGCACGCTGATTACCGGAATCTCCTCCCGGATGCGCCACAAAAGTCTCATAGGGGCTGGCCTGTCGATTTTAGCGGCTCTGGGAATTATGTATGGTTCGTCCCGTCTGGCTGCAACAGGCGGCGATATAGATCCGGAAATGCTGAAAAATATGTCCGTGTTTATAATGGCGCTGTTAAAAAGGTTATATCCACCGGCGGTA
Organism: uncultured Lachnospiraceae bacterium; assembly: GCA_948473115.1. Classification (GTDB taxonomy): domain Bacteria; phylum Bacillota; class Clostridia; order Lachnospirales; family Lachnospiraceae; genus Acetatifactor. Next base: position 19,369 of record CAOKWI010000017.1, on the reverse strand, counting down.
TGGCTTGGTACGGCCATTGTCCGCGGGGATCTTTTAGGGGCTGTGGCGTGTGCATGCCTGTCTCTGGCAGTATTCGCGGCGGTGGCCGCAGGTGTAGCTTGTTTCTTCCGGAAGATCAGCCAAAGCCTTTACGGCAATTTTGCGAAACACAATTACAAGATGGGAGAACTCAAAGAAAATTCCCTTTTAAGCTCCCTGTGCAAACGAGAGTTCAGGCGGTACTTTTCTTCCAGCATCTATGTCACCAATACCATCATCGGCCCCATCATGGGATGTATTTTATCGGGAGCCCTTTTGTTTACCGGAACGGACACCTTAAAGGAACTTCTGCCCTTGCCCATTGACATGGAAGGCATGATTCCATTTGTGACGGCAGGCGTGTTCTGTATGATGACCACCACGGCAACTTCCATTTCCATGGAAGGGAAAAATTGGTGGATTCTAAAAAGTCTGCCGTTGTCTGCAAAAAATATTTTGGACGGGAAAATCCTGATGAACCTGCTGCTTATTCTGCCTTTTTACGCTCTGTCAGAGCTTCTTCTCATTTTTGCGCTGAAACCGGGAGCGGGAGAGCTTCTGTGGCTGATCTTGATTCCGGCCGAGATCATTCTGTTCTCCTGCGTATACGGTATTACCGTGAATCTGCACTTCCCTGTACTGGAATGGGAAAGCGAGGTGCGCGTCGTTAAGCAGAGCGCTTCCGCCATGATCGGGGGAATGGGCGGGTTTATTCTGGCACTATTATGTGCGGTAATTGTGGGGATAGTTCCGAAGGAGTATACGGATTATCTGAAGACTGGGATCTGTGTTGTGGTTTTGGCCGCAACCGCGGTACTATACCGAATCAACAGCCGCTTTGATCTTTGCGGGAGGATTTAGGAATGCTCCTGAGAATATTTTTGATGCAAAAGCATGGCTGGAAAAATAAATGTCCGGACGCTCTCTTTTTGGTGCATGAAAAGAGAGGCGGAGAGCAATCTAAAGTAGTATAATTGTCATGGAAAAGAGGTGAAAGAAATGGAATGGATCGAAAAGCTAAATAAAGCAATTTCCTATATTGAGGAGCATCTCGCGGGAGAAATAAGCTATGATGAGCTTGCGCATATAGCGTGTTGCTCTACGTACCACTTTCAGAGAATGTTTGCCTATATGGCAGGGATTCCGCTTTCGGAATATATCCGCCGGAGGCGAATGTCTTTAGCTGCTGCAGATCTGCAAAGCGGAACTGAAAAAATTATTGATATTGGTATGAAATACGGATATTCTTCCCCGACGGCATTTAACAGAGCCTTTCAAAGTGTGCATGGCATCGCGCCCTCAATGGCGAGAGAAGGAGGAGTGCCTGTGAAAGCCTTTCCCCCTGTCAGCTTCCAAATAGCTGTAAAGGGTGTGGAGGAATTGAATTATCGAATAGAAGAAAAAGCGGCCTTTCGCATTGTGGGAGTATCGCACCCGCTGGATCAGGAGATAGAAAACAATTTCAGGGTCGTGCCGCAAATGTGGCAAAATGCAGCGATGAACGGCACCTTTGAAAAAATCACGCCGCTTATGAACGGGCAGCCTGTGGGGGTGCTGGGTGTAAGCGTTTGTAATGACATGGAGGAATGGCGTTATTTCATAGCCGTATCTTCGTCCGCCGATATTGACAACTCCCTGGATGAGTATGTTGTTCCTGCCTGTACATGGGCTGTTTTTAGCGGAAACGGCACAGGCATGTCAATCCAGGAATTGGAAAAGCGCATTATAACAGAATGGCTTCCGACGTCCGGCTTTGAATTTGATAACGCTCCCGATATGGAAGTCTATCTAAATCCGGACCCGAACAATATGCAATATGAAGTCTGGCTGCCAATCAGAAAAGCATGAGGTTATCACATGACAGATAAAAATTATGACGAATTTTTAGAAACCACAGGCGCGGTCAGACATTTTGTGGAAGCGATAAACGAGCAGCTTCTGGACAGCGGCTGCAGGCGCGAGATCAAAACGGCTAAAAGCGGTTTTACAGTTTCCTATCTTTCGCAGGACACAAAAAAGACGGTGGCAACTTTCGTTTGCAGGAAATCGGGAGTAAAGATCAGGATTTTACCGCAGCGTCTCAATGAGTATGTGGAGTTCTTAGACACGCTTCCGGCAAAGATGAAAAAGGAAATTGCAAAAGCGTCTGCCTGTAAGCGGCTTGCCAATCCCAACGACTGCAACCCCAAATGTGCCATGGGATATGAATTCATTATGGACAAGGAACATTATCAAAAGTGCAGATATATGGCTTTCATGCTGTCTATAACCGAAGAAAGCATACCTTATATCAGAAAATTCTTACAATTGGATGGCGCGGCCAGCAAACCGCCGCTTTAAAACATCTCTTCGGAGATGTTTTTGTTTTCATCATGCATGATTATGTGACAGGCTGCCTGCACTGTCTTTGAAGAATGTAAGATAACTTTTCTGATACAATAAAGGCATCTATGGATCATAAATGAAGGAAACGCTGATTTAATCAGCGTTTCCTTAAACAATACGGATCAGACTGCCTCTTTGACTAAAAATATGCCACCTGTACGGTTGCAATCCAACACCCCGTCTGCATGCCATTTATGGCAGTGCAGACGGGGTGTTGGATTAGCAACCTACTTCCAAATGAACAAAACGCGGATGCGCAAGCAGACGCAGGAGCGCGTAAGCGCGGGTTTTGTGAATGTGGAAGTTAGGTTGGATGCTCCTTGGAGCGTCCAACCGTACAGGTGGAAAATACGTTGGATGAAATCCCGAAACCGAAGTCAGACGCAAAGGAAATCGTCGGCCTGATCCGGCACAGCGGGAAAATTGCAGGCTGCTTTTTAATCCAATATACCGGCCACGGGCAGGTTTTCCATGGCCTTTTTTCTTTGATAGGCCGAGGTAAGCTCCAGATAGCGTCCCTCGTTACTGCTTTTTTCAAAGGCGGTTAAAATCTCCAGTACATGGAGGGTCTGCTGGGCATCCGCTCGGAAGTCCCGTTTCGTGCGCAGCGCCTTTGCCATATCCGCGAGGCCTAACCCCCTGCTGTTTTCTTGATAGCCGAAGAGCAGCGGCATCTCTTTAAAGCTGCCGTCCTCCGGACGCAGCAGGCTGACACTGCCGCCGAAGCCGTTAGGATCCGGTACACGCAAGGTGCCCTTTGTCCCATAGATCTCCAAGAAGGCCTGTCTGTCATAATATACGTCAAAGGTCGTCAGCACCGTGCCGATTGCTCCGTTTTCAAACTGTAAAAGTCCGGCGGTATGGGTAGGCACTTCCACATCTACCACTGTGCCCCGTTTCGGCTCACTGGTAATAATACGCTGTGCAAATCCTTTTGTACACATGCCGCTGACGCCTTTTACCCTTCCGACTAAGTTGACCAGTGCCGTTATATAGTAGGGGCCCATATCCATCATGGGGCCGCCCCCTGCCTGATAATAAAATTCCGGTGCAGGATGCCAGCTTTCATGCCCGTGGCATACCATCTGAGCCTGAGCGCCCACCACATCCCCGATAAAGCCGTTATCGATCAGCCTGCGGCAGGTCTGAATGCCTGCCCCCAGGAAGGTATCCGGCGCCCCGCCCAGCATAAGCCCCTTTTCCTCTGCCAGTGCCGCCAGTTCTGCCCCTTCCTCATAAACCGCCGCCAGCGGCTTTTCGCTGTATACGTGCTTTCCTGCAAGAAGCGCCGCCTTTGTAGTCTTGTAATGTTCGTTAGGGCGCGTCAGATTTAAGAGGATCTCAATCTCGTCATCTGCCAGCATTTCCTCCATGGTTTCATATACTTTGGGAATCTTGTATTCCTCCGCCGCTTCTCTTGCTTTTTCTGTAAAAAGATCACAAACGGCAGTTACTTCCACCTCTGTAAACAAACGGGTAAGATTCTTAAAATAGATTCCGCTGATGGCTCCGGTCCCTAACACGCCTATTTTTACACGATCCATATGTATTCTCCTTTTCAATACAGCCGTTAATACATCTTGGCATTATTTTCAAACCGTTCCGTGGTAAGATTGTTTTTTACCGCATATGCCTTTCCTTCCGCCGCCCACAAAAGCCCTCGCTCCATCAAGAGCGCTGCCGAAGGGAACTTGTCAAAGACATCGTCATGATGCCCCAGCGAACAGTAAAACACTCTGCCATTCCCCCAGAACTTTGTCCACGCTACCGGCATATCCACAGCCTGATTGGAGCTGTGATAATAAGGTACTGCCGGGAATCTGGTAGAGGCCAGCACCTCCACAGCCGGATCCACATGAAGGTAGTAATGCTCGCTGCACACGGGAAAATCCTCTATTCCTTCCACAATAGGGCTGGAACCCTTATGAATATTTACCATGTAATCGATTCCGTCCCCTCCGGGATGGCTCACCCACTGCCCGCCAGTCATAAATTGCCACTCCACATCCTGCCGGAAAGCGTCGCACATTCCTCCGTGGCAGCCCCCAAGGCCGGTTCCAGCGGCAACCGCAAGACTGATATTCCTGCGGTACTCCTGGTTGATCTCCCCCATGGTCCAGCAAGGTATAATCAAATCCGCCGCCATCACCTTTTCCCGGTCTGCCAGTACATCCTGACTGTCGGAAACTTCGCAGCTGTAGCCGTGCTTTTCCATCATTGCGGCAAATCTTCTGGCCACCAGCGCAGGCTCATGGCCGTCCCATCCGCCTTGAAAAATCAGTACCTTTTTTGTTGTTTCCATGAAAATCCTCCTCCTGAACCTTTCATACTTCCAAGCATACCGCCTGCAGCGGCGCCAGGCCGGTTACACTGACCTGACCCATTGCCCGCGGGAATGAATGGGCCATTTCGTTCTTCGGAACGGTTAAGAATTAACCTTGCATTTAAAGATTTATTCTTTAACAGTTCCTTACTTGCAGTATAACAGCTTCTCCTGTAAAATGATGGTCAGAACCCCAAAGAAACTACCCAAAAGTTGCACTGTTCACATGTTATGAGAAGGAGTGTCTGCCCATGCAGCCGTTTTATGAAAAGAAAGAAGAATTCCATTGCTTTTCTTCAAAGGACCTGACTTTTCCTGCACACCTGCACCATGCAGCCGAGTTAATACTGATTCGGGAAGGAGCCATGGAGGTGTCTGTTTCCGATCAGACGAAGGTGCTGCGGAAAAACGAGATTGCCCTTATCTTTCCGGATATGGTTCACAGCTATGTGACACAGGAATTTTCGCATGCCGTTTTATGCATTTTTTCCCCCTCTCTGGCAATGGGATACTATCATACGCTCTGCCAAAAGCAGCTCAAGTGTCCTTTTTTCTCTTCCGTTATTTATGACACAGACCTTTCGTCTGCCTTTGACAATATACTGTTATATAAGAACCGGTCTCTTTCTGTCAGCGAGGCTTGGCTGAATCTGATTCTGGCATATCTGCTTTCGGATACGACCCTGCTTCCCAGAAACAGTCGGTCCCACACGGATATCGGCTATCAGGTCATTTCATATATATCCACACATTTTCAAGAGCCTTTGACGTTAGATAAAATCGCACAGGAGCTGCATTTCAACAAGTTCTATATTTCCAGGGTTTTCACAGGCAGGCTGCACTGTACCTTTCATGAATACTTAAACCGGCTCCGGCTGGACTACGCCGCACGGCTGCTGCGGGAAACAGACCGCAGCATCATGGAAATCTGGCAGGAAGCAGGCTTCGAGAGCCAGAAAACCTTTAACCGCACCTTCCGCTCCTGTTATCACATGACACCCTCCGGATATCGAGGGGGAGTTTAGTGATGGAGAACGACGGCTTTATCATATTTACGATTGTCTGAAAAAGCGCTGGTATATTTTGATAAGCTACTTTTCTGTGAAGCATTGATGCGAGCACGTTTTTTGATGTCTGCTGCGGCGAGAAAGGCTTCTATGCTATGAAATAATGACATTACGGCCGCCGGTCAAACTGTTGAAGGTGTTGGATCCTGGCTGCTGAGAGGGAAAAGATGCCGTTTGCCTCGCCCGGAGCGGATATATTGTTGATATCAGTCGGACAGAAATGGTATTGCGGGATAATTTTTGTAATGTTATGATGATATGGGAGAGACCATATACTCTTCCTGTATTTTGTACTGCTTAACAGTTAAAATTTGCGATTAATCTGACTTCATAACGCCAGCCATATACGTTTATCCAGTGCGGTACGGTAAATTCTGGCGTCATGTAGTATGGATGGAAAAGGAGAATGCAGCATGGAAAAAGCGAAGAAAGAGATTATTCCTTATTTGTCGTTTCAGGGGAATTGCGAGGAGGCGGTTAAGACATATATTGAGGCGTTTGGCGGTGAAATCCTTTTTATTTCCCGGTGGAGCGAAAGCAATTTTGATGTGACGCCGGAACAGGTTGGAAAAGTAATGCATGTGGAGTTTATTCTCGGCAATACGCGCATGGCGGGAGGAGATACCTTTGACTGTGCCGGGGTAAACACAGACATAAAGCTGATGATTCACTTGGACTCGGAAGCGGAGGCGTTACATACGATATCTGTACTGGCAGAAGGCGGAACCATACTTGCTCCGCTGCAGCCCCATCCGGAACCGGATGATGATGGCTGCGGATCTATTATAAAAGATCGTTTTGGTTTCACCTGGATCCTGACATGCCCGAATCCGGCGAAGCGGCAGGATCGTATGACTGAAAACCAATGAGACGGAGGAAAAAGGATGCCTTATATCAAATTAAACGATTTGAATCTGTTTTATGAGGAATTTGGCAGGGGGGAAGCGCTGTTGTTCCTTCACAGCCATTTCAGCAGAGGGCTGCTGGCTTTCTCGGCCCAGATACTGCCATTTTCGGGTAAATACAGGTGTCTCTATCCGGATTTCAGAGGTCACGGCAGAACAAGATGCGACAGTCTTGAATGGAACAGCCGCATGATCGCGGACGACATGGCGGGCTTTATGGACGCCTTGGGGATTCGATCCGCACATTTGTTTGGCTATAGCTGCGGCGCATATGTGGGATGCTATATGGCGGCAAAGTACCCTGAAAAGGTGAAAAGCCTTGTCACAGTCGGAGGGGGAGCTTATCCCAGGGTGGAAAGCGCAGACAGCTTTTTGCCGGAAAGCCTTCTGGAAAGAAATGACACCGGATTTATTGAGGACATGAAGTCAAGGCACTATGACGCCCACAGGGGCGACTGGCAGACGTATTTAAGGACAACAGTGGCGGACTGGAAAACACACCCGAACCTGACGGATGATGAATGGGCGGCAATAAGGTGTCCGGCATTCTTCATAAACGGCGAAAAGGATCCCTTTGGAACCTGCGCGGAGCTTAAGGAAAGAGTTCCGTCCGCAAAGGGATACGAGGTGAAAGGCGGAGGCCACCGCCCGCATTTTGTGGGGGAACAGGCAAAGGAACTGAATCCGGTGATCCTTGATTTTTATGACTGTGTAGATAAGGCAAATTTGCAGCGCTCCTGACTTTCACGATTGGAAGCTGCCTGAAGGAGGTGGGAAAATGCTTTGCCATTTCAGGATCGACTTGAGCAAAGAACTCTGTACAAAGTCTGATGACCGGACGAAATTTGTGCAGAGGTAAAAAGGATCGTCCGCATTGGATTTTGTACTTTTTATTCTGGAAATCAAAAGAATAGAATGGAGAAAATTCAATGAAAAATAATAAAAAGAATTTAATAAACGAACCAATAAACGAACCAGTAAACGAACCAATAAACGAAAGATCTTTTAAGAGCTACATCATTTTGTGGTTCAGTCAGAGCGTGTCCGGGCTTGGCAGTTCCATGACCGGGTTTGCGCTTGTTTTGTGGGCATATGGGCAGAGCCATTCTGCCATGTCTGTTTCCATGATGTCCTTCTGCAATTATGTGCCTTATGTCATTTTAAGCCTGTTTGTCGGCAGCTTTATAGACAGGCACGGCAAGAAAACGATCATGCTGGTGTCGGACAGCATTGCGGCGATTGGCTCATTGGCAGTATTGGCGTTTTTGCTCAGGGGAAGGCTTTCGGTCTGGAATATTTATGTCATCAATACGGTGATCGGCATAACAAACGCATTTCAGCAGCCTGCGTCCGCTGTGGCGACAGGGCGGCTCGTGCCGGAGGAAAAGATTTCAAATGTGAGCGGGATGAACTCTTTTTCCAATAACCTGATCGTGGTGTTCAGTCCCATGCTGGCAGCTTTCCTGTTTGCGGCAGGCGGCCTCCCGCTTATCCTGCTGATCGATCTGGCCAGCTTTGTAATTGCGTTCTGTGTGCTGTTGTTCTTCATCACAATCCCGGAGCAGGCGCAGCAAAAGACGTACCGTTCCCCCTTTGCCGGAATAGCGGAGGGGTTTGCCTTCCTGAAAAAGGAAAAGGGCATTTTATACATGATGCTGACAATGGCGCTGATCAACTTTTTTTCAAGGCTGACCTATGAAAATATTCTCTCACCCATGATTCTGGCGAGAAGCGCCGGAGACAGCATTGCGCTCGGCATTGTGAATGCCTGCATGGGTGCAGGCGGGATTGCCGGGGGCATCGCCGTCTCCATAAAGAAGGAGAGCCGGCATAAGGCAGCGGCGGTTTATGTTTCGGCGGCGCTGTCCTTTCTGTTTGGGGATCTGTTGATGGCTATCGGCCGGAATACCTTCTGGTGGTCGGCTGCTGCGGTCTGTGCCAGTCTGCCGATTCCCTTTATACAGGCATCCCAGAACACGATACTGTACCGAAAGATTCCGTCCGACATACAGGGACGGGTGTTTGCGGTGAGGAATGCCATCCAGTACGGAACGATACCGTTTGGTATTGTCCTGGGAGGCTGTCTGGCGGACTATGTGTTTGAGCCGTTTATGGGCTCCGGGAACGGATTGGCGGGACTATTGGGTGCAATGGTCGGGAATGCTGCCGGAAGCGGCATGGCGGCAATGTTTTTGTGCACCGGGATATGCGGGTTTGCCGTAAGCGTGTTATCCTGCTTCAACCGGGAAATAAGGAAACTGAATTGAAACAGGGATGCAGAGACGGAGGTAACGACAGTGAAAAGAATATCCTTTGATGAATTTTTGAGATTGAGAAAGCTGGTTCACCGCGGCGCAAGGCCCCTGGACTATACGAGATGGAAATTCCTGTTTGAAAATGGCAGCTGCGATGATTTCCTGCGGGTTTTGTCCAGCTACCAAAATAAGGACGGAGGTTTTGGGCATAATATCGAGTGCAACAACTGGAACCCAAACTCTTCTCCCTATACGGTGTGCATTGCGCTGGATTACCTGGATCTCGCAGGGGAGCATGAAAGTGACATAAAAGACAGGATCATTGCAGGTATTGTCAGATACCTGGCCTCCGGGGCATATTTATTGGAGGACGGCTGGGTGGGCATGCAGGGAATTCCCAGCAATAACGACTTTGCCCACATGCCATGGTTTCATTACCATTCCGGAAAAGCAGCAAAGGCCGATATCGGGGTGACTAAACGCCTTGCGGATTTCCTCCTCAGACACGCGGACGAGGGCAGCAGTATCTACCGGAAGGCGGAGGGACTGAAAGAACGGTACCGGCAAAGCGGGAAGGTACTGCTCCACGGTTATCCCGATTACGATCCGGAGGCATTGAATATTAAAACGTATGATCCCGCAACCTATCCGTCCTGGCTGCCGCTGCCGGTGTACTTTGTGGCTTCGCCGGAGAGTCCCTTTTATCCGGAGTGCAGGCGCACCGTGGAAAGGAATCTGGACACAATCGTGGACTCGCTGCTTGAGACACGTGAACTTAAGCTTCCTTCTGTCGGGGAACTTGAAGCATATGAGCAAAATACGCCCCATCCGGACGGCGGGCGGTGGTGCGTGGCCGAACAGACAATTGGAAACTACTATTGGGGCAGCAGTTTTATCATACGCGACCTGGACATACTGAGGAAGTTTGGCAGACTGGATTTTGATCTGCCTGTTGCCATATAGCGACGGTTTCCTGTTGTGCATAGAACAGGAAAAGACTATGTAGGGAAACGCAGTGGAAATAGCATTGCACAGGAGGATTATTATGGGAATTTCAGCGGGATTCATGGTGCCCCATCCGCCGCTCATCATACCCGATGTGGGCGGCGGTGAAGAAAGGAAAATCCAGAAGACAATCGATGCATACCATAAGGCGGCGGAGGCCGTCGGCCACCTGCAGCCGGAGACGATAGTGCTCCTTTCCCCTCACCAGACAATGTATGCGGACTATTTCCATATATCGCCGGGGCAGGGGGCAAAGGGAGACTTCGGACAGTTCCGCGCCGGGCAGGTCTCCATGGAGGTCTCCTATGACACGGAATTTGTCCGGGCGCTGTGCCAGGAGGCGGAGGTGTCCGGTTTACCGGCGGGGACGCTGGGGGAACGGGAGAGGAAGCTGGATCATGGCACCATGGTGCCCCTGTACTTTGTGAATCAGTACTGGACGGGATACCGCCTGGTCAGGATCGGCCTGTCGGGTCTGTCCCTGGCGGACCACTACCGGCTGGGACAATGTATCAGGGCAGTAGCGCGGACCCTCGGACGGAACACGGTATTGATTGCCAGCGGCGACCTGTCCCATAAGCTGAAAGAGGACGGACCCTACGGCTATCAGGAGGAGGGGCCTGCCTACGATGCACGGATCATGGACGTGATGGGCAGGGGTGCTTTCGGCGAGCTGTTGGAATTTTCGGAAAGCTTCTGCGAGAAGGCGGCGGAATGCGGACATCGTTCCTTTACCATCCTGGCGGGTGCTTTTGACCGGACTGCCGTGGAGACGGAGCGGCTTTCCTATGAGGGTCCCTTCGGGGTGGGGTATGGCGTCTGTATCTACCGGCCCCGCGGAGAAGACGCATCACGGAATTTCCTGGAGCAGTACGAGGAAAAGGAACGGCTGCGGCTTCTTGCCTTGCGGGAAAGGGAAGACCCTTATGTGCGGCTGGCAAGATATACCATCGAGACATTTGTGGGGACGGGGAAGCTTCCCGAGATGCCACAGGGGCTGCCGGAGGAATTATACCACAGCAGGGCCGGCGCCTTCGTATCCCTGAAGGAGGATGGAAAACTCAGGGGCTGTATCGGCACCATCCAGGCAGTCCGGGACTCCCTTGCGGAGGAGATCATGCATAATGCCGTCAGCGCCTGTTCGGAGGATCCCAGGTTTTCTCCCGTGGAAGCCTGGGAATTGGAGCGCCTGACCGTCAGCGTGGATGTGCTGGGGGAGACAGAGCGGATCTCCTCCCCTGGGGAGCTGGACACGGCGCGGTACGGGGTCATTGTGACAAAGGGCGCAAGGCGGGGGCTGCTGCTGCCGAACCTGGAGGGCGTGGACACCGTGGAGGAGCAGATTGCCATTGCGAAGCAGAAGGCGGGAATCAAAGCCAATGAGCGCGTGGAACTGGAGCGCTTTGAGGTGATACGGCATCATTCCCGCGAGCAATGAGGAAAATAGCCATGTTTACATGGATATTAAAGCCAGCAAGGCTGGCTTACGAATGCCGCGAGGGTCAAAGACCTCGTTGCCTGCAGCGGGGTCTTTGATTAGGGAGGAAAATAATCTATGAAAACGACATGCCAGGTATGCATGCATCACTGCGCGCTGGAGCCCGGGCAGACGGGGCTGTGCGGAGCCAGGAAAAACGAAAGCGGTGAAATCATCTGCGAAAATTATGGAATGATTACTTCCATGGCGCTGGATCCCATTGAAAAGAAGCCGCTCCATGACTTTCACCCCGGAAGCATGATCCTGTCCGTGGGAAGCTACGGCTGTAACCTAAGGTGCCCCTTCTGCCAGAACCATGAGATTTCCATGACGGGCAGGGAGGCGTCCGGCGCGGAATATGTCTCTCCCAGGCAGCTTGCAGACACGGCGTTTGCATGGAAGGAGCAGAAAAGGGCAGGGAACATCGGCGTGGCCTATACCTATAACGAGCCCCTGGTGGGCTGGGAGTTTGTCCGTGACACGGCGCGGCTGGTGAGGGAACGCGGCATGGTGAATGTGCTTGTGACCAACGGCACTGCCGCCCAGGGTGTGCTGGAGGAGCTGCTGCCCTGGGTGGATGCCATGAACATTGACCTGAAGGGCTTTCGCCAGGAGTATTACCGGAAGCTTGGCGGGGATCTGGAGACGGTCAAGGCTTTTATCGCCAGGGCGGCGGAAAGCTGTCATGTGGAGCTGACCACGCTGATCGTGCCCGGGGAGAACGATTCCCCTGAGGAGATGGGAGCCCAGGCAAAGTGGATTTCCGGCATCCATCCGGCAATCCCCCTTCATATCACCCGCTTTTTCCCGCGGTACCGCATGCGGGACAGGGAGGCCACGGACGTGCAGCAGCTGTACCGCCTTGCCCGGGAGGCCGGGAAATATCTGGAAAAGGTGTATGTGGGGAATGTGTGACGGATAGGGGAATACGCGGGGGGATGGCAGGACGGAGGCAACGGTGATTTACATTGTAGATAACATTCTGAATTATATCATATACCTGTTTATCCTTTCCTGTGGATTCCGGTTAAGACCCAGGAAAAACAAATTCCTCCTTGGTGCGTCTGTGCTGGCCGTATTGCTTGCGGGCGCATTCAATGCATACTTTGATACCAATTCCCCCATAACCTACATCGTCTGGAGCATGCTTTCCATAAGCTTATTTTACGAGGAACGCCCGGGGCGTCTGGCTGTCTTAAGCGCCGCCCTCATGTATTTTACCGGTATCATTGATACGTTCAGCGTCATGCTGTTACAGATTGTGTTAATAGGCGGCGGGATTGCCGATACCGGCATAGCATGGTGGATGGAGCCTGCATACCTGATCTCATTTCTGGTATATCTTCTGGTGTATTTCCGGCTTCTGAAAAAGAATGAGGTCTTTCTGTGCGATATAGGGCTTAAGTACCGGTTGGCGATTTTGATACAGGGTGGCATTTTTCAGACGTTTTATGATTTTGTGTTTGTATCCTTCAATGAAAGCCATGCCATGTATGGCTGGGATGCCTATGTGGTATTTTTTGTCAGTTTGGCAGGCGCGCTGTATTCCATTTTTCTGACACTGGGGCTTGCCATTCAGAACAGATTGTCTGCCAGGCAGAACAGGACGCTTCAATCCCTGATGCAGATGCAGAGGCAGCAATACGATTACCAGCTGCAGCAGTCGGTGTCATTGCGCCGTTTTAAGCATGACCTGGTCAACCATATGGGCGTCCTCAGGGAACTGGTGAACCAGGAAAAGGCAGAAGAGGCCAAAGAGTACATAGATGCCATCTGGAACATTCAGAATGAGTTTGGCTTAAAGCTTCACACAGGGGACGGTTTCCTTGACGTTATCATAAATTACTATCAGTATCTGGCGGCAAAGGAAAAGATAGAGTTTGCCGTATCAGGAAAGCTGGCCGGGAAATTGCCTCTTACTATGTTTGATCTTACGACACTGATGGGAAATATATTGCAGAATGCCATGGAATCGGCTGTAAAAGCGGCTGTTCCCAAAATCCGCGTTACACTCATGGAGCATGGGAAGGAATTTTTTATCATCGTCAGCAATAGTGCGGCGCAAAAAATAAACACCGGGAAAGGCATTATGAAAACCTCAAAAAAGGATCGGGAGAACCATGGGTTTGGCCTGAAAAATATTGCGGCAGCCGTCGAAAAGTATCATGGCGAATTCTATATGGAGTCCATAGAGGAAAACGGGGAAGCGCTGTTTCAGGTCAGCATTGCCGTCCCGAAGGAGAGCAGGGTATGAAAATAGGGATCGTGGAAGACGAAGTGGTATGGAGGGAGAAGATACAGGCCATTGTGGAAAAATACTGCGGGGCCCAGAATATTCCATTCCAGGTCAGCTCCTACAGCAATGGAAAAGATTTTATGAAAAACCCGGACGCGGATTTATTATTCCTGGATATTGAGCTTGCAGAAGGGGAGGATGGTTTTGAAATAGCAGAACAGCTGATGGATACCGGGAATCCGTGCAAGATCTGCTTTCTGACGTCACATGAGGAGCTGGCCAGGCTGGGCTACAGGGTGAATGCATTCAGGTACATTGACAAAAGGCATCTGGAGGAAATTGACGAGGCGCTTGGTTTTTTCATGAGAACCAGGATACAGGACCGGGCCATCGAGTGCAATGATACAGCCGGAATCCGCGTGACAATCAGCCTGAATGAGCTCCTGCTTGTGGAAACGAGCGGAAGGAAATTAAGGTATCTCCTGCTGGATGGCAGGGAATATATCTGTGAAGGCCGGATTTCAGAAACAGCGCGGAGCCTGTCACGATTTGGCTTTTTCCAGGTACAGCGGTCTTATATTGTGAATTTAAAATATATTGAAAAGGTAAACAGTCATGAGGTTACGCTCTGTAACGGACTGGAAGTCGTGATTGGGAGGACGCGCAGCAAGGAGTTTAAGAAAGAGTTTTTTAAGTGGAGAATGTGCTTTGGGCATTGAACCGTGCTGTTCGCGCAAAAATCATGTCGTTTGCACAGCCCCTATTTTGTTGTCATTTTCATTATGGTATAGTGACCTTATTCAAGGCAATCAGCGGCCTTGTTTTATTTTACGGAGCAGGAGGAATGACTGGTAATGAAACAGGTGAAAATGGCAATGGCGGCAGGGGCGGTCATGCTTATGCTTTCTTCATGCGGGCAGGCAGACTCCCTCGGGGAAGCGCAAACGGGCGTAGAAAGCGGTACGGCGGATATCGGGGGAAGTGCCGGCGGATCACAGCAGGAACAGGACAATGATATTGGCAGTTCAGCCGATAAGGACTTGGCAGAAAGTACGAAGGAGGAACTGGAAAAACTGACAGGGGAATATACCTATGTGTCAGGTGATGGAACCGGTAGGCTGATCATCGAAAAAACATCCCATGGATATGATATATCCGATTATGAATCAGAATCTTCCTATCGCTTCCTTGCTGATTCATCCAATATAGAAGCCATAGAAAGCAACAGGATATACCTTAAGTATCCTGAGCAGGTGTTATCTGATGGAGAGGCTGCTTTCGGTTATTATATCCTGGAATACGGCACAGATGGAATAGATGTATATTACGGGAAATCCACATTTGAAGAGGTTGATTTTTTATATCATTCCGCTCGGAAAACGGAAGCGGGGTCTGACGCATATGGGTATGAGGGGAGTCGTATAACATCGGATGTGCCGAATATGTATGATGAGTCTGTGGATTCGGACAGGACGGCAGACGAACTTTTGGATTTATTTATCAATGGCTCAATAAGTGCTGTTGACCCTACAGACCAGACATCGGCATTTTACATTACTGACTTAAAGATGGGCACCGAAGAATGGGATTCCTATTCCATTGGAGAGAAAGTCGATCTTGACAATGATGGGGAAAACGAACTCATTATCTGTGGTCCTTATGGCGGAATATACCTTGATGCGCGTGATGGCATGGTATATGAATTTGCTGTGGCGGAAGGCACTGCGCTCACCCTTTCATATGTCTATTATAATGGGGCAGTCTGGATCATGTATAGCAGCAGATCGAGTGCAGGATTTGAATTTTACCATATGGAAAAATATGAAGGAGCTGATCATTTAGTCGCAGAGATCAATTTTGGGGAGGAACTTGTCGACCCGGACCATGAAGAGCCTGAACTGAAGTACACATGGAATGGGACGGAAATTTCCCATGAGGAATATACGGAATTGTGCAGTAAAATTCTCGCCACAGAGGTATATACAAACTCCTGAAAATTCCGATTGCAAAACGCCCGGTAAAATCGTAAAATGTCATTGAGAGAAAATATAGGTTGTGCTGAAACCGGGCAGGCAATGTATGGATGTTCGGTTTTGACAGCATTGGATGATAGACGATTTCAGCACCGGAACAGGAGAAAAACTATGGCATTTTGTATTATTACCGATTCGGCATCGGATGTCCCGCAAAGCGTGATCGAAAAGTATGGGCTGTATGTCATGCCCACGCCGGTGGTAATAAATGAGAAGGAATATCTGGACGGGAAAAATCTGAATGCGGATGAATTTTACCGGATCCAGCAGTCGGGGGCAGATATTTCGACCTACCACATCAGTCAGTATATGTTTGAGGAGCATTTCCGATCCTTTGCGGAGAGGGGGGATGAGGTCTTATACATATGCTTTTCCACGGGGATCGCGGGAACCTACAATGCGGCGCGCCTTGCTTACCAGGAGGTCAGGGAGGAATTTCCTGATTTTCAGATGACGATCATTGATTCGAAATGTGCATCCATCGGGTATGGGCTAGTGGTGGAGAGATTACTCCGTATGCAGGGCAACGGGGCGCCCAGGGAACTGCTCCTGGAAGCGGCACAATTTTTCTGTGAGCATATGGTCCATGTGATCACGGTGGCGGAGCTGGATTACCTTTTTAAGGGAGGCAGGCTGAGCCGTACTTCCTTCCTCATGGGAAATGCCCTGAATATCAAGCCTATCATCATAGTGGATGAAAACGGGTCGCTGAAGGCGGTGGGCAGGGTAAAGGGATGGAAGAATGCCCGGAATAAAATGCTGGAAATGGTAGGGCAGCAGGGGAAGTGCCTGGAAAAGCAGACCGTCGGCGCCTGCTACGGAACGGATCAGGAAGCGTTTTCCTATATCAAGGAACAGCTGCGGGAAAGGTATCATGTGAAGGATATCCTGGAAACCCAGGTGGGATGCGCCATAGGCGCGCATACCGGAGCGGGGATCCTGGGGATCGTCTTCCTGGATGAAGAAGTGGATGAAAAGTATATGAAATACCTTGCTTAAGAATAAAAAAATAAGAAGTAACGGGCAGCAGGCCGTCGCTATGGATCAACGCCATATGCGCGGTCTGCTGCTTTGCATGACATTTTAACGCGGAAAATGTATATTTCAGAAATTTCCTGTTGGCTGGGAAAGGAACTGTGATAGAATGAAATCAGTCTTATACTGGCGGTCAAAAAGACTGACCGCTCAGTATAAAATGATGCACACAGCCGCATAAGGAAATATGCCGCTTCGCGGCTGCGGCTGGCGCAATACTCACGGTAAATTTCATTGACCGTGAGTATAAAGTACATGTGCGGAGAAATGGAAATGAATATCAGCCTATATTTTTGCCTGGCCGTAGTGGTCATACTGATGCTTTGTCTGGCATGGATGCTTCTGCTGTATGAGAAGCTGCGCAGGCGTTATGACAGCCTTCTGGAGAACTGCGGACAGATGCAGAGGTTAAACAGCGAGCTGAGGAGCCAGAGACATGACTACCTCAACCATATGCAGGTGGTGTACGGAATGATGGAGCTGGAGGAATACAGGGAGCTTCATGATTACCTGGAACCCATATACAGGGATATGATGAAAGTGGGGAAGGCCATCCGCACGTCTGTCCCCTCCATCAACGCACTGTTGATGGCAAAGATGGGAGAAGCGGAATCGGCCCATATTGACTTCTATGTGGAGGTAAAATCAGACCTCAGGCAGCTGCAGATGGAGCCGTGGGAACTTTGCAGGGTGCTCTCCAATCTGATCGATAACGCCATCACCGCTTTGGCGGAGAAGGAATCAGAACGGAAACTCCTGCTGGAGATCAGCGAGGACAGGGAGGATTACCTGTTCTCCGTGTCGGACAACGGCTCCCCGATCCCTGAGGACAGGCAGGCGGCTGTATTCAGGCCGGGTGTAACCACGAAGAAGGAGCCGGGGCACGGGATGGGGCTGTTCATTGTCTCCAATGTGCTCAGGAAGAATGGTGGAAGTATTTCACTGAGATCCGATGAAAAAGAGACTGTATTTACTGTAAGGCTGAAAAAGACTGTTTTGGAACAGGAGGTGAAAGGTTAAATGGAGACGCTGGTATGGATCGGCATTGCGTTATTGATCGCGGGATTTGTCCTGGTAGGTATTGAACTGGTGGTGCCGGGGTTTGGGGCTCCGGGAATCTGTGGTATCATCTGTCTGGTGGCAGGGGTGTTTCTGGTGACGGATTCCCTGGAGGAAGGGATCCTGGTGACTGTGGTGGTAATCGTGATCCTGGGTATACTGATGGCGGTCATTATGGGACTGATGCATTATCGGAAGTTCAGATCGCCGATTATTCTGGATACGGCGCTGCATTCGGAGGATGTCTCCCTGGGAACATCGGATCTGAATTATCTGCTGGACAGGGAGGGTATTGCGACTACAAACCTCCGCCCTGCGGGGAAGGGCAATTTTGACGGGATTGACCTGGATGTCGTTTCCGAAGGAACCTACATTGAAAAAGGCAGTTCAATTGTTATTTATAAGATCAGCGCAAACAGGCTGATCGTGAAGAAATCAGGGAAACATTGACTGGAAAATCCACGCGCATCTGCCGGAGGCACCGGGGAAGCGTTGGTTTTAATTCTTAACAGTTCCTTAGAGGGGAAGAAAGGATAGGGAGATTGTATGGTTATTAAAATAATTATCTTATGTGTGATCTTTTTGCTGATTGTGGCATTTTTTACCATTGTGCCTGTGGGACTGTGGATCTCGGCGGTAGCGGCCAATGTGCGGGTGGGCATCTTTAACCTGGTGGGGATGAAGCTGCGCCGCGTGGTGCCGAAGAAGATTGTTTTTCCGCTGATCAAGGCTACAAAAGCCGGGATACAGGTGACGGCGAACCAGCTGGAGGCGCATTACCTGGCGGGCGGCGATGTGGACAGCGTTGTCAATGCACTGATTGCGGCGGAACGGGCGGGTATGAACCTGTCCTTTGAGAAAGCCTCTGCCATAGACCTGGCGGGTCGTGACGTCTTTGAGGCAGTGACCATGAGTGTTACGCCCAAAGTGATAGAGACACCTTTGATATCCGCAGTGGCAAAGGACGGGATTGAGCTGATAGTGAAAGCCAGGGTGACGGTACGTACCAACCTGGAAAGGCTGATCGGCGGCGCCGGGGAGGCGACCGTGCTGGCCAGGATCGGCGAGGGTATTGTCACCACGGTGGGATCCTCCCCCACCCACAGCGAAGTACTGGAGAATCCCGACGATATCTCCAAGCTGGTGCTGGATAAGGGGCTGGATTCGGGAACCGCTTTTGAAATCATTTCCATAGATATTGCGGACATCGATATCGGCAGGAATATCGGGGCAAACCTCCAGAGCCTGCAGGCGGAGGCGGACAATAAGATCGCTCAGGCCAGGGCGGAGGAAAGACGTGCCATGGCGGTGGCCCTGGAGCAGGAAATGCGCGCGGCGGTGGTACAGGCGGAGGCGGAGATCCCCAAGGCCATGGCTCAGGCGCTGCGGGAGGGAAACATCGGCGTGCTGGATTATTATAAGCTGCAGAATGTCCTCGCGGACACGGAGATGAAGAAAAATATCGGCACGGGAGCCAATGCCTATGCGGAGAGTAAAAAGGAATCCTGAGAATGACAAAGGAATCCTGAGAATGACAAAGGAATCCTGAGAATGACAAAGGAATCCTGAGA